>DATMBL010000141.1:0-15301 GCA_035559295.1 Candidatus Eiseniibacteriota bacterium
TACGCGGAACGTGAAAAAATACTGACCGTCCGCGGGCCGTATCGATACAACCGAAACCCCTACTATGTCGCGCAAATGATCATGGATTTCGGCTTTTTTCTTATTGCCGGCAGACCTCTGCTGTTCCTCATTTACTTTCCGATTATTTTTTCCGTCTACCGGTACTGGGTCAGAAAGGAAGAGAGCTTTTTGGAAAATGAATTCGGGGACGATTACCGCACCCTGAAACGCGAAGTCCCGCGCTGGAGCTTTCGCTTAAAACCCGCGCCGGCGCGCGGCTCTCAACTGAGCTTTCGGTGGGCGATCTTCAAACTGAATCGCGAGTTACCGCGAGCTCTCTCGCATCTCGGTTTGATGCTGATATTCATCGGTTATTTTTTCCTTGGAAATCCGTTCGAGGCGGTAAGCCCGCTGGGGAGAATCACTATCATTGCAGCGGTTGCCGTGTGGCTGGTTATCCACGACATCTATCCGCTTCAACCGATCGAAAAGAGCCTTGCTTGGGTTTTATTAGCGCTCGCCTGCGCTGTGTTCGCAATCGTTTTCCTCATCTGTGGCCTTGTGTGGCAGCCCTGGACAGGCGCAAGCGCCTGGATCTCTATCGTAGCCGGAGGTTTGCTTGGCTTGCTTGTCGCCGGCGACTCGGTTGCGCAGTGGCATGGCAGACCGATTAAACAAACACGGAAGTTCTTCGCTGCTCCAGTCCGCCAATTGTACGGCATCGCATTAGCTTTTGGCTTGATTTCCTGCACGCTCGGCGGAGTATGGCTGGCGATCACGACTGCCCTTGTGATTTGGCTCCTTTGCGTCGGCGGTATCCTGCCGGCCTCAAGCGCAAGGCCCGCCTACAGTTAAACTCCTAACGAGAGACTTCACCTCACCTGCCGCGGCTTCCGATTGGATTATTCGCAAAACGACCCCTCCCCCCACACGCTCATGAAAGGGATGATCGGCACCGCCCATGCCGAAATCCTCAAGTCCATGCGCCTCCTTGGCGTCCGCATTTTGCCGACAGTTGGTTCGCCTTGGATCCCACACACGCCGAATATCAATCACGTACTCCCGTATTGCCTTCCATCAAGAAAGTAGTTGAAATCACGGCCAAATTCGGTCCTTCTTTCCTTTTATTTGACAACTGACGCTCTTCTGGAGTATGAACGGCGCCACTGATCTTACGGGAATGTCAAAGGAATACTCGGTGCGAAGAATGATCAGGTTCGAGGGCGTTTTGGTTTAACCACGGAGTTTGCAGGATGCTCGTCACTGATAAATTCGTTTTTCTTCACTTACCCAGGGCCGGCGGCACGTTTGTGTATGACGTTGTAACGAAATTCTTTCCGTCCGCTCGCGAGATTGGCTATCACTTACCGCGCGAGGTTCTGCCGCGCGAATACTCTCACCTGCCTGTGCTCGGCACGGTCCGAAACCCCTGGGAGTTTTATGTTTCGTGGTATCACTACCATTACACCGACGCTCTGTATTCGCCATCGAAGAATGTACTGTTCTATTGTGTTAGCAATGATCGAACGCTTGATTTTGTCCAAACCGTTCGAAACGCATTGAACCTGAGCGCAAACGAGGACAGAATCAATGATCTAATCCGGCTATTGCCCGACAAGTTTGATCATAAACAGAGAAAGTTTCCGAACCTCACCAAAGACACCGCGCGCAGAATCCGAGGTAGTAGCGTCGGCCTCTATACTTTTCGCTTTAACGAATTGTTTGGGCAAGCGGATGATGTTTTTTTCTGTCGAGTGGAGTCTCTTCGAGCAGACCTTATACGATTTTTTGACAGTATTGGAGCCGCAAGTGAAGCGTTGCGCAACTACGTGCTTGAAGTGGATAAAAAGAACACCTCTGAGCACTTTCACTACTCTGCCTATTATACCGCAGAGCTCGCGGAGCTAGTTGCAATTCGCGACCACCGGTTAATCGAGCGCTTCGGGTTCACTTTCGAAGATAAGTGCCAGGACAGACGGAGTGCAGCCGTTTGACAAGTGGACGGAAGGCAGAATTTCTACCTTAGATCCTGCCCAACTAGCATTTGCGTGCACGACTAAAGGTGAAAAAATGACACCACGCAGCAAGGGCGAGCGGCGGCCTGAACTGGTATGGCGGCAGGCTCATAATTCTAATTTCGTTGCGACAATCGCGGCAAATTCTCGAGTCTTCATCATTGAAGGAATCTCCGGATCTGGAAAAGACACTTTCCAAGCGTATCTCAAGAAGACGCTTACAGGCCGAGATGTATACGACTACTCCGAAGGCGAACTACTACAATCCTGGAAGCAATTGCACATCGAGGGCATATACACACTACAGCTTAGGCTGATGAAGGCTTTCACGAATTACATCAAAACTACGATTACGCTAGACGATCGCGCCGTATTTTTGTTGAATAGATTTCATTTATCGGTATACGTGCTCGCGATCGCCAGACGACCAAAACTGGAACGAATGTACCGAGATATTATCTCCGTCTTGAGAACACTACCTATTCACGTCTTCATTCTCCACGTGGACGAAACGGAAATTGAGCGTCGTAGCCTGCATCCGGAGAGATCCAGCGCATGGCAAAAATTTCAACAACAAATACTGAAAACGGAAGGTTTCGGGGATAGACTGGAGCGGTATATCTGGCAACAGAGAACGATGTTGCAGTTGGCGCAAAAGCAACAGATTCCATATTCCATAATTAGACTGACCTTACAATCACGCCTCGCTGATGAAGGGAATCGTATTAATAAGACCCGAGGCATTTTTGCAGCGGTTTGACTTACTGCTGCGGATCGCTGAAAAGGAGATTTGCCCCGAATTTCATAGCAACGAGTTGGTTCGGGCTAAACTTAGCTCGCTATATCCCGTCTGGTTCGAGTGTAAACAGGAGAGGTCATGCTAGTTACCGACAAGTTTGTGTTTGTACATTTCCCGCGGTCGGGAGGGACGTTTATTTCAGCGGTTGTCAGGAAATTTTTCCCTTCAGCTATCGAAATAGGCTACCATTTGCCAAGAACTCTTTTACCGCGGCAATACTCTCATCTCCCCGTTCTCGGTTCCGTCCGGAATCCGTGGGATTTCTACGTCTCATGGTACTATCACGTCTGGCCAAGGGATGCGAAAACACCACTGCTTTCTTGGATGAGCGAAAACGGAACATTGGGTTTCGCCGGTACGATTCGCAATGCTTTGAACCTCGGCGTTGATAACAAGCGATTGGATCACCTGATCGGACTGATGCCGAGCGAAGTCGATTTTCGCAAAAGGAACATTCCAAACATAACCAAAGATGATCTGCGACGAGTTCGCGGCACTGGTGTTGGTTATTACACATTTCGCTTCAACCAGCTCTTCGGCAACGCGGAGGACGTCTACCTCTGTCAAGTTGAAACGCTGAGAGCGGATCTGATCCGTTTTTTCGAGGGGATTGACGCGGCAAGCGATGAATTGCGAAGTTACGTCCTTTTCTCCGATAAGGAAAACACCTCCGAGCACCTTCACTACTCTACCTACTATGCACCGGAACTCGCCGATCTGGTTTTAGTTCGCGACCGCCCCTTGATCGAGCGATTCGGGTTCGCATTCGAAAATCCCGCGCGCAACGTCGACGCGACGTAGCTTCTCCCGACTTTCATCGTACTGATAAAAAACTCGGGGTGATTTTGACTTGAGCCCGTCCAAGCCCCACGAGCGGGCTCGGTGTGGATCGACGAAAAAAGTCCCGGTGTGTGCCTACAAATTTTCGGAAGTTCCTGAAAAGCGCTGAGGAACGACACGCTTGCGTTCTAGGCAAAGCTTTGAACCTCAACTCCAAAACAAAGCAATGGAGGCAGCTCTGCCCACCTTCGGGTCGCTCGAGGCAGAGCGGTGATCTCTAACTCCAGACAAACTCTTAACGCAAAGCTTAATCCATGTGTTACAATGCGGGACCAGTCTCATACACGATTGCTGACCTGGACACGATTGGATCCGTGAATTTCGCAAGACAGCGCAGTTTGAATTAGCTGATCAACAATCGGGGACTATGAAAGAGCCGTTTATTGTACCACTCTGTGCGGCCTTTTTACTCGCATCGCTCTGTTTAGCCGAGGCTCAGCAGGCAAAATCTGGAATCCCTAGAATAGGGTTCATAGCCACCACGGGCACTTCTGATGGTCCATCACCATTGTTGGATGAATTTCGGTTAGGCTTACGCGAACTCGGTTACATCGAAGGAAAGAACATCTTGATTGAACACCGCTATGCGGAGGGGCGATTGGACCGGATGCCCATACTTGTAAACGAGCTCGTGCGAGAGAGAGTCGATCTAATTGTGGCGCCGAACAATGTCGTCATACGGGCTGCTAAAGAAGCAACGAAGACGATCCCGATCGTGATGATAACTACTGTCGATCCTGTTGCCGCTGGCTATGTGAGCAGCTATGCACAGCCGGGTGGCAACGTTACTGGATTCGCAAATCTCAGTCGCGCCCTAAGTGCAAAACGAGTCGAGCTGCTCAAAGAGCTCTTACCGAAAATGTCCCGCATGGGAGTTCTCTGGGATGCAGATGGTCCCGGTCCGGCGATTGCCGCGAAAGAGTACGAAGAAGCAGCAAAAAGATTTAAACTAGAGCTTAAGTCTTTGCAGGTACGCGGGCCTAATCCTGATTTCAGCGGTGCATTCCAAGCCGCAAAAGCGGCACGTGTGGAAGCGCTCATTGTTGTTGGGAACGCATTAATGTACAAGCACGCTAACCAGGTGTTCGACCTTGCTTCAAAAGATCGGTTGCCTTCGATGACTGAGGAAGGTCGATTCGTAAGATCCGGCGGGCTGGTCTCGTACGGAGCGAACTTGGCCGATCTATACCGGCGGGCGGCGGAGTACGTCGTGGAGATATTAAAAGGCGCGAAACCAGGCGACCTCCCTGTCAAGCTGCCGACGAAGTTCGAGATTTTTGTAAATCTGAAGACTGCTCAGGAACTTGGTGTTTCCATACCTCAGCACGTGCTTATCAAAGCCGATAAAGTCATAAAATAGCGCGCACTTCGCCCTCCCTTCTCACCCGGTACATAGACGTCACGAACAAAATACGCGGGCAGGTTAGTCACGCTTGCGTTCGCGCCGGCTTTCCACGCCCGCAGCACCGGTGGTTGCTAAAAATGACAAAGCTGGCCTTTTTCTGCAGTTTTCTCGACAGTTTTCGTCAATGACAACGTGGGAATCTTTTGCTACGCAACGGAAAATTCGCGGAAAATTCAGAAAATTAGATCCCATTGTGACGAAACGGTTAACTGGCATCGTTCATGCTGACTTGGCACTCCTGGAAACCATTACGTAAACCCGAGAGGCTGATTCTTTCCCAGACATTGTCACACTGGTGCGTGACCTGGCAGGATCTCGGATTTCACCAAGAATGATCGTGGCCGTAACCGGAAGTGGAGACCAAAGTAAACAAGCCAGATCAGCCTAAAGCCGCCCTCTCGTCTGTTTTTAGCCATGCCGCCGGGAATTCAAAGCCGGACTCAATTACACAGGCGGAAAACGGGGAGGAGCGCGCTCACCAAAGTGATCGTACCGATCAGCTAAAAGGCCGCCAAATAGCGCGCATGGCGCGCGTTATGCTTGCGTGGCCGAGGCTTCTGCACACTTCGCTCCACGTGGGCGGTATTCACCGTCGCCTCCTGATATGGGGCCTTGGTCTCTTCGGCCTCGGGCTGACGGTAATCGTTGCCGCCAGTTACTATTACACGCTGAGACAGATCGAGCGTGACGTGGCGCAATTGCAAAACGAGATCGCCTCGGTGGCGGCCCAATACATTCGAGACTTTCTTCGACGCAAAATCGAGCGCTTTTCGGACACGGCGAGCGCCGTAAACCTGTACCCGTTGGGCAGCAAAGAGCAGGAGTTGCTCCTTTCGCTCTTGGTGAAAAATGACTCTAGCTTCAACGAGGCCACGATCATCGACGCTCGCGGGATGGAAGTGTTGAAAGTGTCCGACCGGCGAGTTTATTTCCCTTCCGATCTGTCCGACCAAAGCAAATCGGCGAAGTTTAATCACGCGATTAAAGGCGAAGACTATATTAGCCCGGTCTACACTTCGGATAGGTTTCAACCCTATGTAACAATCGCGATCCCGCTCTGGGGCGCTTCGCAGAGCGTCGTCGGAGTCGCGGCCGCCCAAGCCGACCTGTCGGTGTTATGGGAGGTCATCGGTAAAATCCGTTTCGGTGCTGCCGGACACGGCTACTTAGTGGACGGGCAAGGAAATCTGATCGCGCATAAAGACGCGTCGCTCGTCGTAAAAAAGCCGAATCTTCGTCACGTCAGTAAAGTCAGCGAGTTTCTCCGTGATCCTACACGGCCCGATCCCGCTCCTGGCCGGAGGGGTCGCGGCGTCGTGGATGCCGACGTCCTCGCGACCTATGCGCCCGTGCCCGATTTGGGGTGGGCGATCATCCTCGAGGAACCGGTCGAGGCGGCGCTGGCGAACGCAGAAAAGCTAAAACGCTATGTATCGGCTTTCCTCATTTTCGGTCTCATCATCGGAACCGCAGCAATCGGGTGGGTCAGTAGGCGAATCACCGGCCCTATTCGTGAACTCCATCAAGGCGCCAAAATTATCGGTAGCGGAAATCTCGATTATCGGGTCAAGATCGAGACCGGCGACGAAATCGAGTGGCTCGGGCAGGAATTCAACAAGATGGCCGAGGAGTTGAAATTTTCATACGCCACCTTGGAGCAAAAGGTCAAAGACAAGACCGCTGAGTTGGCGCGGGCCAATTCGGAGCTCGAAGAAGCAAACGCCGAGCTCGTGATGGCGAACAGGGCCAAAGACGAGTTTTTAAGCGTCATGTCGCACGAACTCAGGACGCCTTTGAACGTAATCATGGGCTATAGCCAGATGCTCAAGTACGGGGTGTTGGGAACGCTCAACCCCGAACAGCAACGCGCCTTGGATAAAATCATCGCCCGGTCGAAGGACCTGCTGCACATGATTGTTGAAATATTGCAGGTGGCGAGCATCGAAGCCGGCAGAGTCAAATTGGAGGTCCGGCAGTTCGACCTTGCCGAGATGTTGGATGAACTGCGAACGACCTATGAAATCCCATTGGACAAAGACTTGCGCCTCATTTGGGAACATTCCCCGGAGCGCATTCCACTACGAACGGACCGGGACAAACTGAGGGATATTCTCCAGAACCTGATCGATAACGCGATTAAGTTCACCGAAGGGGGCCAGATCACCGTGGCGGCGCGCTACTTGCCGGAATCGGCCGTCGCGGAAATCAAGATCGCCGACACCGGCATCGGAATCGAGCGCAGTTTGCTTCCTTCGATTTTTGAAATGTTTCGCCAACTCGACAGTTCGGCCAAGCGAAACCACGAGGGCGCCGGCGTGGGTCTTTACATCGTCAAGAAATATACCGAGATGCTTGGCGGAGAGATTCATGTGGAGAGCGAAGTCGGCCAAGGTTCCGTTTTTACATTAACCATTCCTGCCTGAGTCCTGAGCGACGCTCACGATGCGTCGGGGAATCAACGTCGTAACCGTCCCGAACGTCTATCTGCCGCCTGCGGCGTTCCCCTCTATCTGCCACAGAGTTGCATCGTACCGGGCTTGCCACTTCGCGTAAGGGATGGTGAGCTAAAACCTGAAAATGAAACTGGTCCAGGCGGCGTTTCGCCGGTTACCCCTGGGGTCCCTACTCGAGGCCGGAACGCTCTTTTCGGTTTTGGTGATCGCCGGGGCGGGACTTCTGTTCGCAGAAGTGGTCGACGAAGTGCTCGAAGGTGAAAGTCGGGCCTTCGATACGGCCGTGCTTCTGGCGCTTCGGGATCCGCACCAACTCGGGGACCCGATCGGCCCGACGTGGCTCGAAAACGCTTTTCGCGATATTACCGCCCTCGGCGGGAAGGCGGTCGTGAGTCTGATGACGGCCGCGGTGATCGGGTTCTTGCTGCTTACAGGGAAACCTGCCGCCGCAGTCATGGTCCTGGTTTCCGTGAGTGGCGGAGCCCTGCTCAGCACGCTGCTAAAACTCGGGTTCGACCGGCCCCGCCCTGACCTCGTGGCTCATCTCATCGCGGTTGAAAGCGCCAGTTTTCCAAGCGGCCATGCGTTGCTTTCAGCCGTAACTTATCTCACTTTGGGCGCCTTGCTTGCACGAGTAGTGGGGCAGCTGCGTCTCAAACTCTATGTCTTGGGCGTCGCCCTGGTTCTCACATTTCTGATCGGGTTGAGTCGCATCTATCTTGGCGTCCACTGGCCGACTGACGTCCTGGCGGGCTGGTCCGCGGGAGCCGTGTGGGCGGTTTTGTGCTGGCGCGTCGCGCTTGCCCTGCAGCGGCGCGGGGAAATCGAAACAGGGGGAGGATAAGCGGCCTTGACAGCGCGTTAACCGTGATTACATATGGGCTCAGAAAACTCCTAGCGAAAGGAGGTGAGCGAGATGCGAGGTCTGTTAGGATTCAATCCTCTCCAGGAACTCGCGAGCTGGCACCGCGATATCGATGAGCTCTTCAATCGCTTCTTCTCGCTCGGGAGGGAGGAGACTCCGTCAGTGACGGCTTGGATGCCGGCGATGGAGACTTTCGCCAAGGACGGCCAGTACGTAATCCGGCTGGATCTCCCTGGCGTCGATCCGAAGGAGGTAGAGATCTCCGCCTCCGAGGATCGGCTGACGATCCGCGGCGAGAGAAAAGCTCCCGTTGATGCCGACGCCCGGCACTATGCCGAGACCTGCTACGGCAAGTTCGAGCGCAGCCTCTCTCTGCCGGCGGGTGTCAACCGCGACAAGATTACGGCGAAGTATGAACACGGCGTGCTCGAGATCGTGCTGCCCGGCGCGGCGTCTGTAGCGGCAAAGAAAGTGCCCATCGAGATTGCCGGCGGCGAGACCAAACGCCTCGAAGCCGCGGCGTGATGCCATCTCGCAGTTTGCCCGTCCCGCAAGGAGGGAAGAACCCCTGAGGAAGGGGTTCTTTTTTTTATCCCCGGCCGGCCGGTCTTGCCGACCGCAAGCTTGACACCCTTTCCCCACCATAGTACAGGCAAACCGACCGTCTCCGGGGCGGCGCAGGTGTAAACCCCGGCTGTATGAAGCAGGGAAACAATCGAGACCCGCAGTAGAGTATGACTCCGATCCGAATTGGCGCGGGAGGTGTCTGTGAAAACGGTCCGATGGCGCGCGCGGTGCCCGTCTCTGGTATTGGTTGCTGCAACAGTATTTCTATCTGCGAGTGACGCTTGGCCACAGTCGGATTTCTACAAAGGGAAAACGATTCGGATCATTCGCGGCGGCGGGCCCGGCGGCTCCGGGGAGTTTCAAACCCGAGCGCTGATGCGTGTGCTGGAAAAGCATATCCCGGGCAAACCCACGCTGCTGCTCGAGTTCGTCGAAGGCGCCGCGGGACGAAAGGCCGCAAACCTGATCTACAGTTCGACTCGACCGGACGGTCTGACCATAGGATCGATCGGGGCGGGACTGGTGGTCGGCCCCATTCTGGGCCTTCCCGGCAGCAACTATGACCTCGATAAATTTATCTATCTCGGTTCGACCGACACGGGCGACCCATACATCTTCTATACCAAGGGCGAACTCGGTTTGGACACGATCGAAAAGTTGCGCGCAAAAAGCGGGCTTCGCTTCGGCGCGCATGCAGTCGGCCATCCAGTCTATGTGACCGCCCGAATGGCGGCGTATCTCATAGGTCTCAAAGAACCGGTGTTCGTGACCGGCTTTACCGGCCCGGAGATCTACGTTGCGCTCAACCGCGGCGAGCTGGACGCCCATGTAACCGGAGCCGCCCGGTTCGTTATCGAACAACCGGAGTGGATCGCGAAAAAATTGGTTCACTTTCACGCGACTCTGACGGTGCCAAAGGGCCGTTTCAATCCTACCTTCACCCACGTGCCGGAATTTGGGACCTTTGCGAAGAACGACGTCGAACGAAAACTCCTCGACATGTTCCGTGCATTTCAGTATCCGCGTTGGCCGTATATCTTTCCGCCCGGAACCCCGAAGGAACCTGTTCAGATCATTCGAGAAGCGATGCGCAAGTCGTTCGCGGATCCAGAATTTGCCGCCGAGTTCAAAAAGCTCATGGGGGATCCGCCGGTGCCCCTCGAGGGCGAAGAACTGGAAAAAGCGATCAAAGAATTGCCCCGCGACAAGGAAGTGGTGCAGTTGTATCAGAAACTCGCCGGCGCCGGCCCACTGCCGGCGAGATGAACTCGCGCGCTCGCTGAGGGTTAAATTTCTAGTCCGATTCCCGCCCTTCGCGCCTTGTCGTGCGCCAGCCGGGCCAGAGCCATGAAGCCAATTCCCTGATCGCTGTTCTGCTTGAATAACGTGACTTGGTGCGGCGCCGTGCGTCCCCTGGCCTTCCCGGCTACGAGAGCGCTCAGGTCCTGTACCTGATCCCACTGAATCAACCCTCTTTCGACAGGCTCAGTGAAATCTCCTTGCTCGTCGTAACGAGCTTGCTGCCGTAGTGTCGCCACGATGACATCGGCGCGAGCCAGCACGGCATCATCCAGCTCGCGCCGGGGACGGCTCACGAGCCCTTCGTGCAACAGCTCCTTGTTACTCCCGACGATCGACGTGATGTGCTGCCCGTCTTGCAGCCAGGCGCCGTACAGCACCGGAAAGTTGCTGCCGGTCGCGCAAACGATCAAGTCGCATCCCGACGCCGCATCCCGCGGTTCGTCTACCGGAATCAGTTCGGCGCCGACATGGGGCTGCATGAGCGTACAGAACGCTTTTCGGTTCTCGGGATCGCGGCTAAACACCTTGACCGTTCGGATCGGGCGCAGCGCGCACATCACCCTCAAATGGCGGCGCGCTTGGCGGCCCGTGCCGTAAAGACCCATGACCTTGCAATCCTCGCGCGCGAGATATTTCGTTCCCACGGCGCTGGTAATAGCCGTTTCCGTAGCGATGTCGTTGTCGTCGAAGTCGTAAAGCGGGATCGAGCCCACGATGATCGCGAGGAGCGCCGCGGTCTCGCTGTCGTAAGCCACATAGACTCGTTTGCCGGCGGCCGCGTACGTCTGCTCCTGACTCGTAAAGCGATGGCGCTCGTAATGAATAAACGTGCCGGCGACCTTCAAATCGACGCAGCCTCCGGAGTGGACGTTGATGCGTCGATCGCCCGCCGTCATCCGCTGCCGCGGCAAGCTAAAACGCGGGTGGTCCGCTTGATCGCGAAATCCGCCTTCCACGGCATTGATTGCTTCCTCGATGGACATCAGTCCCTTTAATTCTTCCGCCTTGAGCAGCAGCGCCATGACGCGCACCTCGCTTCTGAAGACATCAACCAGCGCCCAGTCCGCCGGCGTAGACTCGATCTCTTCCGGGAAGCATCAGACCGGAATCTTTTCCTGCGCCCGCGCAATGCCTTCGCGAAACATGGCATTGAAAGCCAGCGAATCCTTGGCCGCCTGAAGCGCCAGCGCTTCCTTTTCGCCGATTGCGAATTCTTTCAGGAACGGCAGAAACATGTCGCTGTGTCTTTCATCCGCCTGGCTGTGGGCTTGCAGGTTGGGAATCTCCTTCCAGGTAAAGCCCATCTCTTCCATCCATTTCCGTGCCATCCGGGTCGACTGGCCGCCGCCGAGATCCGCGAGCAGGCGATCATCGTTGCACCACTCGGTCACCGTGAGCGCGGCGAGCCCTTCAACCCAACTCAGTTTGCTCGTCATCCAAGCCCACGCGTAAAGCACCGCCCGGGTCTGCGGCAAAGGCTCCGCGTTGAGGATTTCGTCTGGCTCGAGTCCGACCGATTTCCCCTGGCGGATAATCAGGTGCAGATGCCCGTACTCGGAAAACTCATCGCGGATGATTTCGTCATATTCGTGTTCGAGAATCTTTTGCTTGACCGCGAGCACGGGACAATTGGCCGAAACGTACGCCCAGCAGTCACGGCGGTGGCGGACAAAAAGACTCTGCTGTTTCACCATGACCGCGGCCCGGGCCTTTGTCATCCTCACCGCAAAGTACCGCTCCAGTTCCGGCGAACGGATATAATCGCGAACCATTGCGCCGAGCTGGCCGCGCCATTCAACCTCGTTCACGACGGACCTCCCCGGGACCGCTAGTTGTCCCACAGCGGCTTGACGTTCTCATCGAGCCACTTGCGTGGGTTCTCGAAAAAGGCCCTGTTGACGATCGCGACAGGCTTCACGTCGCCGCCCCAAGCGTTCTCGATCGATGTTTTCGCCTTGAAGCCCTTTCGCGCGCTCGATCGGCCTACCGCGTCCAAAGCGCCTTGTCCTTCGGGGGTGACCAGCCACTCCGCAAACAACTTTGCGGTATTTGGGTGCGGCGCCTTCGCATAGAGTTTCGCCTGCTGCGGCGAGACCACGGGAACGGCACCTTTGACGATGTCCACCGGGACACCCTTCTCTTTTTCATGCACGACATCGTGTAAAAGCGCGGGCAGCGCCAGCGCATATTCGCCGGCGATGAGAAGTCGAAACATGGCGCTCGTGCTCTTGTGCACCGTGACATCGAGGGCCCTGAGCCCTCGAACGAACTTTGTCCATCTCGCGTCGTCCTTCCATGCTTGCTGGAACCCGGCAAGCATCGCGCTCAACGGGCCGCCGCGCAAGGGGTCGTCTAGAGCAACCGACCCCTTGTATGTTGGATTGGCCACGTCCTCCCAGCTCTTCGGTAAATCACTCGGCTTGAGTTTCCGTGTGTTGTAGGCAAGCGACTGAATCTGCAGACTGACCACCGGCGCCACCGGATCGTGGATGATGAGGGCTTCGCGTTGGACGGTCTGGTAGGGCGTGACCGCGCCGGCCGTATGAAGAACGAATTCTTCCCCCAGGATGATATCGACGCTCGACTGATTGCCTTGAAACTCGGTTAGGACGCGCGTCGTGAGCTCGGGTCTCGTGCCCTGCCAGTAGCTCGTGTGGATGCCGGCGAACCTCTTGCTGAAAGTCGCGAGCAGCGCCCGCACATGGTCGATGTCCCAGACGGTATAAACGATTAACGAGCGCTCTTGCTTGGCGATCGGATAAAGCTCTCTCGCCAATTTTTCGAACGCGGCATCCCGGTCCTTTGTCTCTTGGGCCAAGGCGGCGGTCGATTGCATGGCCAGAACGAACGCGAGCAGCGCTCGACACACGACAGCCGATTTTTTCTTCATGGAGATCTTCTCCCGGAACATCACGTTGCCGCCGCGGCACCGGAGCGTGGCGACCCGCCGGGCCGGGGGCGAACCTCACCCGGCACCATCAATAGTCGTTTCTCCACGGCGTGGCAAGACTAAATTGAAACCCGGCCCGTGCGGGCGCCGTGGCGCCATCGATTGTTTTTCGTTCGCGAGCGTCATTGCCTTGCTTTGCGGCCGGCGATGGTGATACGAACGGTGCAATCTAAGATCATGAGCTACATTGTCGGCGTCGATATCGGGGGCACCTTCACGGACTGCGTGGTCGTGGATGATCAGGGCACCGTGACATTGGGCAAAGCCCTCTCGACGCCCCGCGATTTTGCCGATGGCGCGATCGCCGCGGTTGCCGATGCCGCGCGCAACCTCGGTCTCTCCGGGGAGACCGAGCTGTTGCGGGCAACGAAATTCTTTTTTCACGCATGCACGGTCGCCGATAATACGCTGATCACTCGCAGCGGCCCGAAAACCGGACTCCTTGCCACCCGCGGTTTCGCCGATACGTTGCTGATCATGCGCGGCCGCACCACCGACGGTCTCACGGAAAGCGAGGCGTTTCGCGCGGCGACGCAATCCAAGCCGGAGCCGCTTATCCCGCGAGCGCTTATCGAGGAAGTCTCCGAACGCATCGACTACAAGGGCTCGGCCTTGATCCGGCTCGATAAAACCGAGATCGCGCGCGCCGTACAGGCCTTGCTCGGCCGGGGTGCCGAGTCGCTGGCGATTTCGCTGCTGTGGTCGATCGCCAACGACGGCCATGAGCGCGCGCTGGCGCAGTACGTGCAAATGCATCACCCCGGCGTTTACGTCAGCCTTTCGAGTGAAGTCGCGCCGTTTCTTGGCGAGTACGAGCGCACGGCGACAACCGCATTCAATGCTTACGTGGGCCCGAAGATCGCGGCTTATTTGAAGCGACTCGGTGCCCTCCTGCAGTCGAAAGGACTGCGCTGCGATCCACTGGTAATGCAGGCTTACGGCGGCGTATTGGGAGTCGAGGACACGTGCAAGAGCGCGGTCGGTACAATCGAATCGGGCCCCGCTGCGGGCATCATCGGCAGTCGCTTTATCGGGGAACAACTGGGGCTCAGCGATCTTTTGGCGACCGATATGGGCGGCACGACGTTCAAGGTCGGCGTTATCCGCGGCGGCCGAGTCGAGAAAGAGCACAAGCCGATGTTCATGCGCTACCAGCTCTTTTGGACGAAGATCTGGGTCGAATCGATCGGCGCGGGCGGCGGCAGTATCGTCTGGATCGATCCGGAAACCGGTCTCCTCAAAGTCGGCCCGCATGGCGCCGGCTCGACGCCCGGACCGGTTTGTTATGGTTTTGGCGGCACGGAGGTCACGGTCTCCGACGCCGATCTCGTCCTGGGCTATCTGAACGAAGCGTGTTTCCTTGGCGGGCGCATGAGACTGGACAAGGCGGGGGCGCTTGCCGCCATCGAAGAAAAGATCGCTCGACCGATGAACATGACCGTCGCCGAAGCCGCAAGCGGTGTCTACCGTATCGCCAACGCGCACATGAGCGATCTCATTCGACGGGCGACGCTGGAACGCGGATACGATCCACGCGCTTTTACTTTATTTGCTTTCGGCGGCGCCGCCCCGGTTCATGCCGGCCGCTACGCTGCCGAGCTGGGGATTCGAGAAGTGGTAGTGCCCCTCACCGCGTCGGTGCATAGCGCCGCAGGTCTCGTGAGCTCCGACGTGATCTATGAATACGGCAAATCCGAGCGTCTCGCGGTACCCGCCGACATCACGCGCGTCCGGGAGCGCTTCGCCGCGTTGCAGCTCCGCGCCATCGAGAGTCTTACGGCCGCGGGGTTCAGACCCGACGAAATTGAAATCATCCGCAGCCTCGACATGCGGTATCGCCAGCAGGTGCACGAGCTCACGGTACCGCTCGCGTCCGGGCAAGGGGAACTGTCCGAGGGAGAAATGGCCGACGTTTACGCGGCCTTCGATGATCTTTACGAGCAAACCTATGGGCCGGGCGCCGGATACAAGGAGGCGGGCAAAGAAATCATGGCGTTCCGCGTCGTCGCGCGGGGCAAGCTGCCCAAGCCGCGTTTGCGCAGGTACGCGCTGCAAAAAAACCGGGCCTCGGCCGCGCTCAAAAGCGAGCGGCGGGTCTATTTCGA
>DATMBL010000142.1:0-3807 GCA_035559295.1 Candidatus Eiseniibacteriota bacterium
CTCCTCGGGATATCTGCCGTGGGGCCGTTTGTCTTTCGCCGACTTTCTCTCGCTGGCCATTCTCTCGGCCAGCGAATTTGATACCTGCGCCTGCAACCGAAGGCCCACCGTTTTCCTCCTGGCCATGCGCCACCCAAGCCAGGTGGTCGCGCACAAGATGGGAATGCCAAGCAAGACTCCGGCCGCGAAACCCGCAAACGAACAAATGCCGCCGCCTATCAATACCCCCACGGCAACCCCGGCAAAGAGATGACGGCGGGTTACCCCCTCGACCTCGATCGTGAGACTTTCAGCCACGGCTTTCATTTCAATCGCGTTCATCGTTTTTCCGGCTCCGGGATTGATCGTGAACCAAACAATGAGATTACCTTACCGGTTGCGTTCGAGCTCATCGGCGCGCCTGAGTTAGCGAAACGGCTTGGCGAGCCTTCGATGACTAGAAGACCATGCCTCAATTTGGCGCGATGGCGCCGGCTCAGCTCGAGATACCTCTGGCAAGCGTCGAGCTGATTCATGATATCGCTGTAGGCATCCAACATCAGATGCGCTTGCCGCGTAAGCCGAAGGATGTGGTCCAGGATGTCGTTGGTTCGCTCTTTGTACCTCTCCATGAAGGGACGGGGGACGCAAAAAACATGCTCGCTAAAAACGCTTTACTTTTCGGCGCGGCACGGGCGGTCGAGCGCGGCAGAGTTGCCAAAGTTTGTCACCGCTGACGCAAATTGGTCTGACAATCCCACCAAAAGACGCCGGTAGAAAAGTTCCGACTGCGTCCGGTGTTCTCGAGAGTCCGACCATACACGCGCCACCCGAGCCGAGGCGACCGCAAGAACGGGTGTGAGTGCACCGCCACGGCTCCAAATCATCGGATCGGGCGCTTCGCTCCCGCTAGCGGCGAAGTGTTTGAGCACTGTTTTCCCTGATTGCGTTCTCTCGCGCCAAACACTTCATGGTATAGCCTTTGCCGATCGGTGAAACTTGAGGAGTGAAGGAGAGCGTCAAACACCAGGGCGATCGACAACGCTGCAGCTTGGCCCCTTCACTCCTCGCCAACAGGGATATGCCGCATGCGCGTAATTGCTTATCGCCGCCAGAAATCAAACCACCGGCCGGCTCTCGACGGCGATGACGCTTCTTTGCACGCCCGGATCGCGTGGACCATCAAGGTATTTGTTCGAGTGCGCGGCATCGAGTGGCTGCTCGACCCTGCGACCACGCTGGTCGTCAGACGGAACGCCGAAACCTTTTTCGTTCATGACGCCGAAAACGTCGAAAATCGGCACACCGTTGCCGCAATCGTGCGTTTGAAGCAGCTGGACTACTACGATGAGTTCAAGGCGATTCAACAGGATCCCGCTCTCAAAATGAGCGCTCTTGGCGAACTGTCGATTAACTACCTGGCGGATCGGGTGACCAACCAGGTTCTTGCTTCAGATAGCTAAGGCTTCACACCCGGAGGTTCTTTGAACAACGCAACGCCGACAAGCCAGCCAGTCGATCAAAACTCGGGGGCACGCGACCGCTCCGAAGATCGTATCGATTATGCCCGGGACCTGCGCGCGCTCGGCAGTGCCCTCGCCTCGCTCGGCGTCGAAGCGTTCGAAGCACGGCGCGACGGAGCGAATTACGTGGTTCGTGTGACTTCGCGGAAAAACACGAGAAACCCGCTTAGGGATATCCTGGAAAGCGCGGCCATTAGGGTCATGGGATGGTTCTCGCCGAATCCACCGACCGGCGCTGCGCCCGAGCTGGTTTACACGCCCGACCACCTCGTCCGACTCGACCGGCAAGAACGGCAGAAACGCAACGGAGGCCACAAGCCGGACCCGCACAGCCTGCCGCAGGCGTTGCGCGCGATCGGCGCCTACGTAGAGCAGAAGCGCGGCAGGCTTGTCGAGATCCGCAGAGCCGACACCCTGATTACCATAACCTACGAAACACCTCAGGCGGGCTGTATCACCGAGGAGTTCACGCCTCCGTCTCTGTATTCGCTTTTCGTCCGGCGCTACTTCAAGCGCCACGAGCGGGATCGAGCGCCTCGCCCGGTGGCCGAGTGATTCCCGGCGCGGGGAAAGCTTTGCCCCGCGGATTGTCACAAAACCGCTTGACAACCGCGACGACTTCCCCCTACAGTCCGCTCCGCCAGGCGCATTGCCGGATCCCTAATGCTTCAATGCGCCCGCAGGAGCGAACGACGTGAGGCTTCGAACCCACCCGAAGATAACCTGGCAAAACAAAGCGGCATGGGAGCCGGCCTCCTGGTCGTGGATGAGCACAATCGAATCGGGAACCAATCAAGCCGCCGGGGAGATCGAGAGACGAGGCCGGCTGATCAGCGTGCGCGCTTTCAAAGACAAGAAAAGCGGCGCCGCGATCGAGCTTTTGGTTGGCTTTGAAAAAGCGGTCTTCAGCGCGGTGATGAGACTGGACGATCCAGGGGTCGTTCCGGACCTCCTGAAAATCCTTGAGTCGCTTCACGGCTGCTCGCTGCTCGAGATCGGCAATGCCGAGCTTGCGAGGATCTCCTCGCGCCCGGTCCTCAAGCTCAAGGACGGTGAGCGCGCTAGCCCTCAAGCCCGAAGCCAACCGAGCTCGCGATAGGCCCGCGCGGCCCCTGGATGAAGGGGAACGCCGCCGAATTCGAACGCCGTGGCGCCGCCGGCGCGGCACGAAACAAAAATCTCCTCGAGCCCCTCAAAGAGCGCATTCGTGCGCCCGAGTGCCTGGAGGTTCTCGGCAATGGTGCGCGCCAGGTCATAAACCATCGGCTCAGGAACACGTTCGTGCGTCACGATGACGTTCAAGACACCGATTTGAGGAACCGGCTCGAGCGCTCCCCTGAACGCGCCGGCCTGGATCGTGACCGGTCTATAATAGCTCACATGCGAGAGGATCTTCTCGATCTGGCCTGGAGCATACGGGACGACCCGGACCGCCGTACGTTCGCTGAGTTCGGTCATCCAGCGGTTCGGTATCGGGGGCTGGAACAAGACATCGACCTCACCCGCAATCAAAGCCGCCCCGGCCTCCGGGTAGCCCATGTAAACCGGAGTGAACGCGCCGAAGGGTATTCCCAGCAAGCCGAGGATGGTTCTCGCGTGCTCCACCATGCCGCTGCCTTCGGCGCCTAGTACGACCCGGCGCCCCCGCAGGTCGCCGATCGTGGCCACGGGAGATCGCGCCGGCGTCACGAAGAAGATCGGCCCCACGTTAGCCGGAGCAACCACGCGCAAGGCGATTCTCCCGGCGAACGGCGGCTGTCCTTCCCTCGCACGACCGATCCAGTTTGACGCCATGAAGCCGAATTCGAGCTCGCTTCGATCCAGCCGCCTGGCGTTGTCGATACTTGCACGACTCGTCTCGACGATGCACTTTTCCGTACGACTGCGATGGCGATTGAACAGCTCTGCAATCGCTTCCCCCTGGCTGTGAAAGGTGCCGCCGGCTTCAGCCGTGCCGATGCGGAGCGTCATGGTTCTCGAATCAATCGTGCCGATCAAGCATCGCTACCCGGCTACGCCTACTAAAGCGCTGTACCGTTGTCAATTTCATTGGTTGCGTTCCTTAGGTAACGTCAAGTGTTTTGTGTCAGCAGGAATGGGGTAGCAGATCCTTCTTTATAATTTTCATAACTAAAGACCGCGAATAAAATCCGATCGATACTGGTATGATCGCTGAAAGTGCCCATCGGTCGGGTTCGGCGCTTGACCTCCCGAAAGCGCCGCTCGATTGCATTTGTAGTTCGCAGTGCCACGGGAGGTAAACTCAACGGTACCCGAAGAAATGTCAGCAGCTGCGAGAGATCGC
>DATMBL010000143.1:0-4440 GCA_035559295.1 Candidatus Eiseniibacteriota bacterium
ACAACATAGGAACAGAGCCGGATGGTCGCGGCCGACAGCTTCGCGCGCGGCGGCGCAACTTTGTTGCTCGACTTGAGGATTTTCTTTTGCACGGGCGAGGTGGAAGGAGCTGGGCCCTAAGGGGCCCGACCGTGCTTTAAGGCGCGAAGCGCGACGATGGAACGCATGAGCCGCGGTAGGATAGAGCATCGGGTTTTGGATGACAATGCAATTTTGCAACATGGGGCGGGTGTCCCGAAATCGGAGAGAAAGCAGCGCAGTGGTATCCGAACAAGACCCGTAAATGGCGCGAAAACGAGCCACGACTCGCCTGGCATACCGGTTGCTCCGGTAAATTGCTCAAAGCGGTGCTGTTCCCGGAGAAACGCCGTGCGCTTTTTAACCGCCACGCTGCCGGCGTGACGTTATTATCTCGGCACAAAGCGGGCGCCTGGCCCGGGATCGGAAAGGATTGATGAGATGTCAGTCGCCACTAGAGCCATCGCCGTATCAGGAGCGTTGATTGCCGCTCGAGCCCTGCTGCGTCGCCAGCGCCGCATGGACTTCACCGGTAGAGTGGTTGTCATTTCAGGTGGCTCACGGGGGCTGGGCCTGGAGATCGCCCGGCGCTTTGCCGCCGAGGGCGCCCACCTGGCGTTGCTCGCCCGCAACCAGAGCCAGCTTGAAAACGCCGGGCGGGAACTGCGGTCGCAATCGGCCGAGGTCTTGCTCCTGCAGTGCGATATTCGTAACGAGGCGGAAGGCGTGGAGAGTATAAGAAGCGTCGCGTCCTGGAAAAACAGGATCGATGTTCTCGTCAACAACGCGGGAGTCATTCAAGTCGGACCGTACGAACACATGAATCGCGAGGATTTCGTCAACGCGCTCGAAGTTCACTTTTGGGGACCGTTCCGACTAATCGAGGCTGTCCTGCCGTACATGAGGCGGCAAGGCGAGGGACGGATTGTCAATATCGCTTCATTCGGCGGCAAGATTGCGGTGCCGCACCTGTTACCGTACTGCGCCAGCAAGTTCGCTCTGGTTGGACTCTCGGACGGGTTTCGCGCGGAACTCGCCCGGAGCGGGATCTACGTGACCACCGTGTGCCCGGGTTTGATGCGCACCGGTTCGCACGTCAACGCCTGGTTTAAGGGACGCCGCGAACGGGAGTTCGCTTTGTTCTCGATCACGAACGCCGTGCCGGGGCTCTCGATGAATTCGTCGCGGGCGGCCCGACGCATCGTCGAGGCTTGCCGTTATGCCGCGCCATTTCTCATGATGCCGCCGCAGGCGCGCGCGGCTCAGATCGCCAATGCGTTGTTTCCGAATCTTACCGCTGGCGTGCTTGAACTGGCAGGCCGACTAGTACCTCGGCCCATTGCCGGTGGGGATCCGGCCAAGCCGGGCTGGGAATGCCGTTCACCGCTTACACCCCGCTGGCTGACTTACCTTTCGGATACCGCAACCCGGCGAAACAATGAGCTGCCTTCAGCCTCGCCCGGCGCCTCAGCGGCTTCCACGCCGGGCTCACAGCATCGTTGATTGGAATCGAGGTTCCCCCGCCCCGAGCTAAAGGGGCGGTGCCGCTTTGAGCTTGCAGCTTCCGACTACCGCGCACGACGCGCGACCGAACTGCGTCGTGCCCGCGTACTCCTCCGCGCCGAGCGCGACTTGGTTTTCGGTTTGGGCCGCGGCTTGGATTTGGTTTTCGCCTTCGCCGAGGGCGGGGCGTCTCGCATCAACTCCCGCTTCCGCTCTCCTAATTCTCTTCCGAGAGCGGCAAGGTCGAGTTCACTTTCCTCGGCCTTCGGCAGCAGCTCTCCTTCCTCCTCCTTCACATGGTGCTCAACGTTTTGCTGCAGCTCCGAAAACTTTTCCTCGAACTGCTCGCCTTGTCCGTTCATCCCTTTCAGCTCTTGAATCAGGTTTTTGACGGTTTGATGCTCTTGCTGGGAGTCTCTGATGAGGTCCCGATCGCCGATTTCCCTCTCCACCGCCGGGTAAAAGATCTCCTCCTCGATCGCGGCATGAACCTCCAGCTCCTGCATCGCTTGTTCGGCAATTCGCCGCTTGCTCGCAGCGCTCTTGGTCTGCTGGAATTTCTTGAACAGACCCTCTACTTTCTTATGGTCCTGACGAATCAATTGCGTTGCATTCGGCATAAAACGTTCTCCTTGACACTTTGGGTTTTGCTTGGCAGCCCTACTGGCGCTCCATCACGCAGTTTACGTCGGAGTTACTTCATGACGCCTCCCTCCCTTTCCGAGTCTCGGCAGCCCGCCGGCCCCCCGGATCGTCGGCGCAACGGCACGTCATGCTCGGGCCGGTTCAGATGGCGCAACTACCCGCAAGTAACGTGCCAGAGCGTTCAAAAGTGACACGCGTCCCGTGCACCTGTCGGGATCGTCCGTCGAAAAAACGGTGAGCGCACAACGCGACACCGTAACGCTATAAGCCAGCCGGCTGACCCGCGATCGCGTGCGCCGCTCGGCGCCGCCGTCAGTTCCGGCGACCAGGTTTGTGGGCGTCGGCACTGCAGGAAAGCCCAAGCGCGCAGTTGCGGGATCGCTGCCTGAGCTATGCTCGGACCGGCCCACGTCTCGCTCCCGGAACAAAACGGAGTCCGCTAGTCTCAGGGGTGCTACAGCGAAGTTGGTGCATTGAGGATATGGAATGATGGCGTGTCCGGAGTATTGTGTTGATATCCACCGCCAATACCCGGGCCCTTTCCCCGGTCCTCTACGTGTCATGACGCTCGAGGGAGCCGGCGCCCTGTAGGGTTGAAGCCGTGCATGTTTGCGCCTCCCGATTCGCTCTTCTGTTCCGAAGGCGAGCAGCATCGCCACGGTCCGCAGTACGTACCGATTTTATCTTCAACGTGTCCCAGCTCTGGGCGCGGGCGCGGAGAATACGAGCCTGGAATCACGCGTAGCGACCGGCTTTTTCACAGTTCCTCGACTGCCGAGCAATCCGACCCGGGCGGCCAGTATGATTGGCATCCCGGTTGCTCGAATGACCGCGGGAGTTGCGGAGCCGGCCGCCCAAAGGGTAAGGGTAAAGTAACGCGGCTGAAAGGATCGGCTACGGCCTTGATCGAGGAGAAAAACCATGGCCTTGCGTTTTGCAAATCGGAGCGAAGCCGGCAAAGAACTCGCGCGCCGTCTAAGTAAGTTCGCCGGTCGAAGCGATACCGTGGTGTTGGCACTACCACGCGGCGGCGTGCCGGTCGCGTATGAAGTCGCGCGTGCGCTTAACGCGCCGCTCGATGTTTTTGTCGTCCGGAAACTGGGCGTCCCCGGACAGGAAGAGCTGGCGATGGGCGCAATCGCTTCCTCGGGAGTGCGCGTGCTGAACCCGGAAGTCACCGGCTATGTAGACCCCGAAGTCATCGAGGCGGTCGGCAAGCGCGAACAAGAAGAGCTCACCCGGCGCGAGCGGCTGTACCGTGGCGATCGGCCCGCGCACGAGGTACAAGGGAGAACGGTCATTCTCGTGGATGACGGCCTGGCGACCGGTTCGACGATGCGCGCTGCGGCGATGGCGCTCCGTCAGATGGCACCGGCGCAAATTATCGTTGCCGTACCGGTTGCGCCGGCGGAAACCTGCGCTGAGTTTCGGAAGGAGGTCGATGACATCGTGTGCCTTGTGACACCCGATCCGTTTATGGCCGTCGGCCTTTGGTACGCAGACTTTTCCCAGACAACCGATGAGGAGGTTCGAGAGTTGCTGGAAGACGCCGAGCGGGCCCGTCAGGCGGCTTCCGCTCGTTCGTGAAACGAGTGTCCGGCCCCCCTGCCCGATCCCTCGATTCTTACCGAGCCGCCCAAGCCGAGATCAAGCGGGTTCGAGCGACCCCTCAATGAGCACAGCCGATGAAGACGATAACGGTTTCCACCGGGAAGAAAAGGGAAATCAAAGACATCACGGCGCTGGTGGCGAAGTCCCTTCAGGGATCCGACGGCACCGGGCTTTGCCACCTATTCCTGACCCATACCACGGCGGCCCTGACGATCGCCGATCTCGACCCTGGGACCGATCTCGACATGCTCGATGCCTTTGAAGAAATCGTCCCTCGGCTCAATTACCGCCACCCGCATAATCCAGCGCATCTTCCGGATCACGTTCTTTCGTCCCTGATCGGGGTTTCGCTTCTCGTTCCCTGGCGACGCGGCGAGCTCATCTTGGGGACCTGGCAACGTGTGATCCTGGTCGAGCTCGACGGACCGAGACAAAGGGAAATCGTAATCTCGCTCATCCCCGAACGGCAGTAGAGGCGCGCGAAAAACGACGCACGTACAAGACGACGCACGTAATTGCGCGACCCTCGTCGGGGTCCAAGAAGCTCGAAGCGATCTCTGCAAGACGACCGCTCTTTACCCCCTCTTGTGCACATGCTAACCAGTTAACCTTGCGGCACGGAGAAGGAAGGTGCCCGGTGGTGCCGCTGGTCTTCAAAACCAG
>DATMBL010000144.1:0-11682 GCA_035559295.1 Candidatus Eiseniibacteriota bacterium
GTCATCACCATGCATGCTTGACTGTCCGTTTGAGCCACGCCGAGCCAAGGAAATTTTTCGACGTCGAATTCCGGTCCCGGTAAGCCCAAAATTTTACTCAGGACCAACGCTCCATCGGAGGCTACCCAGGTCAAGCCGTCCGGCGTAGCGCGCGAATAGACGTAATTGAAGGCGACAGCGCCACCCGCGCCGGTCATGTTGGAGACAATGACTCTTGGATTTCCTGGGATGTGTTTCGAAAGATGGCGGGCGATCACTCGCGTGACAGTATCGAAGCCCCCTCCCGGGCTGTAGCCGACGATGATGCGTATCGTCTTGTTGCTGAGGGCCGCCGCCGCGTCATCGCTCGCCCCGAGCGCGGGACGAAGAAACAGCCCCGGGAAGCCCAACAGTAAACCAGCCACGATAAAACCGTTGCCGATCTTCATGTGATGCTCCTTAGAGACGTAACGTTCCGAAGGCGCGAGAACCGCGATCAGAATTCAGATTCGCTGTTCACGTGCGGCAGGCCTGGTCGCACATGCCCCCGGTTGCTTGACGAACGTTCTTCAGGTCTGCTCGTAGATTTCGACCCCGACCGGAAACGCACCGATGCCGCTGGACTGCCCTGGGCACGCCGAAATAGCGACAATGCAGTTCATCTCGGGCACGAGATCGATGTAGTCTCCTTTACGCGCGTCCGAAGGTTCCCAAAAGGTGGTACCGTCGGGGCGCACCCCGGTTTTCATAAAGATATTGAACGGATCATGGACGGCGTCTTCGCTCAGTCCAAAGGGCGCGATTGCAGCGGCGAGAATTTCTTGGCAGCCCGGCGTGTCACTGTGATAGCGAGCCCTTCGTCTCACTCGGCTGCAGCGCCCCATCAGAAAGTCGTGCGATTGAGCACCGCTCGGAGTAGGTTTGTGATCGACGGTGTCGGCGACGATGGTAAACATATGGCGCTCCCATGGCGGGCAAGTCCAAAGCTTGCTCCCGACACTCACGTGGATCCCTTCTTCTCTTCTGGTCACCGAAGATCCAAGATACTCTTTCGGGTTGTCGGCGTTAAAAGCGTCGAAATCCACGACCTGGGGCCCCTCGGGCTGGGAGATTCTCAGAAGCTGCCCCTTTTTGACGAGAAAGCCTTTGCCCGTCGCCTTTGGGACGAGAAACTTTTCGATCAATCGCATGGATGCCTCCGTCAATGTTTCGAGCCTCGGGCGGCGACGAAAAAAGCCAACCGCGCAACTCGTGCAGCGTACGACCGTCCAACAGCTTGTACACGCAAACTCATCAACCGGTCAAGGACGATCCGAGCCTGATGCGGCCTTGATTGACATTTCGCAAGGCGCGCCAGTATAAGTCATCGCATTGGACACCGTCAGTAGCGAAAGGATACGCAATGGACGAGAAAGTGGTCTACCTCAACGGTTCGTTTTTACCGGAGAGCGAAGCGAAGGTGTCGGTGCTCGATTACGGTTTCAACGCAGGCGACGGCGTCTACGACGTCACGCGAACATTCGGGCATAAGCCGTTCAAGCTCCGAGAGCACACCGAGCGGCTTTTCCGGTCGCTTCGCTACACCAGAATCGATTGCGGTTTATCGGTCGATCAGATGGAGCAAATAACCGCTCAGGTCCTCGAGAAGAACAAGCCGCTGTTGGGCAAAGATGAGGAAGTCGCCTTATGGCAGGTGGTGAGCCGCGGCGTCAGGTCGTCGGAGGGCGATCGCGGCGGCGGGCGGGCGACCGTCACCGTCTACTGTGTGAAGGTTAACTTTAGAGAGTTTGCGCGTCATTACGTCGAGGGCGCCAAGCTCGTGATCCCGTCGACGCGAAGGATTCCACCGCAGTGCCTCGAGTCGAAGGCGAAAGTCACGAACAAGATGAATCACAATATGGCCCTCTTCGAAGCCCGGCAGGTTGACCCGCACGCCATTCCATTGATGCTCGATATCCACGGCAATCTCAGCGAATCCAACGCGCATAACGTGTTCCTAGTTATAGACGACAGATTGTGCACTCCGACGGATAAAAACGTCCTGGGCGGGATCACGAGAGACACGTTAATCTCAATCGCCAAGGAGAACAGCATCGAAGTCGTCGAAGGGGATTTTACGCCCTACGATCTTTACAACGCCGACGAAGTCTTTCTCGCGAGCACCAGCCCTACGATCGTACCGATTCAAAGCGTGAACGGAGTCACGATCGGCAAGCAGGCACCCGGACCGGTCACGAGGCGATTGTTAAAGGCATGGGGGACCATGGTCGGCGTCGATATTGTCGCGCAAGCGCTCGGCGCGCTCGGGGACGAAGGTAAAACCCTCCTTCGGATCTGGGAAGAGAGATGGGCCGCGTAGTTACGACGGCCGGAGGGCCGGCGCGGTGTCGTTTAGCGAACGGCGGGCTCCTCCACGATGGGCCGCTTTGTTTCTCCGATAGCGGCGACCGGACCGTCTATCAGTTCGGGTTTGCGGCCTTAGCGGCGGCCGCGTATTCGGGCGTCCCCTTGGCCGGGATTGTCCAGAAGTAAATGGTGCTCCCGCCCGCGCTCAGTGTCTGCTGTGGTTTCCAGCTTCCCATGTCGAAGGCATGAGAGACGATGCGGGTTCCAGGCTTCAACTCGGCCAACAACTTCGGTAGCAATTTCAGGTTGAGGCTCGGCAAGAGGTAAAGGGTCACCACGGTCGCCTCGCTGATATTCGCCTCAAACAGATCTTCGTTCAGAAAACGCACCCGATCGCCCACCCCCGCCGCCTTGCGATTCGCCTCCGCTTCACTGATCCGTTCCGGATTAATGTCGATGCCGACCGCGCGCGCGGCGTTGTACTTCTGCACCGCCATGATCGGGATGCGCCCGTCGCCGGAGCCGAGATCGTAGACGATATCGTCGCTGCCGACTTTGGCGACCTTGAGCATGGCATCCACCGCTTCGTAAGGCGTCGGGACAAAGACGACATCGGGCGCCCGGAGTTGTTTTGCGGCCGGCTGCGGTTCCTGACGCGCAGGCTGGGCGTGTGCCTGATAACCGGCGAAACACAGGAGCAAAGAGAGCAGGCAGTAGGCGCTTTTGATTTTCACGAGATCCTCCTCGTTGTTTGGGTGCAGTGATAGCCTAAAGGCGGATCAAAGTTCAAGGTCGGCTAAAAGCGAACGACTGTTCAAAGTGCGATCGCGTTGCCACGGATGTGGCCAAAGCCGTTCAAACCGGGCGAAAGCCGTGGCATGATTTACGGAACATGGCGATCATCAATAACAACGCCGGTCTTTTTGACGCCGCTGGAACGGTTCCAGATGGATTCGTTTATCACCCCGACTTTCTCTCCGAGGCCGAGGAGGAGGCGCTTATCCGGGAGATTCAGAACCTCACTCTCACGCCGTTCCAATATTATCAGTTCACCGGCAGGCGGCGCACGGTGAGTTTCGGTTGGCAATACGAGTTCGGGCGAAACGAGATTACACCGGCTGGCGAAATCCCGCTCTTTCTTCTGCCGGTCCGTGAACGCGCCGGCAGACTGTTCGACATGGATCCCGAGAGCCTGGTGCAGGCGTCCGTCATCGAATATTCCACTGGATCCCCGATCGGCTGGCACCGTGATATTCCGCAGTTTGGGGTCGTCATCGGCATTTCTCTTGCCGGCGCATGCCGGATGAGGTTTCGGAAATACGCTCGCACCCGTTCGAAGCGCGTCGGTCGCGACGAGCGATTGTCTATCGAACTGCAACCTCGATCAATTTACCTGATGAGCGGGGCTTCGCGAGAGACGTGGCAGCATTCGATTCCCCCGGTCAAGGCGCTTCGCTACGCGATCATGATGCGAACGTTACGCCAAAAGCGATCGCCGTAATGCGTCTCAGCCCCACAACTTCTTGCTTGCGAGCGCCGCGCCCTCCGCTAGCGCGCGCAACTTTGCCCAGGCGATCTGCGGATGCACGCGCCCGCCGAGGCCGCAGTCGGTGCCTGCCATGACGTTTTCGCGGCCGACGAGTTCGGCGAAGAGAAGTATACGGTCGGCCACCAGCTCGGGATGCTCGACGACATTGGTGGCATGGCTCACGACTCCGGGAATAAGGATCTTTCCGGCGGGCAATTTGACGTCGCGCCAGATCTTGTGCTCGTGCTCGTGGCGCGCGTTGCCCGCTTCGACCAGATAAGCCTGCGCCTTTACTCTGAGCATGACACCGACGATCTCTCGGAGGGGCAGATCGGTCGTGTGAGGACCGTGCCAGCTGCCCCAACAGATGTGGTAGCGCACGCGATCCTCGGGGATACCCTCGAGCGCCCGGTTGAGCATGTCGACGCGAAACATCGCATACCGGCGGTATTCCTCGACGCTCGGGCGCGGGTCGAGCATGTCCCATGCGCCGGGCAGGCCGGGATCGTCGAGCTGCAGGATAAAGCCGGCATCAACGATCGCCCGATACTCTTCTCGCACCGCCGCCGCGATCGCCGTCAGGAACGCCTCGGCGCTCTCGTAGTACGAGTTCTGACCGCGGCAGAACATCTCCAGGCTCCCTGGAGCGATGGACGAAACGAACGCCTCTTCAATGCCGGCGGCCTGTGTGGCCGCTCTCAAGTTCTCGAGGTCTCGCCGCAACGCTTCGTGTCCCGTGTAACTGATTGGGCCACTGCACATGGGACGGCTGGCGGCCGTGCTCGGCGCCCCTAATCCCGTGTCGGCGTAGAACTCGGCGAACTCCCGCTGCTCCCAGCGGACGCCGACAATCCGCATCGGCGCTCCCGGCCGTGCCGTATCGGGAGCGACGGCTTCCGGCGGCGTCGGAGCGAACCCGGACAGCCGGCCGAAGATATAGTTGCCCCACGCGCCGCGGTCGGTCGCGGCCCGCATCGGCTTACCAAACTCCCCGTCGTTGGGAATATCGATGCCTGCTTTTGTCTGAGCGCGCACGACCTCGCTCACGGCGGATCGCAGGAGGCTTGCAAGCTCCTCCTCCGCCGCATCGGGCTTGGACCACATGGCACGGAGATCGGCGGGCCGGGGAAGGCTCCCGACATGCGTCGTCAGAATTCGGTCGGTGCTTCGTCGCATTGTCATACCTCACGCGTCATACTTCCTTCGGCAAATCCTTCGAATCACTCCAGGTCGTAGGGCACGCTGAGCTGGTCGCTCAGTTCGCGCAATCCATCGAGAATCGAGCGGTGCAGCGGGATGCCGCGCTCAATCCTCTCTTCGGCGGTTTCGAACTCGATTTCTCCCGCGACATAGACCCGCTCGTATCCTTCCAGCGTGGGCGTGGACTTGAGCTCGCGGACAAGCGTATCCATGTCTCGCTTGAATTCTTCCACAGGCCGAAACGCTTCAATATTGATGGCGCCAAAGAAGTGGCCGCGAACGCCGTAGGCGGGCGGACTGAGAGCCGCAACCGTGCCCGTAAGCGCGCCGCAGAGAACCTCAACGAGTATCGCCAACCCGTAGCCTTTGTAACTTCCGCCTTCGGGAGTGCCGCCGAGCGGCAGGAGACGGCGCGCCTTTTGCGCCGCCTTCGGATCCGCCGTCGGTTGGGCGTTTTCATCCAGCGCCCAACCGAGCGGGACGGTCTTGCCCCAGCGCGCGGCGACCTCCAATTTGCCCGCAGCAGCCGTCGTGGTCGCCATGTCGAGTACGAACGGACGCTCCTCTCCCGCGGGCGCGGCGAGGGAAATGGGATTGGTTCCGAACCTGGCGTCGCGCCCGAACGTCGGCACGACCTGGCGTCCCGCGTTGGTCATGGCGATGCCGATCATGTTGTGCGGGAGCGCCATCATCGAGTAGTAGGCGGACATACCAAAATGACGGCTGTTACGCACGCCGACGATCGCGCTGCCCGAACGCTCGGCCTTGCGGATGGCGAGTTCCATTGCGCGATGGCCGACGACCATTCCCATCCCGCCGTCACCTTCGACCAAGGCGGTCGTTGCGGTTTCGTTGACGATCCGGATATTCGGCCTCGGATTGATGACTCCGTCGCGAAGCGCCTTGACATACCAGCCCCGCGGGCTGAAGCGCAGAACGCCGTGCGAGTCCACGCCTCGCAGGTCGGCGAGCACGAGGACATGGGCGGCGACCGCGGCATCTTGCTCGGGCACGTCGAGTTTTTGAAACGCGAGTTGAACGAAACGGATCAGCCTTTGATGGTCGACGCGTACGGTCGTGGACTTGGTCTCCATGCGGCTTTCCTCCGGACATCCCTCCATATAATATGGCCTTGCGCAGCGAAAGAGGTTGAATCGGCGAAATATGCAGAAGGCGGGCACGAAGCATAACCGCGACGAGGAACAATCCCCGCTCGGCCGAGAGCTTCCCGCGTGGCTCACCGGCGCGCTCGTGGTCGGAACCTTCGCCGCGGTGTTATGGTTAGAAATCAGACGCCCGCTTCGCGCGCAGACGCGACGCAAACTCCGACGGGATGCGAGAAACCTCGCGCTGGCGGCGCTGAGCGCCACGACGATTACGGTCTTGGAAAAGCCGATCGTGCGCCGCCTGAGCCAAACGGTCAACCGGCGGCGCTGGGGTTTAACCAAGTGCTTCAGACTGCCGCCCTGGGCGGAGGTCGGGGCGGCCGTGGTGTTGCTGGATTACACCCTTTACGTCTGGCACGTCCTTACGCACAAAGCGCCCGTTCTCGCGCGCTTTCACCGCGTCCACCATGCGGACCTCGACATGGACGCCTCGACGGCGCTCCGGTTTCATTTCGGTGAAATGATCTTCTCCATCCCGTGGCGCGCGGCTCAAGTTCTGGTTGTTGGCGCCGCTCCGCTGTCACTCTCGCTCTGGCAGACATTGACCACGATGGCGATCATCTTCCACCATTCAAACTGGCGGCTGCCCTACGAAATCGAACGGCGGTTGTGCCGGTTCATCGTTACGCCGCGGATGCACGGCATCCATCACTCGATCATTCTGGAAGAGACGGACGCAAATTGGGGGACCATCTTTTCTTTTCCGGATTTCTTACACCGAACCGTCCGGCTGAACGTGCCGCAGCAGAAGATCACGATTGGGCTTCCGTTGTTTCGCGATGAGAATCGGCTGACCTTGGGTCACTTGCTGATGATGCCGATCACGGCCGGCGATCCCTCGGCCGAACGCCCCGCAGAGTGGATAAAAAGGAACGAGCTTCTCCCGCTCCCCGAGTCGGTGCTTGCTGAAAACCACGAGTAAGACGCCATCGCGCACCGGCCGACGCCGACGAATAGCCGCGCTCGGCCGGCGATTTGACTGGACGTGGAAACGTATGTAGAGGTATGCGGTCCGATCGCCTGCTCAGGCGCCACGCTCTGGATGCGAAGGAGGCGAACATGACGAGGGTCAAAGCACCCCTGCTTGCCGGCATCATCGCGGTCCTTGGGATGGCAGGTGCCGAAAATCTGCACGGGCAGGAATTCTACAAAGACAAGGTGATCACCTTTATCGTCGGCTATTCGCCCGGCGGGACCTATGATCAGTACACGCGGCTCGCCGCTCGACATATCGGGAAGCATCTTCCCGGACAGCCTGGCACCGTCGTGCAAAACATGCCCGGCGCGGGAGGTATGATCGCGGCCAACCACCTTTATAACCGGACCAAGCCCGATGGACTCACCATCGCGGCCTGGGCTTCCCCGCTGATCCTGCAGCAGATCATGGGCAATGAGGCCGCCAAGTTCGACGCGCGTAAAGTAGGCTGGGTCGGCATACCGGCGCGCTATGACACCGCGTGCCACTTCAACAAAGAGAGCGGCATCAAAACAGTGGACGATTGGTTTGCGTCGAAGAGGCCGTTGAAGATCGCCTCCATCGGCCCCGGGACGAGCCTGTCGGACATCCCCAAGCTGCTCAAAGCGGCGCTGGGCCTGCCGCTCGAGGTGCTCGACGGCTACAAGGGCGGCGCCGAGGCGCGACTGGCGGTGGAGAACGGCGAAGCGGACGGTCTCTGCGCTTCGTGGCAGGCGACGAAGTTTTCCTGGGGCAGCCACATGGAATCCGGAAGTATTCGCGTCGTGCTGCAAGCGACCTTGAAATCACATCCGGATCTCCGCGAAGTTCCGCTCGCCAACAGCTACGCCAAGACCGAGGAGGCGCGCGAACTTCTCAAAGTCGCGGACAATGTCCACGTCTATCAGTTTCCATACTCCGTCGCTCCGGGAACGCCGCCGGAACGGCTGCGGATTTTGCAGCAGGCTTTCATCAAAGCGTTTCGCGATCCCGAGTTGATCGGCGAAGCGAACAAGGCCGGGTTGGAGATTGACGCGATCGACGGCCCGACTACCAGCAAGACGTTTGCGGGCCTGTACGAGCTGAGCCCGTCGCTGGTTGCGAAGTTGAAGGAGCTTCTCATACCGAAGCGATAGAAGCAGGATTTCGAACTATCGGCGGAGGCATAACGATGGCAAGTACCGCAGCGCAAAGTGCGACCTCAGCACAGAGCGCGTATCAAAAGCTGCTCGAGGAGCTACCGCGCACCGGCCCGGGAACGCGGGCCGGTGAGATGTTGCGGCGCTATTGGCACCCGGTCTGTCTCTCGGCCAACCTCAAGGACATTCCGATTGCGGTGAGAATGCTGTGCGAAGATCTGGTCCTGTTCCGCGACGGAAAGGGGCGGCCGGGGCTTTTGGGCATCCGCTGTTCCCACCGGCTCGCATCGTTGGAGTACGGTCAGGTGAGGGAAGACGGCCTCATGTGTTCGTATCACGGCTGGCGATACGATGCTCAGGGCCGCTGCATCGATATGCCGCTGGAGCCGCGTGACAGCCGCCTCAAAGAAAAGATCCGCCATCTCTGGTATCCGGTGCAAGAGTGGGGTGGGGTGATCTGGACCTATATGGGACCGGAAAAGGAGCATCCGCCTCCTTTAGCGAAAATCGATGTGCTCGCGCGCACGGACGGCGAGGTGACGCTGGTTGACGGAGATATCCGCAACTACAACTATCTCAACTGGATGGAAAACTTCGCCGACATGGGCCATGCGGTGATCCTTCACGGCCTGATGGTAAGAGAGGTGCCTGCAGAGCTAAAACCTTTCAACGATGAGAGCATAAAAAATTGGATTCCGCTGCCGCTCGAGTTCGTCGAAACCGAATACGGGATGAAAACCGTGGCGGTCCTGGACACCGGCGACCCGGAGGTCAAGTTCGTCAACACCTGGAGCCTTGCGATGCCGATCCACTGGAGGTTTTCCGGCATCCGCTCCGGGTTTCCGCCCGATTTTACCGATGAACGCCAGGAAGGCGGGGGCATGATCCGGATCATCGACGATACCCATTTTGAGCTGATTCGCTACAACCTGTTTCGCAAAGGAAACTTTCCCGGGGCCTTTGTCTTCGGACTACCGCCTGAGTTGAAAGGCACGGTTGAGAAAAAACCGTACGACAAACGAAAGTACTCGGGGTGGGAAGGCGTGCCGGCTCTGGAGGATCTCGTGTTGCAGGAGTCGCAAGGAGAGATTCCGGATCGGCGTCTCGAGCATCTGGGCACGTCCGATCGCGGCGTCATCATGATGCGGAGGATATGGCACAAAGCGATCGAAGACGTCGCCAACGGCAGGGATCCGAAGGGGGTGGATCGCCGGCCGAAGGATATGCTCGAGGTCGATACGTTCCACGGTCACGTCAGGGTTGATGAGCTCAAGATCGGCCCGCAGAACATGCCGTCTTCGATGAACGGAAGAGGACTGATCCGCGACAAGAACGGAAAGCTCGTTTTCGCCTAGCCGGAGCGTCAATCGTGAGTTGAAAACGCAGGGAGACTGCCATGCCCAAAAAAGAAGTGATTCAAGTAAAACTCGCCCGGGGCAATCCGAACCTCTCCCCCGCCACCCGATTCGGTAATCTGGTTTTCGTGGCCGGTCAGACCGGCAGACACCCCGACTCCGGCGAAGTCGGCAGAGACGTGCGCGAGCAGACCCACTATGCGCTGCAGCGCGTCAAGCGGATCTTAGAAGCCGCGGGCACGTCTCTCGACAACGTCCTTAGCGTGACCACGCATCTGACGAAAAGGGAGGACCTTGCGGCCTACAATGAGGAGTACGCGAAATTCTTTCCGGTGAACAAACCGGCGAGGACCACGGTGGAAGCGATGCTGAACTCTCCCGAGCTCCTGGTCGAGATTACCGTCACCGCCTGCATCCCGGATTGACCGATTGGGGCCGAGCGCAGCGCGGCTACGCGCCACCAAAAACTTTCAGACACTCACCACAGGGTGTGACATGAGCTTACGCTCGCCTGCAGAGGATGAAATCGCCCTCTCACCCTAACACTCTCCCACCGGGAGAGGGGATCGACTGCCATGTTGCCTCCCCAAACCCTCGCCCTTGATGGGAGAGCGAAGGGTGAGGGTGCCAATTTCAAAGAAGGACACGAACAGCGCAGCGCGGCTACAGTGCAACCAAGAGAAGTCGGAGATCTCGCGCAAAGAACGCCAAGAACGCCAAGTTTTCAGAGAAAAAAATATCTCTTTGCGCACTTGCCGCCCTTGGCGCGAGGAATCGTCCTCAAAAGAGTTTTTCCACGCGCAGGCCGATCAGCCGGAACGCTTTGTCGCGCGGATTTTCCCGCGCATCGAAAAAGGGCATGAGCAGCGACGCCGCGGTTTCCTTGAGCCGGCTCGAGACATCGCCCTCGATCGAGACCCCGTCCTTCAATGTTCGCGAGCGGTTGCTGGTCTGAAAATCACTAAAGCGAACGGTCAGGGTGACCGTGCGAAAGCCTTTAAACTCCTTTGCCAGGAGTTTGGCGATGATCCGCTCCGCCATGCGGTCGAGACGCGCGATGATGATCGACTGATCTCGGGTATCCGCCTCGAAGGTTTCCTGCTCGCCGAGGGATTTCCGCGTCCAGTCGTTCGAAACCTCGGAATCATCGATGCCGCGGACCTTCTCAAAGAGCCGGGCGCCCCATTTGCCAAACCACTCGATCAGGGTGGCCTCGGGGAGCTGACGCAGGTCTTCGATCGTCCGAAGACCTTTTTGTCGGAGAAAATGTTCCGTCTTGGGCCCGATGCCCGGAATCAGCCGAACTGGGAGCGGGCTCAGAAAGCCCAAGACCTCCTCCGGCTCGACTACGGTCAAACCATCCGGTTTCTGCCGGCCGGAAGCGATCTTGGCGATGAGCTTGTTCGGCCCGATGCCGATCGAGCAGCCGAGACCTTCCCTCTCGCGGATCTCGCGTTTAAGCTCGGCCATTCGGCCTTTCGCAGCAGCGAAAGTCGCGAGCGATGAGACGTCGAGATAAGCTTCATCGATACTCGCCTCCTCGAACGCGTCGGCGTAGCGCTCGAGGATCTCCATCACCCGGCCCGAGACCTCGCGGTAAAGAGACATGTTCGGCTGAATGAAGACCGTCGCGGGTTCGCCGCGACGCCGCGCGATTTCCGCGCGCCGCCACGCGCGCGATATCGGCAGCGCCGAGTGGATGCCGAATTGGCGAGCCCGGTAATTCGCGGTCGTGACGACGCCTCGTCCTTTGCCTTCTTTGGGATCGGCGCCGACGACCACGGGCAGGTCGCGCAGCGCCGGATTGAGACGCTCCTCGACCGCGGCGTAGAATGCGTCCATATCGACGTGAACGATGATCCGCATGGACCGCCCGGATCGCATTCTCGTCTTGCTACTCGGCCTGGTGAGGCTTGTCGTTGAACGCGCGCTGAAACGGCCCGATGAAGCGCCGCTCCGGAGACCAGTCGATAATGGCAAAAACGACGTGGCGGTAAGCGCCTCTGAAATGATC
>DATMBL010000145.1:0-15553 GCA_035559295.1 Candidatus Eiseniibacteriota bacterium
GTCGCGGCCATCGATCCGCGCGTCAAATGCTGCGTCTGCTATCTCGGCGTCAGCAACGGCCGCGACTGGTTGCACTCGATGAGGCGGGAATACGAGTGGGTCGATTACCTCAAGCGTCTCGAAGAGGACCGCAAGAGACGCGTCCTCACCGGCGAAGGGGAAATCGTGAGCGCGCGCGAGGAGATCATGGTGGCGACGCCGGAGCGGAAAGCGACCACGATCAAGAAAGAGGTCGAGTCGAAAATCCCCGACGCCATGCCGCTTGCCTGCGCGGAAGCGATCCTCGAGTACAGCCCGATCGACGTCGTTCATAAAATCGCCCCGCGAGGCGCGTTGTTCATCGCCGTGGAAAACGACGCGGTCACGCCGGAGCAGCAGTCGTTCGACTTGTACGAGAAGGCCGGCGAGCCCAAAAAGCTCGTCCTTTACCGACAAACCACGCATTACGGCATTTACAACGACTATTTCGACGACGTTGCGGCGAACGTGGTCGATTGGTACAACCGCCACCTCAAGTACAACAAAGTGGAAATCAGAGAATAAGCACGGGAGCAGGACGCATCGCGCAAAGCGCGCAAAGGGATCAGCCCGAGGCTGATGCCGGAGAGTTGTCTTGGCGCGTGGCGCGAGTCTCGCTTTGCGAGCAGCGCTCAAAGCCGACAATCTAAGGAGTGAAACATGGATAAGATCGCATTTGGCGTGCGCGTGCCCAACTCGGGGCCGCTGTCGAGCATCGAGAACATCGTCAGGGCGACGAAAACCGCCGAGGAGTTGGGCTTCGATTCCGTCTGGGTCCACGATCACGTGGTGTGGAGCTCGGAGATGCACCGCCATCACATCTCGTCGGGCGCCGCCGAAGCGCTCTCCGATTCCCAGGAGGCGAACTTCTTCGAGGCCACTTCGGTGCTTTCGTACCTGGCGGCGGAAACGAAGAAGATCACGCTCGGCGTGGCCTGCCTGGTGATGCCGTGCCGCAATCCGATCTACGCCGCCAAGCAATACGCGACCCTCGACCACCTGGCGCGGGGCCGGCTCATCGTCGGCGTCGGGCTCGGCTCCAAGGCAACGCGCGAATCGGATGAGTTCGGGGTGTTCGGCGTGCCCTACGAGAGACGCGGCGATCGCACCGACGAGTATATCCAGGCGATGAAAGCGGTCTGGACCCAGCCGCTCGCTTCCTACAAGGGCGAGTTCATCGAGTTCAAAAACGCCGAGATCTTTCCCAAGCCGGTGCAAAAGCCCCATCCACCGGTGTGGGTCGGCGGTTGGATGAAGCTTGCCGCCAAACGCGCCGGCAAATACGGCGAGGGTTGGATCCCCGGTTGGCTCTCGCCCAAGGAGATGAAAGCGGGTTGCGACATCCTGGCCGAGACCGCGCGTCACAGCGGTCGGGATCCGAAGCAGATCACGATTGCGGTCGAGAAGCTCGCAACCATCGCCAAGACGCGCGACGAGGGCTTGAAGCTCGCGTTGCCGACGCTCAAGACCAGCACCGAAAGTTACGAGCGCGACATCGACAGCATCGACTTCGCTCTCGACCGGCACATTTTCGGTTCGGTGGACGACGTCAAGCGCCGGGTCGATGAGTTCATCGAAAACGGCGTGCGGCACTTCGAGCTGAAGATCATCTATCCGACGATGGAGAGTCTGGAGCGTCAGATGGAGCTCTGGGCGGAAAACATTCTGCCCCGTTATAACTGACGAATGGCGTCCCGGAGTATCGAGGACGGTTTCAGTCGTTCCAAACGTCCCAAACGTTTAAGCCGTATACGCCTATCCGATTCGGCCGAATTGAACCCCTGGAACCGTTGGAACAATGTCTTCCGTATGCAACACTCCAGTACTCCAATACGCCAAGGGCTTTAGGATATGAAGCTGTCATTCGAACTGAACGGTAAAGCGCGCGAGGTCGAATGCGAGGCCGCCGATACGCTCGCCGAGGTGCTTCGCAACCAGCTCAACCTCACCGGGACCAAGGTCTCGTGCGAGGTTCAGGTCTGCGGCGCCTGCACGGTGTTGGTCGACGGTCTTCCCGTCAGCGCGTGCACTTTTCTCGCCTACGAAGCGCGCGGCAAGAGCGTCACGACGATTGAAGGACTCGAGGGATCCGACGGCAAGCTCCATCCGCTCCAGCAGGCGTTCATCGACGAGTTCGCGTTCCAGTGCGGGTACTGCACTCCCGGGATGATCCTCTCCGCCAAGGCCCTGCTCGCCGAGAATCCCGCGCCCACGCGGGAGGAGATCATCCACTACATGGACGGCAACCTCTGTCGCTGCACCGGCTATCTGCCGATCGTCAAAGCGATCGAGCGCGCCGCCGTCGAGATGCGCAGGGGGAGCGGAAAGTGAGCGCGGAGAGGAAAACCGATTTTCACGTCGTCAACCATTCGGTGCCGCGCCGCGACGGCCGGGTCAAGGTGACGGGCCGGGCGCAGTACGTGGCCGATCTCAAGCTCCTCGGCATGGCCTACGCCAAAGTCCTTCGGAGTCCCTACGCCCACGCCAGGATCGTTTCCATCGACAAGTCGCGCGCCGAAGCGCGTCCGGGCGTGTACTGCGTCGTCACCGGTAACGACCTCGAAGGGATCAATCCTTATTACGGCCACGCCGTCAAGGACCATCCGCTCCTCGCGATCGATAAGGTGCGTTACGCGGGCGAGCCGGTGGCCGCCGTGGTGGCGGTGGATGAACGCACCGCTTTTGAAGCGCTCGAGTTCATCGACGTCCAGTACGAGGAGCTGAAAGCGGTGTTCACGCCGCAGGAAGCGATGGCGAAGGACGCGCCGTTGCTGCACGAACGGCAGTTCGAGGCGGGCGCGCTGCGCGGCTTCGAAGGCGATGTCACGGCCGGTAGGGGCACGAACGTCTGCCAAACCCACCGCATCCAGTGGGGCGACGTTGAAACCGCTTTCAAGAACGCGGCGGCGGTGGTCGAGGGCGAGTACTACTTTCCCATGACGTACGCTTACGCGATGGAGCCGTACGTCGCGATCGCCGACGTCACCGATCAGGGCGTGACCATCTATTCTTCGGCGCAGCACCCGTTCATGGTGCGGCACGATCTCAAATCGGTCTTCAACCTGCCCGTGGCTCAGGTGCGCCTGGTCGTGCCGTTCGTCGGCGGCGGTTACGGCAGCAAGTCGTACACCAAGATCGAGCCGCTGGTGGCGGCCTGCTCGTGGAAAGCGAAACGGCCGGTGAAGCTCCAGCTCACCGTCGAGGAGGCGATGCTCACCACCCGGAGCGATGACGCGTACACCTGGATGCGCACCGCGGTCGATCGAAACGGCAAGATCATCGCTCGCCAGGCGAAAATCTTGATGAACACGGGCGCCTACGCCGAGAACAGCCCGTTGGTCGTTGAAAAATCGACCAACCGTTGCGTCGGCCCGTACGCGATTCCCAACGTGTTGATCGAAAACACCTCGTATTACACCAACACCGTGCCGGCGAGCTCCTACCGCGGCTTCGGCTGCGCGCAGGTGACCTTGCCCGGGGAATCGCAGATCGACGAACTTGCCGCGAAGATCGGCAAAGACCCGTACCAGTTCCGGCTCGAAAACGCCGCCAAACCCGGCGAGGAGTTCTTTCCCGGCATGCGCCCGTTCGACGGCGCCCTCAAACAAGATCTCGAAACCGCAGCCGAGGCGATCGGATGGAACGAACCCCTGCCGGAAAACCATGGGCGCACCGTGGCTTGTTCGGGAAGCGATGCCGGCGCCTACCCGCTCACCTCCACCGCGATCCGGATCCACGCCGACGGCTCGGTCACGATCCTCACCGGCAGCACCGAGTTGGGCCAGGGAAGCCACACGGTCCTGCCGCAAATCGCCGCCGAGGAACTCGGCGTGCCGTTCGACAAGGTGAGAGTGGTTTCCTCCGATACCGCCATAACGCCGTACGACCGCTCGACGGGCGCAAGCCGCACGACGACGTTGATGGGCACGGCGATACTCGAGGCGAGCCGCGAGGCGATCCGCCAGATGGTGGCGATGGCGGCGGACATCTTCAAAGTGAAATCGGAAGACATCCAGGTGGTTCGCGGCGGAGTGCGCTGCGGCGAGGCGCAGCTCAGTTGGGCGGAGGTGATCAGCAAGTACTACGCCCTCCCCGACGGCGAAGTGATCGGCCGCGCCTACATCCGCAAGGAGGGAAGGTTCGCCAAGCTCCCGGTTTTTTGGGAAACCGCCTGTACGGGGATCGAGCTCGAGGTCGACCGGGAGACCGGCAAGATCGAGCTGAAAAAGCTCGCCACCGTGGGCGACGTGGGGCTGGCGATCAACCCGTCGTTGGCCGAGGGACAGGACCTGGGCGCCGCGACCATGGGAATGGGGATCGGGCTGTTCGAGGAGTTGGTCTACGAGGGCCCGCAGCTTGCCAACGGTTCGATCCTCGACTATCGCGTGCCCCGGTTTTCGGATCTGCCGAAGCAGGTCGAGCTTCGCCTGGTGCAGAATCAAGACGGCGTCGGCCCGTACGGCGCCAAAGGCGGCGGCGAGGCTTCACTGAATTCGATGGCCGCCAACATCGCGAACGCGGTCGATCGCGCCGTCGGTGTGCGGATCCGCCGGGCGCCGCTCACTCCGGAGAGGGTATGGCGCGCACTGCAGAACAAAAAATAGCTCAACGACTCCCGGAATCTTCGCCCTTGAACTTCGAACCTTGAACGTCGAACCGAACCTTGAACTTGACGAGACATGATGCCCCTGAGACGTTTTAGCATCCATCAACCCAAAACCGTGGCCGAAGCCTCGGAAATGCTCGCCGGGTTCGGCGAGCGGGGAAAGCTCTACGCCGGCGGCACCGAGCTTTTGCTCGCGATGAAACACGATTTTCTCCGTTACGAGCACCTGATCGACGTCAAGACGATCCCCGGACTCGACGCTATCGAGACGACGAACGGCGCGCTCGTGATCGGCAGCGGCGCCACGCACCGGGCAGTCGAGCGCTCGCCGCTCGTGCGGGAGCACATGCCCGCGCTCGCCGAGATGGAGCGGCACGTCGCCAACGTGCGCGTGCGCGCTACCGGCACGCTCGGAGGCAATCTCTGCTTCGCCGAGCCCCATTCCGATCCCGCAACGCTACTCCTCGCGCTTAACGCCCGAGCGCGCCTCCAAAGTCGCACGGGCGAGAGAAGCCTGCCGATCGACCAACTGATTACCGGCGCGTACGAGACCGCGCTCGGCTCCGATGAGCTGCTCGCCGCGATCGAGATCCCGCTGCTTTCCCGATCCGAGCGCGCGGCTTACGTCAAGTTTCAAACCCACGAGCGGCCGACGCTCGGGCTCGCCCTCGTGCTCCAGGTCGGAAGCGGCGGCGAGATCACGCGCGCCCGCGCGGTCGTGGGCAGCGTCGGCGTCGTGCCGGCGCGTTCGGACGACGCCGACCACCTTCTCACGGGCCCCCGCGGCCGGGTGGAAAAGGAACTGCCCGAAGCCGCGCGCAAACTGGCCCAAGCGGCCGATCCGGTCGACGATCTCCAGGGTAGCGCCGAGTACAAGGCGCACCTGGTCGGCGTGTTTTTAAAGCGCGCGCTCCTGAAGGCACTGGGCTAACAGCCGTTCAACGGTTCACCGCTTCGCTCCGTTCGAGGTTCAACGTCAGCGAGTTCCGGATTAACTTTGAACCGCACCCGCGGCTCAGAGCCCCGCCGCGATCGGACTCAACGCTTTTTTGCTCAACGCCGAACGCTCTGATCAGGGGGCAGCGCAACGACCGCGAGAAGGGGCAGGTAGTTTTGCGCGAAAACCGCTATCGCCTCCGCGACATCGGCGGCTACCCGGCCGAGGTTCGACTCGTTCCTGAGTCGCGTTCCGAACTCGAGTTGAATGGCGTCGATCGCGGTCCCGCGATGGCTCCCGTAGGTCTGCACGATGTGGCCGCCGACGTAGCGCAGCTCGCGATCCGATCCGGCGGCCGGTGAGACGCGGTAGCCTTTCCGCTCGAGATACCCAAGCACGCTCCTGGCGCCCGAGAGAGCCTCGAGCCCGAAACGTTCGAGCAGAAACTCGACGGTTTTCCCGTTCGCGGTCCCGCGATAAATCGTTTCCGCGTCGGCGCCATGGCCGTGAATGTCGAGCAACAACCCGCGTCCCCAGATTGCTTTGACACGCCGGCACGCAGCGGCCAGCGCATCGTGGTACGCATCATAGTACGGTTTGACCGCGCGGCACTCGTAAGCGGCGGCCGGCGGGCGGTTCAGGTCGAGAAACTTGCGCTCGAAACGGGCGATCACGACAAACGGACTTTCACCGAGCCGTTCTCGAAGCTGCGCTGCAATCCGCTCGGCAAGCCGGTCGGTACGGTGATCGCGGCCGGCGTTGAAGTGGCGGATACCGTTGCCGGAGCGTTCGGCGACGTGCGGGATCGGCTCCCGCCCGCCGTGCGGCGCGGATAAGATAATCGGCAACCCTCCGCTTTTCACGCCCAAAGACACTCTCGCGCCAAGGACGCCAAGCGCGCAACGGCCCCACGACGCAAGCCCCGACTACATTTGATCTTTAACTTGGCGAGCTTTGCGCGAGACATTCCCCTTCTCCGTTGCGGCGTACTCGTGTCGTGTCACATGCGTGATGCTCGGCGCGCTCGACCAATCACGTGCGTGAGACGAATTCGCTGCCGCGGAGCAGAAAACGCCAGGGTTTGTGCTTCCATTTGCCGGCGTAATCGACGCCGATGCGCGGCCGCGTCACGATTTTCGGCGCCGCCTCGCCGCGGTCCTCGACATAGAGCAGATCGCCGCATAGATCGACGCCGTTGAACGAACGGTCGATGTGAAACGCCTCGCACAGCTTTCCGGGCCCGCTTGCGAGATCTCGCAAGCGGGCGCTCCGCCGCCGTTGCTGCATGAGCGCGATCCCCTCCACCGGCTCGACCGCGCGGATCAGCACCGCCGCCGGCCGGCCCTCGGGCTCGGTTACGATATTCAGCATGTAATGAAAGCCGTAGATGAAGTAGACATAGGCATGACCCGCCGGTCCGAACATGACTTCGGTTCGTTGCGTTCGCCCGCGCGAGGCGTGGCACGCTTTGTCATCCGGGCCGACGTAAGCCTCGGTTTCGACGATCCGTCCCGCGGTCGTTCCTTCGGGGCGGCGGCAGACGAGATACTTGCCGATGAGCCGGCGCGCCACGGCCACCGTGGCTTGTTCGTAGAACTGGCGCTGCAGTTTCAATGCGGAAAAACGCGCTGCTAGCGGATCTCTTTCAACAGACTCCAATCGACCACCTGGCTGGGGGGAATGTCTCTGGCGAGTTTCAGCCGTTCTTTGACGAGCTTGAGATCGACGGCGATGCCTTTCTCGGAAACGTAGCCGTCGTCGGTGAACGCCTGAATCGCGGTATCGTAGGTCTTGGCGGCCTGGCCGGGCGTAATGCGGAGGTATTCGGAGAGCATGCGGGCGGCCTCGGCGCGGTTCTGCTTCATGAAGCGCGTTCCCTTGAGCGTCGCCCTGATGACCCTTTTCACCTGCTCGCGCTGTTTTGCGATCTTCTCATCGGTCACGCCGATGCCGGAGATCGGCAATTCGATGATGTCTCCCAGGTAGAGCAGACGCGAGAGTCCCTCCTCTTCCGCTTTGACCGCGAAGGCGACGTCGATTGCGGTGGCGTCGATCGAGCCCGCTTTGAGGGCCGCGAAACGGGTCGGGCTCGGACCGGTGACGATGATCTTCACGTCTTTATCGGGTTCCAGGCCGTAGTGCCGCGCCAGAGTGCGCGTGAGGTAATCCACGGTGCCGGCAAACGAATCGACGCCCAGAATTTTTCCTTTGAGATCCTGGCCCGATTTGATTTCCGGGCGAGCGATCAGGACGTGCAGTGGTCGCGACGCGATGCCGAGCACGACTTTGAGGGGCACCCCGGTCGCCGCCGCGCGCAGCGTGGATCCCCAGGCGAGAAAGTAATCGATGTCACCGGAGACGAGCGCCTTCACCCCGATTTGCGGTTGGATTTGAATCTTCTGAACTTCGAGTCCCTCGTCGAGAAAAAACCCTTTGCGCATCGCGATCACAACCGGAAATTCGAACAAACCGTGGCTCGGAGTTCCAATCATGACGCGTTCGGCCGCCGCCAGCGGCTGGCCCGAGAGAATCATGCTGAGCAGCGCGAGCGCCGTCGCGTTTAGAAGGCGGGACTGGACGACCCTTGCCACGGAAAAGCGCTGAAACCGCCTACTCCAGGCGCACGTTTTTCGCGAAATCATAGCGCTTGGAGTAGCTACATTCGAACGTCTGAACGACGCGCTCGCCGTCCCAGCCGCGCGCAAACGATTTCTCCAGAAACGATACGATCAAGGACCAGGCGTCCCTGGCGGATTCCTCCCGGTAGCGTCCCGGCATCGTGTCATTGAGCCAGCCGTGCGGCGCGTCCGGGTAGAGACGGACGTGATAGGTCTTGCGCGATTGTTCGAGGCAGTTTCGAAAGCGGAAAACGTCGTCGATCGAAATGATGTGATCCGCCTCGCCGAACACACCCAAAACCGGACACGAGACTTGACCAATCAGCGCCTCGACCGGCGTCGGCCGCAGGTCGTTGGCGAGCCATTCTTTGCCGCCGATGGCGCCGTAAAGCACGACCGCGCCCGAAAGGTCGTTTCGATGCGCCGCAAGCAAGAGCGGCTGCCGGCCGGTCTGGCACACGCCGATGATCCCGAGGCGCGATCGGTCGACGGTATCGAGGCTCGTTAAGTACGCGATGGCGGCGTTTAAGTCGTGCAGCGCCTCGTCGTCGCGCAGCTCGACTCGGAGCTGGCCTTTCCCCAGCGCCTGGCGATCGCCGGTGAAGCGATGGAAAAGGTCGGGCGCGAGCCCCACCCATCCCGCTTCGGCGAGCTTGACCGTCAAGTCTTGTGTGTGGCGATCGATACCGTAGCGCTCGTGGAGAATGATCACCGCGGGACGCCGCTCGCGCGCCTTGGGGAGCGCGCGGACCGCGCCGATGCCGGGGCCAAAATGCACGCGCTCGGCGTCGATTTCCGATGAAGTGCTCGTGGTCATGGAATCCTCCGATGCTCGGCTGAACGCGCCAAGATTAGCCTTGGGCCGCCGACCCAGTCAAGGCGGACGGGCTCGGAGCGTGAGCCGGAGCGGGGCAACAAAGCAGAAAAGTGGAGGGTTAATTCCACTTGTGAAGTTTCCAGCAGCGCCGTATAGTTCGGCCGTGAATCTCAGGGAGGGCGCGGTCGTCGTCGGCAAGGTTACAACGATCGGCCGCAAAAGCGGCCTTCCTCGGACCGTCGAGCTTCGCCTGGTTTATTACGACGGCTGCTTTTACGCCTCATCGAGCAAGGTTGCGGGCAAGCACTGGTGTCAGAACATGATCGGCAATCCGGCTATCGAGGTAACGGTCAACGGCGAACGCTTCGCGTGCGTTGCAGCGCAGGTGAGCGATGACACGCGGCGGCGGTGGGTTCTCGAGCGGCGCGATTCGCCACCCGACATGGCGCGCGTCGTCTTCGAGATGAGGCCAAAAGGGTGATTGAAGGCGCTTTGTCGGCTCAAACGCTCGACGCCGCGCGGCAGGCTCCCGGACTCTTTTCCACAATCGCTCTGTTTGTTTTTTTGCTTGCGCCCTCTCCCGGCCGCGCCCAAGCACCCAGGCTCTCCGACATGCCGAGAATCAGCGACACGCTCCGGGTGCGGGAAGCGGGCCGCTGGACCGCAGTCGCCGGAGGCGTCGAGTACCGCAGAATCAGCCTTCAACGACTCGAGGCCGGCTACATTTTCGACTTGAAGCTCTTCCGCTTCGACATCCAATCGATCGCTCCACGAATCGTCTGCAGCAGCCACTACCGGCTCCCGGGAGCCGACGTCAAAACCCTGGCCGAACGCAGCGGCGCGATCACGACGATCAACGCCAACTACTTCGATGAGCGGGGAAAGGCGCTCGGTTTTCTCAAAACCGCGGGCCAGGAGATCAACCGCCATGTGTCGCGTAGCTCCCTGTTCACCGGGGTGTTCGCCACACGGAAAGGCTGGCCTTTCATCACCCACCGCGATCAGTTCCTCCCGGCCGAGGCCGACGAAGCGCTCCAATCCGGGCCGCTGCTGTTGAGCGCGGGGAGGGCCCTTCACATCACGCGCGGCGACACGCGGACCAGCCGGCGATCCGTGATCGGGATCGACAAGCGCCAGAGGATGATCATCGGCGCAACCGACGTGCTCCTCGGAGGCTTGAACTGGGTCGAGTTACAGGCTCTGTTTTCGGCGCCGGAATGGGGCCTCGAAACGCTCGATCTGCTGAACCTCGACGGCGGCGGCTCGGCACAGCTCTATTTCAAGGCCGGGAAACTCGAGGAGTTCATCGCCGGCACGTCGGAGGTCCCCGTGGCCATCGGCTTCTTCGTAAAATAAAAAGTTCAAGCAGTTCAAATCGTTCAATCGCTCCGCTCCGTTCAAGCGGTTCAAACCGTGCTTTACGCTCCCGCACCCGGGAATGTCGCAATGCTCTTCATCGGGTTGTCATGCTGCGCGGAAGTGAAGCATCTGCCTTTTCCCACTGTTTACTGAAAGCAGATTCTTGACCTGCGTCTCAGAACGATATTCTGACACACTCTCTAAAGGGGAACGAAGAGCTGAGGGTTGAACGGAGCGCAGCGGTTGAACAGTTGAACAGCTTGAACGGTTTGAACGGTTTATTAATAGAGCGAGAGAAACGCGTTGCGGCTCCAGTCGAGGGCCTGCATCGGGAGAATACCCAAATAGAAGCTCGTGATCACCGCCGCGGCGATTGCAAGGTAGAGCCCGGGCGCCTTCCCGAAGCTCTGAGCGCTCGCCGCTCCCGGTTCCATGTACATCTTGACAATCACGCGGAGGTAATAGACCACCGAGACCAGGCTGTTGAGCACGCCGATGACGGCGAGATCGGTGTGGCCGGAGTTAACGGCGGCGCGGAACACGTAGAACTTGCCGGTAAATCCGCCGAGCGGCGGAAAACCGGCGAGCGACAGCATGAAAACAGCCATTGAAAGGGCGACAAACGGGTGCTTCAGTGCCAACCCGGCGAAATCGCCGTAACCCTCGCGCATGCGCGGGCCGTCGCTCAACGCGGTGACCACGGCAAACGCGCCGAACGTCATCGGCGCGTACGCAAGCAGATAAAACAACAGCGCGGGCCCGCCCCATTCCTCGCCCGCAACGACGGCAACCAGCGCGTAGCCCGCGTGCGCGATGCTCGAATAAGCGAGCATGCGTTTGACGCTCGTCTGAGAAATCGCCAGGAAATTGCCGACCGTCATCGTCAGGATCGCGATCAGCTTCACCGGCGAAGCCCACTCGCTATCGAGCGGCGACAGCTCGTGCATCAGAACCCGGGCCCAGGCTGCAAACGCCGCGGCCTTGACCGCAACCGCCATGAATCCGGTAACCGGAGTCGGCGCGCCTTCGTAGACGTCGGGGATCCAGAAATGGAAGGGGACGGCGCCGACCTTGAAGGCAAAACCGATCAGTAGCAGCAAACCGCCGCCCGCGAGAAAAAGCGGCCAGTCCGCCTGCGTTTCGACGAGATGCGCAGCAATCTCGCGCAAGGCGGTGGAGCCCGTTGCGCCGTAAAGCAAGGCGATACCGTAGAGGAGAAAGCCGGTGGCAAAGGCGCCGATGACGAAGTACTTCATCGCCGCCTCGCTTGCCCGGCTACTCGCGCGCCACATGCCGCTCAGGACGTAAACCGAGATCGACATCGTCTCCAAACCGAGGAAGAAAACGATCAGGTCGTTGGCGCAAACCATCAGGATGCTGCCGGCCGTGGCGAAGAGGATGAGCGCGTACCACTCCCCCTGGTAAATCCCGGTTTGCCGCACATACGAAATCGAAGAGACGATCGTGAGCGCCGCCACGATCAGGACGAGCTGAATAAAGAAGAGCGCGAAGTTGTCCAACAGGAAGGTGCCGCCGAAGGCGGTTTCCTGACTTCCCCAGAGCATCGCCGCCCCCGCAATCCCAAGCGCCACTCCAAGCAGGCTCACCCATGCCAGCAAAGGCTTTTCATCATCTTTGAAAAAGGTATCGAGCAAGAGCACGGCCAGCGCGGCGACCGTGACTTGAATCGAAGGCAGCAGAGCCACGAAATTAACGTCCATCGCCCTTCTCGGCCGCGGGCGTTCGAGCGCCGGCGGCAACCGGCTTCGATTGCAGCGTGGAAATCTTGCTCAAGGCCAGCTCGACCGACGGCCGCATGCGTTCCAAAAACGGCTGCGGGTAGACGCCCATGAGCACGATCAAGGCGACGATCGGCGCCAGAATGAGGATCTCTCTGCCGTTCAAATCACGGAGCTGTTGGTTCTCCGGACGCGTGAGCGGCCCAAAAATCATGCGCCGGTACATCCAGAGCATGTAGACCGCGCCCAAAATCACGCCGACCGCCGCAACCGCGGTCCACCACGGAACGACGCCGAAAGCGCCGAGCAGAATCAAAAACTCGCCAATGAAACCGTTCAGTCCGGGCAAGCCGATCGAGGAAAACATGACCACGAGCAAAAAGCAGGAGAAGAGCGGCACTCGATTCCACAAGCCGCCGAACTCGTCGATCATCCGCGTGTGGCGGCGGTCGTAGATCATGCCAACGAGGAGAAACAACGCTCCCGTGGAAAGGCCGTGGTTGAGCATCTGGTAGAGACTGCCCTGCGTTCCCTGAACATTGAGCGCGAACAGACCGAGCATCACCAGCCCGAGATGGCTCACCGACGAGTAGGCGACGAGTTTCTTGATGTCGGCCTGCATCATCGCGACCGCGGCGCCGTAAAGAACGCCGATCACGGCGAGCGCGACGATCCAGGGCGCGGCCGCGAGCGCGGCGTCCGGAAAGAGCGGAATGGCGAAGCGCAAGAAGCCATACGTGCCCATCTTGAGCAGGATCGCCGCCAGGATCACCGAACCGGCGGTCGGCGCCTCGACGTGCGCGTCGGGGAGCCAGGTATGGAGCGGGAAAAGCGGCACCTTGACGGCGAACGACAGGGCGAAGGCGAGAAACAACCAGAGCTGCTCGTGAAACGGGAGGTGCAGCTCGTAGAGCTGCAGGAGATTGAAGCTCAACGTCTGGAAGGCGTGCGCGTGCCGGGCGGCCAGATAAACGATCGCGACCAGCATCAACAGACTTCCGGCCATCGTGTAGATGACGAACTTGACCGCCGCGTAGATCCGCCGCGGCCCGCCCCAGACGCCGATCAGGAAATACATTGGAACGAGCATGACTTCCCAGAAGACGTAGAAGAGAACCAGGTCGAGGGCGACCAGAGCGCCGAGCATGCCGGTCTCGAGCACGAGCATGAAAAAGAGATATTCCTTTTCCCGCTCCCGGACCGACCAGGAAGCCAGGATCGCAACCGGCATGAGAAACGTCGTGAGCAACACGAGGAAGAGGCTTATGCCGTCGATGCCGACGATGTATTCGATCCCGTAAAGCGGCATCCACGGCACCCGCTCGACGAGCTGCATTTCCGGTTTTCCCGCTTCGAAGGCCCCGAGAATCGAGAGCGACCACACGAAAGCCAGCGTGGCGCTGATCAACGCGACCGCGAAGAGCGCGGTGCGGCGCGCCCGCGGCACCCCGAGCATGACCAGGGCGCCGATGGTCGGGATCAACAGAAGCGACGTGAGTGCACCCGGCGCGGCCATCGAATCCCCCTGCTATCGATGATGCATGCGCTCAGCCCGGCGCGAGAGCGCGAGCCGCCCCGGGCTCCGGCGACCGGCAGGTCGCGTCGATTTCGAAACACGAAATCCGAAACTCGTAACACATCCACCATGATCGCAACGGAAAGCATTTTCCATGTCGGGCATGCGCGACGTTCCACCTACTGCAAATGACCGAGATAATAAAGCAGGAGCGCGAGCGCGCCGGCGAGAAAGCCGGCGAGGTAGTGCTGCACGTTGCCGCTTTGCGCCTCGCGCCAGATCAAACTCAGGCCTCTCACGCCTTTGGCGATGCCGTTGACCGTGCCGTCGATCACGGCGACGTCGAAGACTCGCGCAAGCCAGCTCGAGAGCAAGGTGTACGGACGGACGATCGCGCGCTCGTAAATGTCATCGACGTAGTACGTGTTCGCGAGCAACGACTCGACCGCGCCGCCGAGGGCGGGGAGTTGCGCCGCGGGCGCCGCAAGGAAATAGCGGTACGCGAGTCCGAACCCGGCGGCGACGATTGCAAGCGTTGCCAGCGTGAGCGCGATCTCGGCGCCGAGCGACTCCGCATGCCCGGCTTCGCGCGCGCCAAAAACCGGCCCCAGCCAGGCCTCCCAGCGGCTGCCCCAGAGGTAGTCCGGCGCGCCGAGCCAACCCGAGAAGATCGAACCGATCGCGAGCACGGCCAGCGGTCCGGTCATGACCGCGGGCGACTCGTGGAGGTGCCGGCGCGCCTCGACATCGAGCCGCGAGCCGCCGTGGAACACCAGGAACAGCTGGCGGAACATGTAGAGCGCGGTGAGCCCGGCCGTGACCCAGCCGATCAACCAGAGAAAAGGAAACCCTTCAGAGCGACTGTAAGCCTGCCACAGGATCAGATCCTTGGAAAAAAAACCCGCGGTGAGCGGCGCGCCGGCGATCGCCAGGGTGGCGATCAGGTAAGTCCAATAGGTTACCGGCAGGTGGGATCTCAAGCCTCCCATCCGGCGCATGTCCTGCTCGCCCCCGAGCGCATGGATCACGCTGCCGGAACCGAGAAACAGACAGGCTTTGAAAAACGCGTGCGTGAACAAATGAAAGATCGCCGCGCTAAACGCCCCCAAGCCCACGGCCAGGAACATGTAACCGAGCTGGCTCACGGTCGAATAGGCCAGGACGCGCTTGATGTCGTTTTGCGCGAGCGCGACGGTGGCGGCGAAAAAAGCGGTTGCCGCGCCGACCCAGGCGATCGTCGTCAGCGTTGCCGGCGCCATCTCGAACAAGAAGTGCAGGCGCGACGTCATGTAAACCCCCGCGGTCACCATCGTGGCGGCATGAATCAGGGCGCTTACCGGGGTGGGCCCGGCCATCGCGTCCGGCAGCCACACATGGAGCGGGATCTGCGCCGATTTGCCGGTTGCGCCGGCGAACAGCAGCAGCGTGATCAACGTGACCTTGGCGGGAGGGATGAGATGCGCGTGGCGCTCGAGCGCGGCGAAATCGAGCGTCCAGACGTTCGCCGCCGCCCCGGTCCCGGTGATGAGAAGCAAGAGGCCGACGAGAAAACCGAAATCGCCGATCCGATTGACGATGAACGCTTTGTTGCCCGCGATGACGTTGTTCGGATCCGCCGTCCAGAAACCGATGAGCAGATACGAACAGAGTCCGACGCCTTCCCAGCCGACGAAGAGGAGCAGGAGATTGTCGGCCATCACCAGCAGGACCATGAAGAACACGAACAGGTTCAAGTAGATGAAAAAGCGGACCATGCCTTCGTCGCGGCCCATGTAGCCCAGAGAATAAACGTGGATGACGAAGCCGATGCCGGTGACGACGAGCAGCATCACCGCCGACAGCGCGTCGACCTGAAGCGCAACATCGACGCGGAAGGGATTCGATTCGATCCACGTATAAAGCAGATCGCGAAACACGGCGCCGGCGGGAAGAATCCAGCATAC
>DATMBL010000146.1:0-4800 GCA_035559295.1 Candidatus Eiseniibacteriota bacterium
ATTGAGCTCGCCGTTTCTGGCAAGGCCTTCAATGGTCGTAATCTCTCGGCCATCGGCTTGAACGGCGAAGTGGAGACAGGATTTCACGACCTTGCCGTCAAGCAGCACCGAGCAGGCGCCGCATTCGCCGATCACGCAACCGATGTGGGTGCCCGTGAGGCCGATGTTTTCGCGCAGGAAATGGGAGAGCAAGAGGCGCGGCTCGACGTCTTCCTCGTAGAGCCGACCGTTGATGGTCACGCGAACCGTTTGTTTCATAAACGCGAAGAATATCTATTGGTGTCGAGAGGGTCAAGCCGCGGGATGCCTGCCCGGATAAAACGAAAGCGCTTAATCGGCGGTCTTCGCTGCTTTGGGTTCACTCCTGGTTTATTTTTGAACCGCGAATCCGCGATCAGTCTGTTTTCGCGGCCGTCGAAGGCTGGTCGGCGGCACCTTTAGCCGCTGCCTCGCCGGCCGCCGTCGTGCCGCCGTTCAGCTCAAAAACGGCGATGACCGGGCCGTGATCGCTGCTTCCCACTTTACGGTAAACGTTGCAGCGAATGGCTTTCGCCGCGAGCGATTCGCTAGCCAGGATGTAGTCCAGCCGCCAACCGATGTTGCGCTCGCGCAGTTTGCGCCAGGGCGCCCACCAAGTGAAAAGATGATCGTTGTCGGGGTCGAGGGTGCGGCCCACGTCCACCAGCCCGCGCGCCAGGAGCTTTTCGAACAGTTCTCTTTCCTCCGGCCGCTGGCCGACCATCTTTGGATTGCGCTCTTTGGGATGAACGTCACGCTCGGTGTGCGCAATGTTGATGTCGCCGCACAGGATGATGCGCTTTCGGTTTGCGTGGGCTTCGGCCACGAAGCCTTCCAGCCGGCGCAAGAACTGCATCTTGGCGTCAAAGTCTTTGCCGCCGGTGGGCACATAGACGGACCCCAAGATCAGATCGCCGATGTCGGCCGTGACGATGCGCGTTTCGAAATCGAAATCCGGGTGGCGAAACAGGGGCTCTTCGGCGAAGGCGGCGCGGCGAATATGGAGGCCGACGCCGGAGTAGGCGCGCGCGCCGTGCCAGTAGCAGCGGTATCCTTGAAGTTCGCAAAGAGCGGGCGGAACCTGCGCGACCGTCGACTTGATCTCTTGCAGGCAAATCACGTCGGGCTGCTCCGTCGCGACCCATTCGAGTACCTGCGTCTCCCGGGCGCGGATGCCGTTGACGTTCCAGGTGGCGACTTTGAGAAGAGACATGAGCGAAGTGTGACCTGGGAAAGAGCGATGCGCAGCGGCTCTCCCGAAGTCATTCTTGGGGCGGTTTTCCACGCGAACAAAGCCATCGCGAATCCCATGAGTCGCCGCAGCGTTTGAAGCGCGCAGAGACCCTACCTCGCGCTTCTGTGGGTCGCGATTGAATCGTCTTATTTTGAGGCTTCTTTGTTGAAGAGGAGATTATCCGACTGGGGCGGATTGTGTCAACGTGCCACGCAGGGAAGTGTAGATGGCAATTGCCTGGGGGGCCTCGATCAGCTGCCCCCATCGTTTGGGCCTCAGCGAGGCGATAAAAATTTCTTGTTCGGTCGTATTCGATAATTTAAAATTCCGTGGCATGAGCAACTGATCCGGGAAAATATGGCGGAGCCCGTTGACACATTTGAACCTATTATCGAGGTCGCGCAGTTCTCTCCGCACCGATACGGTCTGTCGAAGTCCCGCGTCCTGGCGGGTCTTCAATGCCACAAGCTCCTCTGGTGGATGGTGCATGAACCCGAAGCGCCGGAGCTGCGACCGGATGCAGCGACGCAGTCACATGAAACAGCGCGCTCTGGAGCTCGACGAACAGGGTTACCGGACGATCCATGACATCCCGGAGGACGTGCCCCTCGGCCCTATCGCCGACCGCCAGCGCGGCGCCGTGCAAGAGAACCGCATCATCGTCGAGCCGACGCTGACAAAAGCCCTCGAAGCTTTCGCGCGGCCGATCGCCTTCATCGATTTCGAGACCGTGAGTCTCCCGATCCCGGTCTGGAACGGCGGCCACCCCTACGACAATGTCCCGGTCCAATTTAGCTGCCACGTGCAGGATGAGAACGGCGACATCACCCATCACGAGTGGCTAGCCGACGGCCCCGCAGACCCCCGGCCCGAACTCGCAGAGCGTTTGACCGTTGAAAGTTTCGCCATCGACCCGGACTTCTCGCCGGGGAAATTCGACGAGAGCTTCGGCCTGATGGATGATCCTGCCCAGACGATCCGCATCCGGTTCGCTCCGAAGGTCGCTGATTTCCTCAGGGAGCGGGAATGGCACCCGACTCAGACGATCGAAGATCTTGCGGACGGAAGCGTCGTTCTCAGCATGCGCGCCGGCGGTCTGAACGAAATTGTCTCGTGGATCTTGTTTTGGGGCGATGCTCCGAAGGTGCTGGAGCCACCGGCCCCTGATCGAAGCGGATTTAGATCGCCCGAACGCGGCCCGGAAACAATACGCGGCTGAAACTCGCTGAGTTTTCAACGCTTTCCAAGGTATGACGTATTCTGTCCAGCCGCGCGGTTAATCTCCCCTTAAAAAAATGGGGAGGTAACCGTTGTCAAGTCTCATGCTATTCGCCCGCCACCAAGTGGAAGATTTCGTCGCCGCGCATCCGTCAGGGGACCGCTGGCAGGTCTACAACTCCTCGAACCGTTTGGCCCACGAGATCTACCTTGAGGGCCTCCCGAAGCGCCGAGTATGGAGGCGGTGTGCCAGATCGCGCATTCCCCTCCCGTCATCGAACCCGGCACAAATGCAACTTGGCGGGACAACCTCGCCAGCGAAGGCTAGTTTGGATCGGTGGAAATCGAGTCGCAGCGCTCGCCCATCCACTTTCAGTCGATCTTCATGGATCCCTGCCTCGATAAAGAATCGCTGGTTCTCATTGCCGCAAAGTCCAATTGCTGCCTGCGCGATTTTCTCAACCAGCTGAGAGAATACGGGCCGTGAACGCCGTCATCGGCTGCCTCGGCGCCAGCGACAAACCGCACGATGCCGCTCTGTTGGAAAGTCTGGAAACCCTCAAGCGGCAACGCAGAGCAGCATCGAGAAACGACGAGATGCTGGAAGAGCGTAATCCAGTGGGGTTTTGCCGTAGCGGAGCATAACCGTTTTTCTTCCCAGAGCCTGCTTTCTACGCGGGATGGCCGGCGTTGACAGCGCATCGGTCGCCAAGTAGGCTGGGTTCGACAGAAGGAATATGGAAATTCTCATCTGGGTCAATACCGTAGTGATTCCCGCCGTGGTCATCGTCGAAGCTGTCGTCATTCGCCAGATTTCAGCCAATTTATAAGGAAGGCTCGGCCATTCTCTCTTCCAATATGAAGCTAGCCGCCGAGACCCTCGCGCCTCGAACGTATCAGCCTGGCGACTCTCGATCGAGTAGCCAGTAGCGGGCCGCGCTCCTAAAATCATCCACAACGACCGTGCGCAAACGGCTTAGCGGGCGCGCTGAAGAGCTTGTTGCGCAGCGCGGCGGACCAGAACTTTCACCATCTCTCGCTTGTATTCCGCCGAGCCGCGGTTGTCGTCCACCGGATCGACTTCGGTGGCGGCGACTTCGCCCATCTCGCAAAGCAGCGCGTCGTCGATGGCCTTGCCGCGCAAAACCTCTTCGGCCTTCTTGGCGTGAATGATCGTCGGGCCGACGGAGTTGAGTCCGAGACGAACGTCTTCGCAGGTGCCGTGGTTGGCCTTCAAGGTCAGCGCGACGCCGACGGTGGCAAAATCTTCGACGCTGCGCGGGGTAAATTTGATGTGCGACCAGGCCGGCCTTTGCGGCGGCGGCACACGAATCTCGATCAACAGCTCTCCCGGCTCCAGCGCAGTTTGATAATAATCGACGAAAAATTCCTCCATTCGCAAGGTCCGCTGTCCTTTGCGGCTCATGAGCGTGACTTCCGCGTCCAGCGCAATTAAACTCGCGCCTGGATCGGTCAACGGGTCACCGGCCGCAAGGTTGCCGCCAACGGTCCCCATGTTGCGGATTCTTGGCTGGGCGACCTTGCGAAACGTCTCGTGAAGCAGGGGATAGTGTTTTTTTATCGCGGAAAAAAGCTCGATGTCGCGATGGCGCGCTCCGGCCGCGATGCGAAGCCCTTCCTTCGAGCTGTAGGTGATGCGGTCGAACTTGGGGATGCGCGCCAGACTGATCAGCACCTTGGGCCGGATGAGCTTCTGGCGCATCATGATCAAGAGCGAAGTCCCGCCGGCGATGACGCGGGCGTCATCGCCGTATTTCTCTAGCAGGTTGAAAACCTTCTTTAAGGTCGTCGGTTCTTGGTAGTCGAACTTGATCATGGGTGTTCCATCGAGCAGCCAGCAGTCGGCAGATGGCAGTCGAGAGAAATCCGCATCGTCGGCTGCGTGCCGCTATCTGCCTGCGGTTTTCGCTTTCTCCTTCAGCGCTCGCAAAATCTTTTCCGGCGTGATCGGCAGCGTTTTGATGCGCACGCCGACGGCATCGAAGATCGCGTTGCTGATCACGGCCGCGGTCGGGTCCATGTTGAGTTCGCCGAGGCCTTTGGCGCCGAAGGGACCGGTGGGCTCGTAAGAGTCGGCGAAGGCATGTTTGAGCGGCGGCATGTCGCGCATGGAAGGAATCCGATAATCGGAGAAATTCGGATTCACCGGCCGCCCTTCGTCGATCTGCAAGCCTTCGGTGAGCGCGTAGCCGATGCCCTGGGCGAGTCCGCCTTCGACCTGGCCCTCGGCGCCCAGCGGGTAGATCACCGTGCCGCAGTCGGAAGCGACGGCGAACTGAAGGATCTTGACCTGCCCGGTTTCCGGATCG
>DATMBL010000147.1:0-29106 GCA_035559295.1 Candidatus Eiseniibacteriota bacterium
GTGCGGGACTCGGCGCGCTCGACGAACACGGACGATTGGTAACCCGCCGGTTCGGCACCCGTGTTTACATCGCCGACGTGATCCGCACGGACCTGCCGATGGCGCCGGATGGTTGAGCACGGTGTTCAAGCGGTTCAAACGGTCGTTCAACGGTTTGAACAGCTGAAACGGCCCGAACACCTTGAACTTGTGGCTGTGAATCTGGAGATGCTGTAATGGCTTACATCATTACTTCCCTATGCACCAACGACGGCGCTTGCGTCGAGGTATGCCCCGTCGCGTGTATCCACACAAAACCGGGCGCGCCCCAGTTTTACATCGACCCGGAGGTCTGTATCGACTGCGAGCAGTGTGAAATCGTGTGTCCGGTAGACGCGATCTTCAAGGATACCGATATCCCCCCGGAGCATCAGGCGGCAATTGAGACCAACGCCGCTTTTTTTCGCAAGCATAAAACCGCCGCCGAGCCTGTTCCGATCGCCAATGCCTGGGCGATGATTCGCGGCGCGCAAGATTACGCTTCGGTGATCGGAGTCGCAGTCGCGGTGGCGATCGTGGACGAGGCGGGCAACCTGATCGCACTCAGCCGCATGGACGGCGCGCAACCGGCGGCGGCAGAATTGGCGGTGAGTAAAGCTTTTACCGCTGCGGCTTTTCACCTCGCGAGCGGCGAGCTCGCGGCGCAGGCCCGCGAACCCTGGATGCGAAGCCTCGTTGTCTCGCGCGCCGGCCGTATCCTTCCGGCACCCGGAGGTATCCCGATCCTCGACGGGGTCACCATCGTTGGCGCCATCGGCGTTGCCGGCGGCGCCCGGGCCGACCAGGACGTCTTGTGCTGCAGGGCGGGGCTTGCGGCGCTGGAAGGCCCGGCCGCTCATAGGGTCGATTGAACTGACGATGCGCAGAGGCAGGTTTTAGCGTACGAGAATTTGAGGGCCGAGCAAACCGCGATTCAAGAGAGAAATCCCAGTTCCCGTAACTTACGAACCAGCCACGAGTTACGCTCGATCACCTGGACCGGGCGGCATTCGTAGCTGATGACGCGCTTGGTGAGACCGTTTCTCCGAATGAACTCTCGCGCTTGTTCCGTCGCTTGACGCAACAGTTCGCGCTCGTCCACCGCCCGCTCGCCGGAGCTCGAATTTCCCGCCCCTTTTAACCCGGCTTCGAAATACTCCCGCGCCAACGCTTCCTCGTCCCGCACATGAACCGTGATCGCGATCGTGCCGAGCCGCTCGTCGAAGATCGCGCGGCCTCCTTGGCGCTCGTCGCTTTTGATGCGCTCTTTCAGCGCGGAGCTGCACTCCAGCTTGGACCGATACCGTCCCTCCGCATTCCAGCGGCGCGCCTCAGGTTTGACTTCAGAAGCGCCGGCGGAAGGCTCGACGAGTGTCTCCGACAAGAGCGTCCATGCCAGCACGGCTTGCGGCTGTTCTCGCGTCGCGTTTAGCAAAAGCGCGCCAGCGGCGATGGCAACGAGCAGAAGAATCGTTCGACGCGAAAGCGCAGCTTTCGACAGGACGGAAACGACGCGAGGGTTTCGGAGCGGCGACTGCCAACGCAGGCCGGTCCGCGTTCGTACGCTCGAGCGCCCGGACGGTCGCGCTCGGGCGGAGGCTGCCGGTTTTCGGGGCGGCGTGGGCGCTGCGGCTCTCCGGCGCGGTTCGGCCCTCGCGGCGCGCCTTTCGTCGTACTCACGCCGCCGCGCCGGATCGCCCAACACCGCGTAGGCCTGGTTGATCCGCAGCAGCTTTTCGTTTGCGCGGTTCTTGTCTCTCTCGTTCGAGAAGAGATCCGGATGGTGCCGTTTTACCAGCTCGCGGTACGCCGACTTGATCTCGTCGAGACTTGCCGTTGGCGCGACACCGAGTAGCTCGTAAAAATTAGGTTCTGCCATACGCGATCGGCTTCAAGGATCACGATCGAATCAGCCCCTCGCCCACAGAGGTCGGAGCGCGGCCCAGCGCGCCAAAAAAAGGAATATCTCGCGCAAAGAACGCAGAGGACGCCAAGTTTTCACAGAGGACAATACGTCTTTGCGCCCTTGGCGCTCTTGGCGTGAGATCGCTCAATGGCTCGATCTGAGGAGGTTTTTCTCTTTGAGCACGTTGATGACCGTTTCAACGTAGTCTCGGATAGCAGCGTTGATGTTTTCTGCCTCATTCGTTTTGAACGTTCCACTCCAGACCACTTGATCTTTCGCCACATCGACGAGCTTGATCTCGGAGGTATACTCGTTGTAGCGCCGCACGCTCGGCGCGCCATACATGCCATGCCAGACTGCGCCCATGTTTCTACCGAATACGCCGAACGAGGGTGTGGGGTAATACCTCGGTCCCAGCTCGGTTTTTTGCTCGACATCGACGGACCGACCGAGGATCACGGCAGTGCTCCCGGCGCGCCGGGCGGCTTCTTTGAGTCCGGTTTCATCGGCTTGTTCTTGAGGCAATACCCGATAGCTCGGGAATGCGCTGACGCCGAGAGCCCCGAGCCGGCTAACGAATTCATCTTCGAAACTGCGACGCGACGTCAGGTCGGGACCGACCGCTGCTATCATCACGTTCTCAAACGAACCGGCCGTATAGACGGGATTCTGCCATTGGGCGACGAGCCTCGTGTTGGAGGCCGCGCATCCTGCATACCCCAATAAGGCCACAAACAACGCGATGACTGGACCCCATCCTGTGTTCATCGTTTGCCCCCTGCCGATGATGATAACACCCAAGCGCAGGTTTTCGAAACGCCAAAAACGGCAGCCGATGGCCTGTCTTTTCGAGGCCTTCGAAACAGCGCTTTGCGGCGGCAGGCCTTGCAACCCGCCCTGCATTGTCGATACGAGGCGTTTTGTTATACAGGTAGATCAAGAACTAAAGGAGGGGATCAATGAAGGTTTTTAGAACTCTGCTTCTCGGTGCACTCGCAAGCTTCGTCTTACTGGCCGGTTGCGGCAGGTCCGACGAAGACAAGGGCGCGATGGAGCGCGCGGGTAAAGCCGCCGACGAAGCGTTGGAGAAGGCTCGGGAGCAGACCGGCAAAGCGCTGGAACGTGCAGGCGAAGCAATGAAGGAAGCAGGCGAGAAGATGCAGCGTGATGAAAAGACCCAGCCATAGCGAAAGGAATGCCCCCATGGCCGACCCTATATTGCATCAACGCGACCGCGACATAACGACGATTACTTTGAACCGGCCCGAGGCCGGCAATCGCCAGGACGACGCGACCTGGGCGCGCCTCACCGAAATGATCGGGGCAGCCGCGAAAGAATCGCGCCTGATCGTGTTCAAAGGAGCCGGCGCCGACTTCTGCCTTGGCCGCGAAGCGATGACGCAGCCGCAGCCTCTGCTCGAAGCGTATGCGATGCGCGAGAGGAGCGACACGATCTTCAATCTCTACGGCGCTTTCCGTAACGCCCGGGCGCCCATCATAGGCGTGGTCCAAGGTCGCGCCGCCGGACTCGGATGCGCCCTCGCGGCGCTTTGCGATGTGACGATTGCGGCCGAAGAGGCCACGTTTCAACTACCGGAAATGGGCCACCGCATCATGCCGACCATCGCGATGTCGGCGCTAGTCGATCGGGTGCCACGGAAGGCCGCGACTTATCTGGTCTATTCGACCGAGCCGATCGACGCCGCGAGAGCGTTGATGTTCGGCATCGTCAGCAACGTCGTACCGGGAAACCGGCTGGAAGAGGCAGCCCGGGCGCTGGTCGAGCGACTTGCAACCATGCCGCTTCCGGCGTTGCTCGCGGTCAAAGAGTACGCGGCGTTTGCCTTCGGCATGAACGTAGGAACGACCACGCAGTTCGCCCGCAATCTACACGCGGCCGTCAATACCTATTCGGGCATGCGATCCTAAGCAAGCACCGCCCATCTGGGGCAGCGTGTTCAGGAACGGCGCGACGAGGCCAACCCTCTCGAGTGGCGCGTAGCGGCGACCGGTGGGTCGCCGCTACGAACGTGCGGCTCGTCAGGCTTTCCCTTCCCAATAGGGCGCTCGGCGGTAATGGCGATGCAGGCTCGATTCGTAGTCGCGCGAAAGCGGGCGGCTCACATCGTATTCCGGGGCTTCCTGAATGTCACGGCGCGCCAGATTGACGTACACTCGCGAGTCGTGCCAGCTCGCCCGCTCGATCCATTGCGGCGACACCAGAACCTTTTTCCCGGGCCACCAGTTCTTGGTATCCACCACCACGTACCGGATTGCCCAGTCTTGATCGTCAACGATGAAGTCCTCGACATGACCGATATCGCCGTCGGTCGCCTCGATGTAGTAACCTGTCACCTCCCCGGCGCTATGCAGGTGGGGATCGGATGATTCTTGCTCTCTCCTTACCGCCTCGGCCTCAGCCTGAGTTCTTTCCGGCATCATGAGAGGACCGGGGTAGGCTCCCGGGCCCCAGAGATATGGTCCCGTCCAATAGTATGGATAGCCGTAGTAGTCGAAGTACGACGCCTCGTACTGCCGCGACACCGGCTTGTCGGTCTCGATGCCGGGGCTGTTCTTGATCTGTTCCATCGTCAGGTCAACTTCGATACGCCGATTCGCACGGTCCGCTTTCCCAAGCGAGATCGGGGAGACCAACACTTGACGTCCGGTTAGCCATTTTCCCGTGTCCACCACGAGGTAGCGAATCGTCCATTGATCATCGTCAAAATAAAAGTCGGTGACTTCACCGATTTCACCGTCAGTGGCCTTGATCCCGAATCCTTTGAGGTCTGAGAGATTGTGTATCATTTTAGATGCCTCCTTCCGCTTTCTGATCGCTCAACGACGCAATCCGGATGCCATGTGCGACCGGCTCGCCGGTAACGGACGGGTCCCATTTGTCGTACGCTCGGCACCGAGTTTGTTTCGCGCGTGCAACAAGGCGCAAAGAAATGTCGAATTGCGCCTTGCGGACGGCGCATTGCGTGGTTGCGGTTTTTAGCGAACGCGCGCGGCCCCGGCTTTGGAAGAGCCGTCACCGACCTTGGCGCTTGAGGTAAAAAAAGAGAGGCAGGCACGCTTGCCACCATGGCGAAATCGAACCAATCCGACCGCGAGATACGGCGGCTCAAATGGATCTTTGGCACGACCTACACCGTCCAAGGCTCCAGCGCGTTTTCCGATATCCCGACGCTCTATTTCGTCAAATTCGTCCTCGATATGGGCGACGCCGGCGGGCAACTCTTTCAGACGCTGAAATCCATCGGGTGGCTGGTCAAACCGCTGTGGGGATTTATCTCCGACCGATTCCCGCTACTCGGCTACCGTCGTAAGTCTTGGTTCGTCTTGATGGGCCTTTTGGGATTCGGTTTTTGGGTGATCAACGCCGCGCTCGCTCTATGCGGCGTTCGTGTGCCGCTGATTTATCTCATCGGTTTTAATCTGGCGTTTTCCACCTACGCTTTTGTCGACGTGGTCGCCGATGCGATCATGGTGGAACACGGCCGCAGGCTGAAGCGCGTCGGCTCCTTCGTTAATTTTCAATGGACGATGCTTGCTCTGGCAAACGCGATCGTGACGGCGCTGAGCGGGTGGTTCCAGCAACAAATCCTCGACGGCAAGCTCGCTTACTGGATGATTTTTCTGGCCACCGGGATACCGCCGTTGTTCACGGCCGTGATCGGATATGTCAACATTCCCGAGCAACCGCAGCCGCGCTCGAACGGCCCGTCGGGCAGGGCACGACGCGGCTTTCGGTGGCGCCGTTCCGCAAGCTCGCTGCGTAGCCGGCTGCGCGCGTTGCCTCGGGACGCGCAGTCGCTGATGCGCGAGAACCGACTGCTCGGGCTGCTCATCCTGTTTATCGTGCTTTGGAACTTCAGCCCCTCGATCGGGTATGTCGAGCGGAGTTATCTGATCGACGTGCGCGGCTTCACCCCGACGGCATTCGGCGCGATCCTCACGGCCCAGGCGATCACGTTCCTGCTTTCAATCTTAACGTACCGCTGGGTGCTGCGGCACTGGCCCGCGGTTCAGTGGTATCACTATCTCTACGGCGTCATCGCTCTGATGGTCGTCGCTTTCCCGCTGAGCTTCTATTTTTATCTCGACCCCGATCACCCGTGGTGGGACCCGATTATGGCGCTTGCCCCGGCCGGGTGGGAGCCTGTGCCGCAGTGGAACCGCTACGTGTGGTTTCGTCTCGTCTTCAGTATCCTGTTCGGATTCGCCACGATCCCGGCGTTCATGATCCCGCTGCGGGTGGCCGGCGAAGTGGTGAAGCTCCAGTATGCCGGGATGAGCTACGCGTTTCTGATGGCGCTCTCGAATGTCACCAATACGTTCGAGGGGCTGGTCGGAAGCGGTCTTTTTTGGCTTTTTAGCCGATCCTGGATGTCGTGGGCGCTCGAATCCTTCTATCGTTCGCCGTTCGACATCGCGAGCAGCCCGAACGAGCGCACGCTGATCCTCCAGCTGTTCGTGTACATCAGTCTCTTTTTCACGCTCCTTGCCGTCCCCGTCGTTGCCGTTTTGCGTCGCGCTCTCGAGCGTGAAGGGGTGCGCATCCGCAACGATTAGGATCAATCAGTTCACGAACCGTTCAAAAGGTCGGGAAACATCACAAGGACGTTTTTACCGTTGGAACGGCTCGAACCGGGCGGTGCGGTCAACGGATTGAACGGCTAACGCTTCTTGCCGCGCGCTGCCGCTTCAGCTGTGCTGTCGGTCTCTCGCCGGGCCGCGGACTTGAGACAGGTTACATGCCGTGTTGACCAGCGCCAGGTGGCTGAGGGCTTGTGGGAAATTGCCGAGCAGACGCCGGTCTGCCGGGTCGTATCCCTCCGACAGCAGACCCACATCGTTGCACAGGCTCAAGAGCCGCTCAAAGAGCCTGCGCGCGTCCTCATGGCGCCCGAGGAGCCAGTAGTTATCCGCGAGCCAAAAAGTACAAGCGAGAAATGCGGCCTCACCAGGCGGGAGGGCGTCGATTTCCGGGCTCGTGCGGTAACGGAGCACAAAGCCCTCCGCCATCAGCCCGCGCTCGATCGCCTCGACCGTGCCCCGAACTCGCGGGTCGCTCGCGGGCAAAAACCCCACGAGCGGGATCATCAACAGGCTCGCGTCGAGTTCCTTGCCGCCGTAGTATTGCACGAACGTGTTTCGCTCATGATCGAAGCCGAGGCGGCAGACCTCGTCGTGAATGACCGAGCGCAGCTTCCGCCACCTTTCCACCGGGCCTTCGAGTCCAAAGCGCTCGACCGCTTTGATCATCCGATCGACAGCAACCCAGGCCATGACTTTGGAATGCGTGAAGTGCCGCTTCGGACCGCGCACTTCCCAGATACCGTTGTCCGGTTCGTTCCAGGCCGATTCCAGATGGTCCATCAACGCGCGCTCCACCCGCCACGCGTTCTCATCCGGATCGAGCCCGCCGCGCCGGGCCAAGTGCATCGCATCCATAAGCTCCCCGTACACGTCGAGCTGGAACTGGTAGCACGCCGCGTTGCCGGTCCGCACGGGCGACGACCCCTCGTATCCCGGGAGCCAGCCCAGCTCGATTTCAGGAAGCCGCCGCTCCCCGGCCAAGCCATACATGATGTTCAGTTGCGATGGCTTGCCGGCGACAGCCCGGAGAAGCCATTCTCTCCACGCGCACGCCTCCTCGATGTAGCCGCCGAGCATCAAGGCGTAAAGGGTAAAGGTCGCGTCGCGCACCCAGCAATAGCGATAGTCCCAGTTCCTCACACCTCCGAGATGCTCCGGCAGCGAAGTGGTGGCGGCGGCGACGATACCGCCGGTCGGCGCGTAAGTCAGCGCTTTGAGCGTGATCAGCGATCGGACGACGGTTTCCTTCCACGGACCTTCGTAGGTGCAGCGGCTGGACCACTCGCGCCACCACTGTTCCGTGCCGGCGAGAATCTCCTCGCCGTCCGCGATCGGCGGCGCCGGCTCGTGCGAGGGATGCCACATCAGAACGAACGGCACCCGCTCGGTTTCGCTGACGGTAAACTCCGCTTCGGTCCTGAAGTTCTCGTTCGAGAGATCGACACCGGACCGCAGGATGAGCGTGTCCGGCCCCGCGACCGCGCGAATTCCGCCTTCGATACGGCGTACCCACGGAATAATCGAGCCGTAGTCGAAACGGACAATCAGTTGCATTCGCATCCGCACTTGGCCGCGCCGCCCGACGACGATGCGAACCACGTCCGGCTCCCTGCTCCTCGGCGGCATGCAGTCGATCAGGGTCACCTCCCCCTCGGCGGTTTCATAGTCAGTCTCGAGGATCAGGGTGCCGTCGCGGTAGCGCCGGCGTACGCGGTAATTCTGGTCGGCGGGAGCGATCAGCCATCGCCCGTGCTCTTCGGTCCCGAGAAGCGCGGCAAAACAGGCTCCGCCGTCGAACCGTGGGAAGCAGAGCCAGTCGATCGAGCCGTTCCGCCCGACCAACGCGGCGGTGTGGCAATCGCCGATGAGCGCGTAATCTTCGATGCGTGATGCCATGGCGCTGCGAAGCCGCCCCGGTGCCTTTCAGCTCAGCGGTACGGCACCGTGTGGGTGCGGCCAGCCGCTTTTTTCTTTTTTCCGTGAGAAATCTTCGCCGTCCGAGCCAGTTGTTCCTCCTTCCAGCGAAGAAGCCCCTGGCGCAGGTACTGCGGGTCGAAACCGAGGACCTCGCAAATATTGTTGAACGAAAAAAACCAGTCGCTTCCCTCTTCGAGGAGCCATGCCTCTGTCTCCTCAAACAAAGCGCGTCCTTTTCGGTCCTGCGCAAAGAGGTATTTTTGATAACAGAAAATCGCGTCTTCCAAAACCGCGAGCATCAGCTGTTCCTCCGGCTTGAAATGCTGAGATCTCTCAAGCGTCTTGGCGTAGTTGCGCTCAGCCAGGACGTCGGGCTGAAACAAAGAATCCTGGACATCATCCAAACGTATGCGGCGCGCGTAAGCCATCGTTATTAACCTCGGGCTTTCGAGGTCGCCACCGAACGATCGGGCGAACTCCGGCGTCTTTCATGACTAGTGCTCCGCCGCCCAGCGCCTTAACTGCGGCAGAAAGACTTCTTCGAGCAAAATCTTGATACAGGCCGCAAGCGGGATAGCAAGGAGCATCCCCAGCACTCCCGCAAGCGCGGCTCCGATGAAGACGACGACGATGATCGTGGCCGCGTTCAGGTTCGTCTGACCGCTCTGAATCCAGGGCGTCAACACCCAGTTGTCGAGCAACTGGACGCCCATATAGACGACGCTGGGCCAAACAAAGACCGAGAGCACCTCCAAACTTTGCCCGGTGGTCAACGAGTCCACATATTTGAGCAAGATCGCTACCGGCAGGGTCAGGGCGGAGAGATACGGAACGATGTTCAACAGTCCCGTGGCCATGCCGAGAAAGAACCAGTAGGGCACTCCCGCTAAGAACCAGCCGACCGAAAGCGTGCTCCCTACGATCATGGCGATGACGAGCCGGCCGCGTAAAAACGCGCCGACCGCTTCATCCATCTGGGCGATGATCTCGAGAATCCGCCCTTTGCGACTCTGCGGCAGGTATTTTTCCAGTCCATGAACGGCTCTGTTGAAGCCCCAGCAGAGAAAAAAGAAGTAAATCAGTACCAGGGCCACGGAAAAGAGCACATAGCTCGCCACCCCCAAAACCGCGGTCACGAAGCCGACCGCGCGCCCCGTCGTTTTAAATATGTGGGCGAGGATCTCCTGAGGGTTGATCTGGTATTGCCGGATCGTGGTTTCGATTTGACTTACGTCGACGTTGTAGTTCGCCGCCAACGTGCCCAGATATTCGGGTAACCGCCGTATCAGATCCGTGAGCTGGGTGGCGAGAAGCGGGCCGAGCCAGGCAAGCAACACCGAGGCCCCGATGACGACGACCGCCACGACCAGTGATACCGTAAGCAGCCGGGGCCAGCGCCATTTCCGCTCCAGCCAGGTTACGAGCGGGTTGAAGATATAGGCAAGGATCAGCGCGATCAGCAGGGGCATAAAGATCTCGCGCAAACTGTACACGAGACGAACGAAAGCAGCGACAAAAAAAAGGATGAGCAGGTCGCGAACCGGTGTGATCTGCCATAGATGGCGATCGGCCGGCGGCTTACTTGCAAATGGGCGGGTATGTGGAGCCGTGGCCAATGAAAGTTCCCCGAGGACGCATCTTAAGCCTACTGTGCCGGTGAAGCTCCGGCAAGCGCGCGCCTGATTTCGAGGAAGCGAAGGAGCCCCGTATAGGTCACCATCCCGAGCATGCGGCCATCCTGCATCACCAAAACCCGGCCGAGCCCGGTCGATGACATCCGGTTTAACGCCTCGATCAACGGGGTCTCGGGTCGAATGATCATCTGATTGCTCAGCGGCTTCATCAACTCGCGGACACTCTTATCGGCGTGCTCATCGGCCGTGAGATCTTTGACGTCCGCCAGCGAAATCACGCCCAGGACCGTGCCGTTCTCGGTAACGGGAAAACCGCGGTAGCCGTAGCGCAAGAAGTACTCCGAGATGAGACGGCGCAGGGTCAACTCGGGAGGCGCCGTTACCACGTCACGAATCATGACCTCCTCGGCGCGCGTCCCCTCGACCGATTTGCGCAGCGCCAGTTCCTGATAAGTCCCTTCGGCCATGCCGCGTAGAAACATTCCAATGAGAATGATCCACACGCCTCCGATCAGTCCCCCGGCGAAGATTTGCAACCCGCCGAAGATCATGAGCGCAATCGCCAGGCCCTTGCCCCAATCGGACGCCACGCGGGTGGCGCGAAGCACGGAGCCGGTTTTCCACCACCACAGCGAGCGCAGCAGGCGCCCGCCGTCGAGCGGATAACCGGGCAGGAGATTGAAGACGCCGAGCGCAATATTGATCCACGCCAGATAGCCGAACATCTCCACGATGATGGAGGGTTGATCGCCGCGAACCGAGTTGCGGACCAGCCAAAAAAGAAAAGCGAGCGCAAAGCTCGTGAGCGGCCCCACGATCGCGATTTTGAATTCGCTCCGTGGGTCGCTTGCCTCCTCGGAAAGTCGCGCCATGCCGCCGAAGATGAACAGCGTGATTTCATGAATCTTAATACCCGAGCGGATCGCCATGAACGAATGAGAAAGCTCGTGCGCAATCACGGAAAAAAAGAAGAGCAGAGTCGCGACCAAGCCCGTAGTCCAGTAGACGCCGGTCGTCTGTCCCGGATACGCGCGCGGGAAATAGCCCGCCGAGAGACTAAACAGCACCAGAGCAAAAACAATAAACCAGGAGTAGTCGAGCCTGATTTGAATGCCGCCGATCTTCGCGACCTTGAGTCCCCGGCCCTTTTCGGTTTGGATTTCATCCATCGCAGTATCCGTCCAATCGTGCCGCTCCGTTCGAGCGGTTCAACTGCTGAATTCCTCTACGGTTCGCCCCCGGTCGGCATCCCCCGGCCAACATCTGGAATCTGATATCCGCTCTTTGCCCGCAGCCGCCCCTCCTTGCTCCGTGCTCGCTGGTTCGGCATCCGACGTTCACGCATACCAACGCCGCAATCTCGTTCGCTCCGCGCTCGGCTCTTTTGCTGATTGCTCGATGCTGCCTCCCCCGTGCTCCGCGCCGGCAGAGCCGAACGCGGCGATAATCGCGCCCGCCAGTGTCAGGCCGGCAAGCGCCACCCACCTTCGATGCTTGCTCAGCCACATCTGCACGCTCGAATCGTGCGCCCGGGCGTCAAACGCGCCGTGGGCGCCGTGATCGCCGGGAACGGGCTCCCAGAGGTTATCGCGCCGCCCGGGTTCGACAGGCTCATCGGTTTGCTGGGCTTCATAGCCGTTCCGGGCCAAATACCAGTCGGCGAAGCGTGGCGCGATTTTATTACCCACGATCGCTTTGACCGTCGGCCAGCCGACATAAACTTCCGACCGTTCCTGTTCGATCGCCCAGAGGATCGCGTCAGCCGCAACTTCAGGCTGAAAGATCGGCGGCACCGGCTGGGGCTTTCGCGGTAAGCGGCTTTTGACCCAGGAGAATTGAGGCGTGTTCAACGCCGGCATGTGCACTTCGAGCACTTTGACGTTGCTCCGATCGTGCAACAGTTCGCAGCGAAGCGAGTCGGTGAATCCTTGAATCGCGTGTTTGGCGGCACAGTACGCAGACTGTAAAGGAATGCCGCGATACGCGAGCGCGGAGCCGACCTGAACGATCGTGCCGCGATCCCGCGGGAGCATGCGTTTAAGCGCCGCCAGGGTGCCGTAAACGTAGCCGAGATAAGTCACTTCCGTCACACGCTTGTATTCCTCCGGTTTCATCTCGCGTACCGGCGAGAACACGGACACCATGGCGTTGTTGATCCAGACGTCGATGGGGCCGAAAGTTCGCTCGGTTGCTTCCGCCGCCGCTTCGACTTGCTCTGGATCGGCGACGTCCGCCGGCAGCACGAGAGCTTTGCCGCCGAGCCTCTCAACGTCATGGTACGCGCCCTCGAGCCCCTCTCGACCCCGCGCCACGAGCCCGATCCGCGCCCCGCGGCGGGCCCATGCCTGCGCGGTGGCGCGTCCGACGCCCGCGGATGCCCCCGTAATCACGACTGTCGTGCCGGCGCGAATATTTTCAGTCACAGCTCTGTGCTCCGTTCCCCCGATCTCCGGTCACCGGCTGCCGCGCGGGTGCCCCGTGCCTTGCGCCGGAGATCGATCTCGCTTCGATGAAAATGTGTCGAATATCGGGATATCGGCCACGAATCGCTTTTTCCACCCGCTCGATCGCCGCCTCGCGCTCCTTTCCGGATAAGCTTTGGTGGAACTGCACGTCCATGGTGAGTAATGCGGCATGGGGTCCGAAGTACATCGTGAGCGGGCGCTCGACGCTTTTGATCGCGCGATCCGTCTCCACCAGATCCTTGATCCCCGCCAGGGTTTCGGCATCGGCGCCTTCTCCCACTAACAGCCCTTTGGCCTCGTAGCCGATAAACAAGGCTACCGCCGCCAGAATCGAGCCGATTACGATCGAAGCCGCGCCGTCGAAATACGGGTTATGGAAGTAATGGCCGAGGAAAATACCGACTGCAGCCGCAATCAACCCCGCCATCGCTGCCGCGTCCTCGAACAGCACCACAAACGTCGTCGGGTCCTTGCTGCTTCGGATCGTCTGCCAGGCGGTTTGTCCGCCCTTGACCTTCTGAAACTGGCGATAGGCAACAACAAAGACGATCGCCTCAAAAACGATCGCAATGCCCAAGACGACGTAATTCCAGAACGGATCTTCCAACGGACTGGGATGAAGCAGATGCAAGATCCCTTCGTAAATGCTCACCCCGCCCCCGACTCCAAAGATGAGCATCGCCACGATCAAGGTCCAGAAGTAGAGCTCTTTCCCGTAACCAAACGGATGGACAGAATCTGCCGGTTTTGCGCTTCGATGGAGACCGACGAGCAAGAGGGCTCCGTTTCCCGTGTCAACGAGCGAGTGGATGCCTTCGGCGATCATCGCCGAACTGCCGGTGAAGGCTGCGGCGGTGAACTTGGTTGCGGCGATCGCCGCATTTCCGGCAATCGCAGCGTAGATGGCGATTTTCGATTCAGCCATCCCAATCTCGAATCGTTATGCTCCGCTTAATCCGTTCAAGCCGCGCGCACCCTTTTCGATTGAACGGCTTCAAGCACCTGAAGTATTTCAACCGTCAACCGCTGCATTCCGTTCACACGATAGCTTTTCTACCGTCCTGCATCGCCCGTCATGCCCTGGCCTGCTCAGGCCGTTCGCCGTAGAGCCATCGACTCAAAATCACGTCCGTTGAAGAGTGGGCGATAATCGAAGCAGCCACGACCATCGCTATCAGGTGAAACAGTCGATCCGCCGCGTCGATCGCCGAGCGCAGGATAATGAGCCCGAAAACAACCGAGGCAAAGCCTCGGGGTCCGAACCATGCCGCGATCAGCCATTCCCGCCATGTAATGGAACTTCCGGCTAACGCTACCGAAAGCGCGACGGGACGTGCGACCGCCAAGGCCAGGAATGCAAACAGATATCCCGTCCAGTCGATCTCCGCGAGGAATTGGATCGACATGAGCGCGCCGAACACGAGGAGCGCCGCTAGCTTTAGCAGTTCAGCGAGCCTGTCGCCAAACTCATGAAACTGCTCTCGAGCGAGCGGGTGAGTCGTCGCTATGGTGACCCCCGCAGTAAAGGCGGCCAAGAACTCGTTGGCGTGCGTAAGCGAGGCGACGGCAAAGACCAGCAACCCGATCGCAAAAGCGTCGAACGGCTCGTAACGGCTCGCCACAGAGAACAAGGGCGTTTTCTCGAGCTGAAGCGCAGTCCAGGGGATCGCCATGCCCAGGAGTATTCCCAATGCGACCTCGCCTAATAGCATCGTTTCGCTGACCTGTGTCCCGCTTGCCAGTCCCAACAGCACGAGAACGAACGGCAAGGCGATGCCATCGTTCACGCCGCTCTCAACGTTCAATAGATGACGAATGCGATGGGGAATTTCCTCCCGGCCAACAATCGCGGCGGCAAAAACAGGATCGGTCGGACTGAGCGCCGCCCCGAGCAAACAGGCTTCGATCCACGTCAATCCGAGCGTCCATCGTGCCAACAACGCCATGACCAGGACGGTCAGTGGCAGTCCGAATAACAGCGCACGGCCCGGAAGCCGCCACGCGGATCCGAGATCGGCCACCCTGATCCTCATGCCGTCTGTGAACAGGACGCTGAAGAGCGCCAGCTCGGAAAACCGGGAGACCACCGGATTCGACGTGTCGAGCCGAATCCAATCCATCATGCCCTCGCCGGCAATAAAACCGGCGGCGAGGAACAAAACAGCCGTCGAAAGAATGCTCCGACGAGCGAACTCGGAAAGAAAAACCGCGAGCAGCAATGTAACGGCGAATACCAAGACAGCTACCATAACAACGCATCGACTTGCTCCGGAGCATCCGCACACGGACGAGACATGCGGCACGCAAGGGCTATGCCCACCCCTCGACCGGTCGATCGGAACCCACGGGAGCGAACGACAGCTGCACTCGGCCCGAGGATTCGTGCCAAAGTCGAAGCAGGACGGCTCGATTTGTTTCGTCGATGGGACGACCCCAGCCGGTTACCTCAAGAGAAATTCACGACCCGCCCGCCCGCGAGAACTTATCGGGGCTACTGAACGATGATCACGCAAGTCAATAGGAAGAGCACGCCATGGGGCTGGCCGGCCCCGCCGATCGACGACCAAACTCCACGATGGCGCTCCGCTTACCTCCCGATCGCAGAGGCGAGCAGCTGCTCGGCTTTGGGGGGCAGATCGAGAACCTCCTCCACGGCCTTTTCAATGGCCTCGCCTGAAGTGTACTCCACATCGAGCTTCGACTTTTTGGCATCAGCCAAGAAAGCCGGGTCTTCCATTGTTTTCCTCAGCGCCGCCCGCAGGGCATCGATTCGCTCATTGGGCGTATTCGGCGGGAATGCCATGGGGCGGAAAAACTCGTAAGGCACCAGCCACGCCTTGAAAGCGGCAAGCTTGTCTTTGTCCTTGATGGCGTCGGTGAACTGCGGCAGCTCTTTCACCAGCGGGTCATCGTATCTCCCCTGGATGACGAACGGGATCAGCCTGTCCTCGCCGTTGGCATCGAGCATCGCTCGCGCCGTCGTGCGCATCGATTCCCAGGTCCAGCAGGCGCCGTCGATTTCTCTCCGTTGCATCGCAAGGCGCACGTCCGAGGTCCCGCCGTAGCCCGAGATCACTTTGAACGGCGCATCCATCAGCGTGATCATCAGATTCGTGAGATCGTGCGTGGTCGTACCGGGACCCGTGGATCCAATCTTGAGTTCCTTCTTTGAAGACATGACGTCTTCCAGAGTCCGCAAGCCAGTGAACGCCATGATGGCGCACACCGGCGTTCCCTTGCTCATCGATCCGATCCAACGGAATCTCCGGGCGTCGAACCTCACGCCTCTGGAGTCCATCGCCTGCTGCGTAACCAAACCGCTGCTAAAGACCCCGGCTGTCAAGCCGTCCGGCTTAGCGCGATTGTAAAGATAATTCGCGGCCACGAGGCTCCCGGCGCCCGGCATGTTCTCCACTACGACGGCGGGCTGCCCCGGGATGTACTTGTCGATGTGTCGCGCGACGGTCCTGGTGAACGTGTCATAACCGCCGCCGGCGGCGAATCCTACAATGATCCTCAGCGTTTTGCCGCGGTAGAAGTCTTCTTGCGCGGGAGCATTCGTTGCGGCCGCGAGATAGATGATTCCAAGTATCAAAATTGCACACGATCCAATGCTGCGTTTCATATCACCCTCCGAATGTAACCTTCGCAAGAAGTCTTAGAGCAATGGGCGTGCCATGAGGGCATCATTTCGATGAAGGGAGACATCTTTCACGGCCTTCTCAGGATGCGTTTTCGAGCAACGTGAAGAGTTGTCCTTGCGGAAATGGGACATGGAGGAGATAGTCGAAGATCCCGTAAAAACCAAGCCAGCCGAAAAACGCCAGCGCGATGCTGATCAGCCAGCGCTCTTCTGCCGCCTTGAGATAAAGAAGAATCGTAATGGGAACGGCGACGCCGAACCCCAGCAGCCAAATTGCGGCAAACGCGCCGACGATCCAGCCGGTGATTATCAGGGTGCGCCGCCGCACCAGCGGCGACTGGCCCGGCTTTCTTTCTTGCGCGCCGCCTCGACTCCGGGCTAGGGCGGCGAGTTCAGAGGCGAACTCCAGGAGCGCCAGCGCGAGTCCGGTAAACCCGATTGCCCACGGAAACAGGCGCGCGCGGAACCACCAGTCACGCGCTTCCCACAAAGACCAGCAGAAAAAGACGATTACGCCTAAAGTGAAGATCGGCTGCCAGATCGAAGTAGCGCGCTCTTTTTTGGTTTTTTTGTCGGGGTCTTGGCCCCGCTTGCGCCACGTCTGGAAAACCGGATAGAAGACGCCCGCGAGGATGACCAGAAATAGGAAGATCACACTCGGAAACCGGAGCCACGCCGCGCCGTAGTTGTCGGTGGCGAGGAAAAGGTTGTTTTCGGCGAGCGGACCGAGCACCAGTCCGAGGAGCAGCGGCGGCCGGGGCCAATCCGTTTCCACCATCACCCAGCCGAGCGCGCCAAAGAGCAGGACAACGAACAGGTCCTGGAATGTATTATTTTCCGCAAAACCCCCGAGATAAATCAGCAGCAGAATAAAGGGAATCACCAAACTTCCCCGCACCTGAGTGATGTTCGCGAGCTGTTTTAGAAACAGGAAACACAGGGCAACCGTAATGATATTGGAGATCACAAGGATCCAAACAAAGGAGAAGGTGAGCGAAAGGCTGCCGCCCTGGCTCGCCGGTTGGAGCATCGGCGGGCCCGGGACGAGGCCTTGAATGATGAACGCGCCCAGCAGAATCGCGGTGGAGACGCTCCCGGGCACGCCAAATGCGAGCGTAGGCACGAGCGCTCCGCCCAACGTGGAATTGTTGGCTGCTCCGGGACCTAGAACGCCCTCAACCGCTCCTTTGCCAAAGCGTTCTCGATCGCGCGAGCTTTGCACCGCATGGCCATAGGCGACCCACTGGGAAACGGCGCCGCCCATCCCCGGAATGACACCGATGTATGCGCCGATCGCGCTACAACGCAGCACGAGCTTCCAATGGTGGAATGTATCTTTGACGCCCTGAAAAACACCCCCCAACTTGCCGATCTTGGTTTGGGCAATGCTTGTGCCTTTGACCGCAAGATCGATCAGCTCGGGAATGGCAAAGAGTCCGAGCGTGGCGGGAACCAATTCGACGCCATCCCAGAGATACAAAGTTCCAAACGTGTAACGCTCGATCCCCGAGATCGGATCGAGTCCGACGGTTGCAAACTGAAAGCCGATGGCCGCAGCCGTGAGGCCCTTCAGGATCGCGTCGCCACTGAGTGACGCGAGAAAGCTGACGCCAAGCACACTCAGCATGAAAAATTCCGGCGAAGTCACCGATAGGACGAGCGGGCGCACAATCGGGATCGCGAGCGCAAGGCATAGGGCGCCGAACAGAGCGCCGACGAGAGAGCTCATCAAGGCTGCGCCGAGCGCGCGTCCGGCTTCGCCTTTCTTCGCCATGGGATGACCGTCTACAATGGTCGATGCGGTGATCGCCTCTCCCGGGACGCCGAAAAGAATCGAAGTGATGTCGCCAGTCGTAGCGGTGACAGCCGACATTCCCAGCAGAAACGCAAACGCTTCGGTGCCGTCCATCTTGAAAACGAACGGCAGCATGAGCGCAAGGGTTACAGGCCCGCCAAGCCCGGGCAAGATTCCTACGGCGAACCCAAGCGCGATCCCGACCAGCATCAGGGTGATGGTGTTCCACGAAAGCACCAGAAACAAACCCTCGATGAAGGCCTGGAGCATCTCGAGTGGCATAGGCTGGGATTGTGCGGGCGACCGGTCCGTGGGAATAGGAAGGCAGCTGTTCAAGTCGTTCAAGCGGTTCAAACCCTTCAACGTGCTGGAGAAATTGCACGCTGGAACAGCTTGAACCGCTGGAACTGTTGGAACCAGCTGGTTCCGAGCTAGCCGGCCGAGGGCGCCTTACCCGCTGTCGGCCGCTTTCCCGGCAGGACGATTTCTCTCAACCTAGATTTGGTTGCGTCTTTCAGCTCGTAAAAACTTGCGAAGATCTTGGCGATCTTCGGGCCCTCGACTGGTTTGAACTCCAGTTTGGCCTTTTTCGCCTCGGCCAGTAGTTCGGGATCCTTCGTTGTCTCGATGAAAGCCTTTTGCAACAGCTCGAGCCGTTCTTTCGGCGTCCCTGGAGGAACGGCGTAAGGCCGCGCGGTAATGCCGTAGGCGCCGTCAACGATCTTTAGCAGGTCACGCGCTTCGTCGTTCTTGGCGAACTGGATCGCAAGCGGCACATGCTTGAGTTCGGGATGGGATTCGAGCATCGTCTGCAGGATCGGCCGCACCGCTCCGGATTCGAGCGCCTTGCTCCAGGTCGGCTTGATCGATTCCCAGGCCCAGCAGCCGCCGTCGATTTCCCCCGCCTCCGCCGCCACGCGAATTCTCGATGTCCCTTTGTAGCCTTCGATCATTTGAATCGGCAGCCCGATCGCCGCTTTGACGAGCTTCGGCACATCGTCGGTGGTCGAGCCAGGCGCCGTGCCTCCGAGCTTGACCGGCTCCTTCGCTTTGAACCATTCTTCGACGCTGCTTATGCCACTGGCTTTGGTGAGCACGCAAACGCCGGAATCGGGAGTTGGAACACCGAGCCAGCCGAATTTACGGCCGTCGAACTTGGTCGCCCTGTTTCCAAGGGCGTCCTGCAACACGAGCGGGCCGATGAAGTTGCCGATCGTCAAACCGTCGGGGTCGGCTTTGTTATAGATGTAATTGGCGGCAACGAGGCTTCCCGCTCCCGTCATGTTTTCCACGATCGTGTCGGGATTGCCGGGGATGTGTTTCCCGATGTGCCGCGCAATCATGCGCGTGTAGGTATCAAAGCCGCCGCCCGCGGCGAAGCCGACAATGAAGCGGATCGTCTTGCCTTTGTAAAACTCCTGGGCATGGGCTGGTGTCCACGACGCAAATAGGAACACCAACACCAGAGCCAAACAATTGGGGCGGTGACTCGGTCTCTTCATGACATTCTCCTCCTGTTACTGTCGTGAGCGTTCGGTTGCCCCCCGCCGCGCGCGAGCGATTCCGCGATCGCCGGAAACTCGGCAATCATCACTTTTCTTTTTTGCGCACGAGGAACGAAAGACTCTTCTTGACTTCGTCAGGCATCGAATAGATCTCATGTACGAGCTTCTCGGTTTCCTCGCCCGAAACGGGAGTAATTACAAGCTTCGATTTCTCGGCTTCTTTGAGCAGAGCGGGATCCTTCAGGGTACGCATCAACGCGGTCCGCAAAATCGAGATGCGCTCTTTTGGCGTGTCGGGAGAGACGGTGAACGGACGCTGAAAATCCATCTGCGCCTCCCAGGCTCTGTAAATCGCGTACTTTTTCGGATCCTTGATCGCTTCCTTAAAGAGCGGGAGGTCCTTAACTTCCGGATCGTCCCATCGCTGGCTGATGATGAAAGGGATCAGCTTGTCGTCGCCCGAGGCATCGAGCATGGCGCGCGCGGTGACCCTCATCGATTCCCATTGAGAACAAAACGCTTCGAGCTCCCGTTTTTGCAACGCAAGTCTCGTGGTCGCCGTTCCGGTGAAACCGCTCACAACCTCGAACTTCGTTCCCAGCGTCTCATTCAAGATGAGCGGCAAGTCGTGCCCCGTTGAACCTGCCCGTGTCGCTCCAGCTTTCAACGGCTTCTTGTAGCTCAACACGTCCTCGAGCGTCTGCAGTCCCGTAAACCCCATGACCATGCACACGGGCACACCGACACTCGGGGCGCCGATCCATCCAAGCTTGCGAAAGTCGATTGGGATTCGAGGATCTCCCAGCGCTTTCTGTACGACCAGCGAATTGTTGAACATCACGACGGTTAATCCGTCGGGTTTGGCCTGTTTGTAGGCGTAGTTCGCCGCCACCAGGCTTCCCGCGCCCGTCATGTTCTCGACGACCACCTCGGGGCTCCCCGGAATATGGCGTCCGATGTGGCGCGCAACGGTGCGCGCGTAAGTGTCGTAACCTCCTCCCGGCGCCAGGCCGACAATGAAGCGGATGGTTTTCCCTTTGTAAAACTCATCGGCACTACCGGAATCTCGAAAACCAAACAGGCAGATGAGTCCGATGATTGCGGTCGTAAAAAATCGTCTCTGAGCGTTCTTCATGCGTTTCTCCCAAAATTCTCCTCGGCAATCTCGGTCAGCTTTCGGAACTCTTCCTTCGGGCTGAACTCGATCAGAACCGTCCCCGCGTCAGCCGCCGTCGCATGTCCCGGAGAGTTGCACCAGCCGGTCGTATGTTTCACCGTAGGCGAACTAACCCCCCTCGGGTTTCCTCCTGAGTGAGCAGTCGGCCCCGAAGGTCCGCTTTTAATGCCTCGATGACGCTTTCCTTTAAGTACCGTTTCTCCTCCGTTGATCGTGGCGATTCGCACGTTGGCCATTGGTACGTTCCTCCCGCGAAAATCGTACGGATCGACCCGAGATGCTGCTTCACGTTGCAAACAACGCACCGTCCTAGCGATCAAATCTCCAGCCAATCCATCAAGACGCCGTCGGGAAACGGGAGCTTGAGAGCGTAATCGAACATGCCGTAGAAGAAGAGCCAGGCGAAAAGAGCGAGGGCGACGCTGGTTGCCCATCGCTCGCGGCCCGCGAACTTGATGTAAAGAAACGTCGCGAACGCCGAGGCGATCGGAAACCCGAGAAACCAGATCGCGAGGAAGAATCCGATGATCCAACTGGCGATGACCATTGTTCGATTGCGCACCTCATCGGGCGCAAGCGCCGGCTTCGGTGGCTCCGTTGCAGCCTCGTCGGCCGCGACCGTTCGCTCGAAGAGAAAAGCCTCTTTTAGCAGAACGAGCACGGCGAGAACGAGAGACGGTATGCCGATGGCTAGAGGGAACAAAGCCGCGCGCGGCTCCCACGCGCCGAAACCGAATCTCGCTTCGTAAACGACAAACCCGAATACGGCGACGAAGAACAAGGCAAACAACGCGCGCGCGAGGCGGCTTCGGCGCGGAACGGGCTCCGTCACATGATCTGGCTCGGCTGCGGGCGGGGTTGCGGGTTCGCTCGCGAGCCGCCGCTCCCTCCACTTCTCATACCACGGGTAGAGTATTCCCAGCGCAATGAGTCCGGCGATCACGAGGACGCCGGGTTCGGTGACCCAGCTCCAGCCGTAAATTCTCGTTGCGATGAACAGGTTGGTTTCGGCGATTCCGCCGAGAACCAATCCGAGAAGTAGCGGCGGCCGCGGCCAGTCGAATTTCACCATGAACAGGCCCAGGGCGCCAAACAGCAACACCACGATCATGTCGCCAAGGCTGTTTTTCACCGCGAAGCCGCCGAGGAAAACCAGCAAAAGCAAAAAGGGAATAATCAAAGATCCTTTGATGAATGTGATCTTCGTCAGCGGCTTGAGGAAGAGAAAACAGAACGCAACCGTAACGATATTGGCGACGATCAGGATCCAAACGAAGGACGCCGTAAGCGTGAGATGCTTTGCGGGATTGAGCAGGTCGGGCCCGGGGACGATTCCTTGAATAATGAAAGCTCCCAGCAGAATCGCCGTGGAAACGCTGCTCGGAATGCCGAAGGCGACCGTGGTAACGAGATCGCCGCCGCGTGTTGAATTGTTCGCCGCTCCGGGTCCGAGCACGCCTTCAACTGCGCCTTTACCAAACCGCTCTTTGTTCCGCGAACTCTGCACCGCATGCGCGTATGCCACCCACTGAGCGGTTCCCCCGCCCACGCCGGGAAGCACGCCGACATACGCCCCAAGCGCGCTGCAGCGCATCACCAGCTTCCAGTGCCGAAACGTATCCTTCACGCCCTCGAGTACCCCGCCGACTTTGCTGACGGCGGTGCGCGCAATGCTGGTCCTTTGGACCGCGAGATCGATGATTTCCGGAATCGCGAACAGGCCGATCGTCACCGGCACGAGTGCCACTCCGTCCCATAGAAAAAGCGCATTGGCTTCGCCGAGAATCGGCTCGAGCGTGTAACGCGGCACGCTTTCGATCGGATCGAGGCCGACCATGGCCAGGCATAAACCCAACCCGCCGCCGATCAGTCCCTTGATCAGGTTGCCGCCGCTCAATGAAGAAAGAAAGGTGATACCCAACAGCGCCAGCATGAAAAACTCGGCAGCGCCGATCGAGAGAACGAGCGGCCTTACGATCGCGAGCGCAATCGCCAGCGCAACGGCGCCGAAAATCGAGCCGACCAGCGAGCTCATGAGAGCCGCGCCTAACGCGCGGCCTGCTTCTCCGTTCTTGGCCATCGGATGGCCGTCAACCACGGTTGCGGCAGTGATTCCTTCGCCGGGAACGCCGAACAGGATCGACGTCATATCCCCGGTCGTGCTGGTCACTGCGTTTGCCCCTAGAAGAAATGCGAACGCTGTCGTCGGATCCATCGTGTAAATAAACGGCAGCATCAGCGCGAGAGTCGTGGCGCCGCCAAGGCCGGGGAGAATGCCGACCCAAAAACCGATGAAGATACCGACGAGCATGAAGAGAAACGACTGCTGTCCCTGCTCGGTAAACGGCAGGATGTTCATCAAACCGGTCTGAAATGCCGCAAGGTAGTCAAGCATCGTTCTTAAATGGTTGGCGTAGCGGATTGGTGGGCTCGTCCCATCTCCTGTGGATAATGAAGGGGATGAGCTCATCTTCGCCTTTGGCGTCGAGCATCGCCCTTGCGGTGATTCTCATCGATTCCCAGCTCCAGCAGCCGCCGTCCACTTCTCTGGACCTCATCGCCAGGCGAATCTTCGACGTGCCCCCGTACCCGGGTATGATGGTAAAGTTCGTCTCCGCCCACTTGTTCAAGATCATGGGCAAATGGACCGTGTTGCCGGCTCGCGTCGCGCCCATTTTGATGGGCTTCTCTGATTTGCGAATTTCCTCGAACGTTTTAGGCCCGGCAAATCCCATGATCGCGCAGACCACGGTGTCCTTGCTCGGCGCACCGACCCAGCCGACTTTTCGACCGTCTATCCTGAGGCTCTTGTCGCCCATCGCATCGTTAAACACGTTATGAGAATTCCAGATCCCTACGGTGAGTCCGTCGGGCTCGACGTTATTGTAGAGGTGATTGGTCGCAACCACGCTGCCCGCGCCTTCCATGTTCTCGACCACAGTGGCGGGATTTCCCGGGATGTGTCTGCCGATATGCCTGGCAACCGTCCGCGTGTACGTGTCGTAACCGCCGCCGGCAGCAAAACCGACGATAAAGCGGATCGTCTTACCCTGATAGAAGTCATTGGCGGCCGCTACGCCGGGGATTATCGTGACGAAGAGCAACACGACGGCGATCAACAACCAAGGCCGTTTCATGGTGACCTCCTTACTTCGCCTTGCGCACGAGAAACGCCAGGTTCTCCTTCGCCGCCGGGCGTATCGAAAGAATTTCCTCCACGTACTTCTCGACCTCTTCCGCGGAGACGTAGTCGATATCGAGTTTCGATTTCTTCGCTTCGCGCAAAAAATCGGGATCCGTGACGGTGGCTTGGAAGGCCTTTCTCAAAATCGCTACTCGATCTTGCGGCGTGTCAGGCGGCAGCGTGAAAGGCCTGAAAAACTCAAGATGGGCGGCCCAGGCGCGGTACGTTGCGCGCTTATCTTCGCCTTTGATCAGTTCGGGGATCAGGGGGAGGTCTTTGACATACGCTTCGTCCCAACGTCGATGGATCATAAACGGAATGAGCCGATCCTTGCCCTTTGCGTTCAGCATCGGTATCGCAGTGGCGCGCAGTGATTCCCACGTAACGCATGCCCCGTCGACTTCGCCCTTCTGCATCGCGAGCTGATAGTCCGCGCTTCCTTTGTAACCGGTGATGATCTCGAACTTGGTGCCAAGCGTGCGGTTTAAAATCGTCGGCAAATCCACGCTGATCGCCCCCGCCCTTGTGCCTCCCATGCGAATCGGCTTCGTGGTGTTGAGCACATCTTGGAAATTTTTCAGGCCTGTGAAACCCATCACGGCACATGTTGGAGTACCGGTGCTGGGCGTACCGATCCACTCGATGTCGCGCGGGTTGAATCTCACATTTTTGTCTCCGAGCGCCTGCAGCAAAACAAACTGGCTATTCCATATTCCAACCGTAAGCCCATCGGGCTCCGCCTTGTTTGCAATGTGATTCGCCAGAACAAGGCTGCCCGCGCCGGGCATGTTCTCCACGACCGTTGCCGGGTTTCCCGGAATGTGCTCCCCAATATGCCGCGCGATCGCACGGGTGTATGTGTCATACCCGCCGCCCGCTGCGTATCCAACGATGAAACGAATGGTTTTCCCGGCGTAGAATGCATCGGCAGACACCGTAAAAAAAGCGAGCAGCCCAAGCGCTGTGGAAGCGATGCGAAAATTCCGCATTTTCATATCAACCCCTCATCCTCAACCTTATCCCGCAAGGGGAGAAGGAACGGACTCGTGCTACGCCGTCCTCGGTAGCCACGGCGAATTTCTTCGTTATTCTCGACCTCAACGTCAGCCTGCTTTCAATTTCGTGTTGTTCGTGTCGTCCGTTGGTGACTTATCTTGTCTTGTTGGCCGTTAGCTCCATGCTCCGTGCCCATACCCTATCGCAGGTTAAAAATCTCCTTCCAGATCTTCTCGTACTTTTTGAACTGCTTGATATCGTCAACGCCCACGGCATAGATTTTTTTCGGCCGGACCGGCTCCACCGGCTCGACCTCCGGGTGTGCCGGCGTGCGGCCGCCCTTGGCAAACGCTTGTTGGCCCTCTTTCGATTCGGCCCACCGGGCGTAAAGCAGCGCCGAATTCGGATGCGGGGCATCTTTTGAAATGGCCACGGCGATGATGCCGCCGACTCCTTCGGTGAGAAAATAGCCGAGCGGCGCGCCTTTCTTGATTCGCGGCGGGTAATGGTGCGAGTAGCAGGTGAAGCAAGCGGCGGCTTGCCCGGCGACCAGGAATTCCGCCAGCTCGGAATGGCCCTTGTGAAATTCCGGTTTGTTGGCGGCGATCTTTTTCAGAATCCCAATCGCCTTCTCCAGGCTGTTATGCTTGTGCATCAAACCGATCAGGATCTCGACATCGCGCGGCTCGGCGATCAATCGACCTTTCCACCGAGGGTCGGCGAAATCGTCGAACGAGTCCGGCGCTTCCTCTTTCTTCACACGGTCCGTATTCCAGGCGCCGACAAAAAAGATCAGGTTGTTCGCCGTCCACCACGGGCCCTTTAAATTGTCCGGATAGGCCGCCGCTTCCGGGATCGGTTTCTCGAGCAGCAGCTTCTGCTCGTACAGCTGGGTGATGTTTTCCAGACCAAACTCGAAAACGTCCGCGATCACCCTGCCGCCGCGCGCTTCCGTGATGGCTCGGACGGCGAGCTTGTCCGATGTGGCATCGACGTGATTGATCCGGATACCGGGAAAGCGCTTTTCAAAAACCGGGAAAATCTTTTGCGCGTTGATCTGCGCAAGCGAGCAGTAGCAGTTGACGACCCCTTCCTCTTTGAGGGCTTTTTTATAAAGCTCATCGAGGCTTTCGTTGGCTGTTGCGCCCCCTGGAAACAGCCCGATCGCCGCTAATATGGATATCCCGAGAATTATCGCGTTCAGTCGCTTTGTCGTTTGCATCGCAAGCTCCTTCTCGCTCCTGGCACATAGTTAAATAGCGACGTGCTAGAAGCCATAACCATGTGCCAACCGGGCCTTAACTTTCCTTTTGTTTTCTGACCAAGAACTGAAGACTCTCTTTCGCTTTCGGCGTAATATCGAGGATATCTTTGATATGCCCGTGGATCTCCTCGGCCGAAACGTAGTCGAGGTAGAGCTTGGATTTTTCCGCCTCGGCGAGAAACTCCGGATCTTTAAATGTAGCGGCAAACGCTTTGCGGAGAATCGTAAGCCGCTCCTCGGGGACGCCCGGCGGAGCCACAAACGGACGCTGGAACTCGTACTGGCCGCCCCAAGCCTTGTAGACGGCTAGACCGTCCTTGTCGGCTTTCGCCTTGACCACCTCTGGAATGAGCGGCAGGTCCTTAACCAGCGGATCCTTCCATCTCCTGTGGATGATGACAGGGATAAGGCGATCATCGCCTTTGGCTTCGAACATCGGCCGGGCAACGACCCGCGCCGATTCCCAACCCCAACATCCTCCCTCTACTTCCCTCGAACGCATCGCAAGCAAAATCTTCGATGTGCCATCATAGCCGGTGATGACGTCGAACTTGGTGCCGATCGTTTGATTCAAGATTTTCGGCAAATCGTTGTACGTGGAACCGGCTCTCGTAGCGCCCATCTTTAGTGACTTTCCTGACTTTAAGAGCTCTTCGAAGCTCTCGATGCCGGTGAAAGCCATCACGCTGCAATGCGGCGACCCCTTGACCGGCGCGCCGATCCACCCGAGTTTGCGCGCGTCGAGGCGAACGGCGCGGTCGCCGAGCGCCTGGTACAAAACGAATGCGCTGTTCCACACACCCAAAAACGTCCCGTCGCGTTCGGCTCTATTGTACGTGTAGTTGGCGGCGACGAGGCTTCCCGCGCCGGTCATGTTTTCTACGACGAATTCGGGGTTGCCCGGAATATGCTTTCCCATGTGTCGCGCGACTGCCCGAGCATAAGTGTCGTATCCTCCGCCGGCAGCGAAACCGACGACGACGCGAATGGTTTTTCCTTTGTAGAAATCGTTGGCGAGAGCAGCGGGGAGGTTAATCAGCAGAATGAACGCGGAGCCTATGAGAAAGCCGAAGCAGACGCGACACTTCATAAGTTCATCCTCCTCGAATTGTTATCGTGCATCATTCTTGTTTCTTCGTCGTGACGAGAAACTGAAGCTTGTTCTCGATTACCGGTGAAATCGACAACGCCGCTTCAACCACCCGCTCGACTTCTTCTCGGATGACATGGTCGATCGGCATCGCGCCCTTCTCGATTTCCGCCGGAAACGCGGGACCAGTCAGGGTTTTTTGCAACGCTTTTCGGAGAGTCGCTACCTCGTGGAGAAGCGTCTCTGAAACCACCCGCAGCCTTTCGCACCCGTCCTCATGCGCCCAAGCCTTGATCGCTTTTACGTTGTCATCGGCTTTGATGACTTCCGTGGACTGCGGCAGATCCTTTATCGTCGGGTAGAAGCCGGCGGCTGCGGCGGGGCTAAAGCCGGCGATTGCGGAGAGGAATGCGATGGAGCAAACCAGCAACAAGATGTTTTTCTCCCTGGCCCCTTTCCTCGCCGTCACGGTCGCGCTCCTTCAACGTCGCTTGACGCGCTGCTGCGCCGAAGCGACGTCCACGCCGAAGGCCGCTCGCCGCCTGCTTTGGAGCGAAATTGCCACCGAGCCGAGATGGCGTTTCTTCGTCGTCACATTTCTCCGGCCTTCCGCCTGGAAGCATCCGTGGGAGCATGCAATGCCGATCTCGCTCGATCGCGTGAGACCGGAATTGCGCTTGGAGGGAGGTGAACCGCTCCGCGGCAATGCTCCAGGCGGGCTCAAGGGAAAGGGGCGGAAATCCTGAGCGGCCGGATTGACGAGGCATCGTTCCGCCTCGTTTCTTGAGAAGACGACAAACACCACTTTCGGCACCTAAACCTAGCGAGAGCCGACCTGACGCTCGCCGTACAGTTTCGCGATGAAACCGCTCTTCCTTAGCTCATCGACAAACTTTAACTCGACGAAGTCCTCGACCTTCGCCTTTGCCGCTTTAGGATCCCACGAGGCTTGAATCTCCAACGTATTTTTTAGTCCTTCGATCGTTGGATAGGTATCCTCGACGAACAGCTCGTCGTAAGCCGCGTAGGCTCCCTCCAACACGCTACGGTTCTGGCCGCGCGTGTATTTTTGCATGATTTTGATCACGTGTTCCTTGTTGTTCTTGTAGTAGTGCACGGCCTCCGCCATCGCTTTAACGAGGGCCATGACATCTTTGGGATTCTCACGGATCATCTTCCGAGTCGTAGTCGTGCAGGTAAACTGAAACGGAATGTCGAGTTTTGCCATGTCCAAAATCACCTTTAAACCCGCCTTTTCCCCCTTGATCTTTCCCGGCTCGGTCACGACTGTGAAATCCACCTGGCCGCTGGTTACCGCCGCTATTCGGGCAGGCGAGCCTCCGACCATAACCGCTTTGATGTCTTCGTACGGAATGCCGAACCTCTTGAGGGCAAGGCGCAAGGCGAAATCGGCCGAGGTCCCCGGTACGTGAACTGCGGCGGATTTTCCTCTGAGATCCTCGGGAGATTTGATGGTGGGTTTACCGATCAAGTAATAAGGCAGCGTATTCACCAAACCATTGATAATGGTGATTTCGCCGCCCGCCATCGCGCCGTTCATGGCCGAGGTGCCGACCGCCCCGGAGAAATTGAGATCGCCTGCAATGAGGCTCTGAATCGCGCGCGTGCTGCCGTTGATGAACAGTAGGTCGATGTCGAGTCCGTGCTTCTTGAAGAGGCCGGCTTCCTTGGCGACCCAGAAGGGCACCGAAGAGCTCGGAGAGTCCGAGACATAGGCCATGGTGTACTTGCTCGCGGCTTCGCTCCGACCCGTGACCAACAGGAGAGTGCTTATCAGGAACGCAACTCCGTAGACGTAAGAGCGCTTCATACGATCCTCCATTGGTTGGGCTGCGGCACGGTGGTGCGGTAGAGCAACCGCAGTGCCAGAGAAGAAAGTCGCGTGA
>DATMBL010000148.1:0-24046 GCA_035559295.1 Candidatus Eiseniibacteriota bacterium
CCGCCGATAAGACTCCGCGCTCCGCCGATATACACGGCTGAATCAGGACTCAACCCCAGACCCCACGGCGTTGCCATCAACAGTACCGAAGCGGACGCTACAGCAATCGCGATTATCAGTCCGACCGACGCGAGGCTCGTCCGAAACGGCACGATATGAGTTGGGATGGGCGTTGCTCCGGTTGCGGCGACGGCGTTGCTGACCGTCAATCTCTCTCTTCCGGCCACGTCGGCGGGAAAGCCTGGTGGCGCTCCATGCGTAACAGGGCGATCTGCTCGGAGATGAGACCGAGCATGAATATGATCACCGCAGTGGTCAACAGGAAAACCGACATATTAGTGAAGCGGTACTGTGTCACGTACGTGTAGAGGTAGTTGGTCATACCCGCGATAAAGAAAAAGACGCTGACCGGAAGAAAAATCCGAAATGGTGAGAACAGCGTCGCGATCTTCGTAATAATAAGCAGAAAGCGAATGCCGTCCGTCACTAAGCTGATTTTACTTTGCCCCGCGCGATAAAGCGTTCGGATCGGAACGTATTTCACGGTAAGCCCCGAGCGCAGGAAAGCCAACGTGAGCGTTGTCGGATATGAAAACCCGTTGGGCAGAAGATCGATGAAACGCAAAGCCTCGCGCCGCGAAAGGATGCGAAATCCGGAGGTGAGATCCTTCACCGGAAATTTTGTCACGTAAGACGCGAGAAGGTTAAAGAACGCGTTGGCGGCGTACCGATGGAAACGCATTTTGGATCCCTTGGCGCGCGCGCCGACGACCATGTGATAACGGCCTGCTTCCTCGAGAAGCCTCGGGATATCCTCCGGCCGATGCTGGCCGTCGCCGTCCATCAAGACGAGTATCTTGCCGCGCGCCGCGCGGATGCCGCTCTTGACGGCGGCACCGTTGCCGATGTTGTAGGGATGCCGGATGACGGTCGCGCCGAACCGGAGGGCAACATCCGCGCCGCCGTCGGTCGAACCGTCGTCGACGATGACGATCTCGGAATGCGCCGGCAAGGACGCCTGCGTTCGGCGCAGGAGATCGGCCAAGCCGCGTTCTTCGTTGAAAATCGGAATAATGACCGAAACACCCCAGAGATCAGCCATGCACTTGCAGAACGGAATAGCCGCGGTCTCGAAACAAAAGCTCGAGATGGTTGGAAGCAAAAGCAGCCCACAAGGCTCGTTCGGCGGGCGTCAGATTGTCGGCTAAGAATCGGATGAGCAGATCCTCTCTTACCAGCAGATGACTGAGCTGGTTCTCTCGCAATCGGCGCGCAATATCCGACGGCTCCCGCGCGGATCGGATCGCTACCATCAGGAAGCCGGGCAGCTCGCCGCCGTCATGGAAATAGCTGCGATTGCAATAATACGCCCTTCTCCCGGCAAAGAGAAGATAAATTTTCGCATCCGGCGGCGTCTCCCGGTTCAAAAATCGAAAAGCCGGGTAATCGGGTAACGTCCGGCTCAGATAGGTTTCCCGGCTTTCGCGACCGGACAGGTAGGCGATCGGCTGGCCGGCGCGAAAATAGGCATAGAGGTAGCCGAGATGCACGACCCCAAAGAATACGAGGCCAGCGACCAGGTAGGCGGGCCGTCTGATCCGCAGATAGACGTTGAACACTCCCCAAACCAGCAGCACCACAAGGGGCGGCACAATGGGCAGGATGTAACGGATCCGCAGATCGACGAGAAACACGGCGTAGGCGAAGTAGAGAACGGCAAAAACTAACCAAATCCTCTTTTCGCCGCCCCATTTGCCCTTGAACGCCCATGGTAAAAGCAGCACCAAAACGGGCGTGAGCGCGCCATCGAAGTACTGTGGCACGTCGTCCCTGCCGGAAAAGAAGATTCGAAGCGGCAGCGCCGCTATCTCCAACCAGCTCTCGCCATACAACCAGCGTCGCTTCCCGAGAACCCCAAGATCGGCATAGCTGAGAGCGGCTCCCACTTGCGTCGCCACATCGGATACGAAGAGCCATCCCCCATGGGGAAACAAAGGGTTTCCCGTCTGGGCATAATTTTTTACAAGCCACGGAACGAGCGGCAGGACGGCTAGGCCGGTGAAGAGCGCCAGGCATGAGACGCATTTTTTGAGCTCTGAGCGTATGCGGCTGGCCAACACGAACAATAGGATCAAAAACAAGACCAGTGCCGCCACCAAACCATTCGGCTTGGTGGCGGCGGCGAAACCGGCCGAGAGGCCGCACAGGACCAACCATCCCGATTGCTCTGTCTCGCGCCAAACCAGCAAACAGAGCAATGCCGCAGTCACATAGAACGTCACTCCCAAATCGACATATGCCCAGTGGCTTAAACGCAAAACCGCCGGCGTGGAAACAAAGAAGAAAAAACCCAGCTGGCCGTAGACAGGGTTCAGTCTACGTGACAAGTAAGCATAGAGTAGCAATCCCGTAAGCGCGCCGAAGAGGCTATGGACGAGCTTCGGAACGAAGTCGAGGTTCCAGTAAACCCAAGGCGTAAAGAGCATGTCGAGGAGCATCGGATAGTACGAATACGGCGCAATCGGAACTTCAATGATCCGTCCCGCTTCGACGTAAAGCTTCGGGATCGCCAGATGGTGGGTCAGCTCATCGCGCGCCGTGGGCGGAAGCAGGCCGAGGACGGTTTCCGCAAACATGACGAGGAGGACCACAAGCCAAATGGCGCGCCCAACCCGACCCGTTTCGCGTGGCGCCAAAAAGAAAAGCCAGTAGAGGAAAAAGCCGGTGCTTCCGACGAGAGCGATCGCCACCGAGTAGGTGACAACCGGGCTGCGCACGTGACCCGCGACACCGGCAAGAAAATAAGCCGTGGCGAGAGCGCCAAGGAGGGCCCCAGCAAGTACCGTGCGGAACAACAGAGCCGAGAAGGGTTGTTCGGTCATCCGCCGCAACCAAGGATCAGAAGCGCTTCACAGCTTCCGATGACCCGAGCTCCCCGCGCCGCGCGGCTACGCCGAAAAACAAAAGCAGAAACGGACACTTGCCGCGAAGGTCAAGCACGAAGAAGAAAATTCAATCGGACGATTTCCAAGTCCTTCGTTTCAGCCGGAGGCCGATCCGTTTTCCGACAGATCCTTAACGTGTGCTCTTTCGAAAATTGCCCTCATGCGACGGTTTGAGCAAAAGCGCATCGGACCCTTGAAGGCGGGTGCCCGAGAAGCGTAAAGCAGCCAATGAGTTCCGTCATGCTTGGCCGGACGTCGGCATTTCACCTCCGGCCGTCCACCGGCACCCGACGGTTTGAAGAACGCCTCGAGGCACAGGCCCATGGCCAGCGGCCCGCAAGGCTTCATCGTCCGCTGACCACAGGTTTGCGTGAGGGTTTTTGAGCGTCTGCGGGCGAGCCAAGCTCCTGTTGCATTTCTTGGTGTGATGCCATCGATCAGAGCGACTGAGCCGTAAAGCTGTCGGACAACGAATTTAGTTTTAGCGTCTGGCGCATGTTCTCCATGAAAGCGTGCACGTTTCGGTAGTCGGCGGGAATATCGTATTTGACGGTCGTGTATAGGTAATGGAGCTGGGAGAAGATCGCGATATCCGCGATCGTCATACGGTCGAATATGAATTTCTTTCCGCTATAGATCTGATCCAAAGTTTTAAAGTGCGCGGCCCATTGTTCTTCGGCTTTCTTGCGCGCCTCAGGAATTTCTGCGCGCCGCAGCGCGTGATTCGCTTGAATCAGGACCTCGTCGGACCAGTCCTCGAGCGCGAGACAAATCCCCTTATTGGCGGCGCCTTCGGGATAGATGCTGTTTACGGGATACTTCTCCTCGAGAAACGCGGATATGACGGTCGAATCGATGATGCACTGGCCGTTGTAATCCATCGACGGAACTTTTCTTTGCCCGGTGAATTCGATGAGCGACTTACGCTCATCTTTCCTTACGTCGACGATTTCGTACGGAACCTTTTTCATCGCCAGAACGACCCTGACCTTCTCGCAAAACATCGAAGTCTGCGACTGAAACAACCTTATCGCCATTGTCTTCCTCCTCACAAACCGAGCAACGCCGATTGTAGTGATCTTCTGCCAGCCTTGCAATAATCGCCGCCGCTTGCCTTTTTTACGCGCTGTGCTAGCGGTAGCGCCATCTGAGGGATAACCCAAAAGGGGGCTTTATGAATTTTGTTACGCATGCTTCCGGCTGGATCCCGTTTCTGGCGGCCGCATCCTTCCTTATGGAGTTGCTCTTTCCCGGCCCCGTTTACGCGTATCCCGAGCGACCGATAAGAATGATCATCCCGTGGGCCGCCGGCGGCGATACCGACGTCGTCAAGCGCGTCTTTGCCCATCATCTGCAGAAACACCTTGGGCAGCCTGTGATTGTGGCCAATGTTACCGGCGCATCAGGCACGGTCGGAGCGCGCGAGGCCAAGGCGGCGCCGCCCGACGGCTATACCATTTATTCGGTCCACGACTACATCCACGGTACGTATTACACGGGCATCACGGACATCAACTACTGGGACTTCGAACCGGTCTGCCGCGTCGTGTTCACCCCCAACCTGGTCGGAGCAAACGCAGCCACTAAGTGGAACGCGATGGCAGATCTCGTCGCCGACGCCAAAAAGAGACCTGGGCAGATTACGTTTGGCGTTACCCTGGGATCCACGACCCACTTTTTCGCCGCCTTCATTGAGAAGGAGACTGGAGCGAAATGGCGATACGTCAGCTACGAGGGTACGGCACCGCGCATGACCGCTCTCTTGGGTGGTCACATCGATCTCGGGCGCGTCGACCTGACACAGATGGACAAAGTCAAGGCCGGACAACTAAAGCTGCTCGGGATTGCAACCGAGGAGCGCCACCCCGTGGTTCCCAATGTGATGACGTTGAAGGAACAGGGGATCAACGTAGTTTACGGCGAAAACCGGGGTATTCTCGCGCCCAAGGGAACGCCGGACGCGGTCCTGGCGAAGCTCGAGGACGCATGCGGCAAAGTCGCCAAGGAGAGTTCGTTCAGTGAGGAGATGCGCAAGCAGGGAACGGATATTAAATTCCTTGGTAGGAAGGCCTATGCGGAGTTCCTGAAAAGTAACGACCTGCTAACAAAGGAAGCGGCGGCGGCTGTCGGCATTCTGAAACGAAGATGACCTATGAGCCGCGACGGCTGGATCGGTCTCGGGCTCCTTCTCTTTAGCGGCTGGCTGTATACGCACCTCGACGACATTCCTGCTAATCCGCTGGTTCCCGTCGGCCCGTCTTTTTACCCTCGCTGTCTACTGCTATTGACGATCGGCCTTAGCCTGGCATTGGTGCTGCAGCAACTACTTACGGCCCGGGCCGAAAAGGACCAAGCATCACGCGCGCGCCGGGTCGAGAGCTATCGGCCGACGCTCGTCGCGTTCTCCGGCTTCTTTCTCTACGTCCTCCTACTGCCCAAGCTCGGATACTTCTTCTCCACGGCTTTGTTCGTATCGAGCCTGCAGTGGGTTTTGGGCCGGCCGCGATGGCGGCGCCTGCCGGGATCGTTGCTGCTTGGCACCGGCACTGCGTTAATCACCTATACGGTTTTCGAAAGATACCTTCACGTTTTTCTTCCTCGTGGAAGCTGGCTTCCCTGAGCCGAGAAATCCTCTATGGTTGAGATCATCTCCCAGTCGCTCGCCTCGATCCTGGAACCGAGGATCTTTTTCTCGATGGTCGCCGGAGCCTTAGCGGGCCTGATCGGCGGCGCTATTCCCGGCGTCACCATCACGATGACCGTTATTTTGGTCCTGCCTTTCACGTTCGGCATGGATCCGCTCCAAGGGATAGCCACGATGATCGGCGTCTATATTGGAGGAGAATCCGGCGGGCTCGTTTCGGCGTCGCTCATCGGAATCCCGGGCACGCCATCGGCGATCGCGACCACGTTTGACGGCCACCCCATGGCGAAAAAGGGCGAGCCCGGCCGTGCCGTTTGGACCGGCATCTGGGCGTCTCTACTGGGCGGTCTCCTGGCCGGCATCGCCCTCGTCGTCGGCGCGACACAGCTTGCCAGGCTGGCGCTGAGTTTTGGGCCATGGGAATACTTTTCGTTGTTCGTGCTGACACTCAGCGTCGTCGGCGCTTTGACGGAAGGCTCGATTATCAAGGGCTTACTCTCCGGCACGCTCGGGCTCCTCGTCACTACGATTGGAACTGACCCGCTCATGTCGATCCCGCGCTTCACCTTCGGCCTGGAGTTCCTCCACACCGGCTTCGCCTTTCTGCCGATTTTGATCGGTTTGTTTGCGTTTTCTCAGCTGATGCAGGATCTGGAGACACGCGGCACGAGAGTCGAAACGCAAAGCAGCGCCGACTTCGATCTTTCGGTTTCTCATCTGCAGGTGCTGAAGGACATACTCAGTCAGCCTTTTAACTTAATCTGGTCCACGCTGGTCGGGCTCTGGATCGGCATCCTCCCGGCGGTCGGCGGCTCGGCAGCGAATATTCTCGCGTACGACCAAGCGAAGAAATTCTCAAAGCATCCGGAGAAGTTCGGAACGGGCATCTCTGACGGCATCATTGCCAGCGAAGCATCCAACAACGCCAATGTCGGCGGCTCGCTCATCACGATGATGGCGTTTGGAATTCCGGGAGACGCGGTGACGGCGGTCATGCTCGGCGCCCTGATCATCCATGGCATTCAACCTGGACCGCTTTTTGTTATCACCAACGTCAAGGTTGCCTATGGTATGCTCGCAGCCTACTTCATCGCCCACCTGGTGACCGTGGTCATCGAGGCCGGCTGCTTGCGTTTCTTTATCAAAGTGGTGACTGTCCCGCTGCATACGCTGGTTCCGATTGTTTTGGTATTTTGTGTCGTGGGTTCCTATGCGCTCAACAACATCATGGAAAATGTTTACACGTTGCTGATCTTTGGTGTTCTCGGGTACTTCATGGTGAAAACCGGTTTCCCGTTGGCGCCGATGGTTCTCGGTGTGATACTCGGCGATCAGATCGAGGTGAACTTGATCCGCTCGATCATGACGGATTCGAACCTCTGGTTGTTTCTCACCCGCCCGATCTCCGGGACGCTGCTCGTGCTTGCGTTCGCTTCTTTCGTTTTGGCGATCTACCAGGAACAGCGCTCCCGAAAGCCGGGGCGCGCGAGCGCTTGAGTTTATCGAGTCGCCGGGCCTTCGCCGGTCTGTGTCATATTGACCTTCGGCAAGCGACTCAGTATTCTCCCTTCACGCTGACCACGACCTCGGGCTGTGACGGAAGAACGCCGCGCCTTGGGGCCGAGACACGACCGATCACGAGGATTTTTCAAGAGGAACCGGATGGCGAAATACCTCCAGTGCAGCGAGTGCGGCAAGTTGGCGTTTTACTACGACGATTACGTCGGCACGGAAAAGCCGTTTTACAAACGGTACATGCGCTATCCGGAAGGCGAAACCAAGTACAGCCCTCCGCGCTGCTTTAATTGCGGCAGCGTGCCGCGTTTGATACACGAGCTCATCAAGGAAGAAAAGACCGGCGCGAAACACTGAGCCGGTTTACTTCTCTTTCGCCGGATGAGGCGCGGGGGAGCGCTCGAACAATCCCACCAACGCCTCGCGGCAATCCCGCCTGAGAACGACCATCCCTATCGCCAGAACGATGTACAGATAGGAATAATAGTAACGAAACGCGGGATCGGGGATGAGCAGCTGCGTCGAAAAAAGAACAAATATGATAACCGCTTCGACGAGCGAAAAGGATAAATTGGCCAGGATAGCCACCGCAAAAAGCGATTGCGCCGCCGTCAACAACATCTCTTCGATCTGCCGCGTGTCCATGTGCATCGGCCCCACCCCGCCCGCCGAAATTGCATAGACCACCGGCAGCATTCCGATGAGAAGCGTCCACTGGTTGACTTTCGACGAAATCAACGTGCCCATGCTCGCTCCCGGGTTTGCGCGCACGGCAAAAAGAATCGCGACAATGAACTCCGGCGACTCCGAAGCAAGCGGCGCCAGCCACTGGACGAGCAAAAATTCCTCGATCCCGAATTTTCGCCCGGTGGCGAGCAGCCCTTCGGCGAACGGTTCGGCGGAAATAAAAATCGTGTAGCCGGCAAACACGAATAGGAAAACCGTCGCCGCCCTGCGGGGCCCCATGCCCCACCGGGCGATCATTTCGGTCGGCCCTTCGAGTTCCGGTTCGACATGCGCGGCTTTGGAGGCGGCGCGGATATAAAAGGCGAAGATCCCGATGAACACCGCCGCGTCAAAGAGATCCAGCTGTTCCTTAAACGGAATGAAGAAGGAATAGGCGGTGGCGATTCCGAGATAGAGGATCTCGATCTTGTGGGACCCTTCGAGTTCGACGGCCTTTTTTCGGGTCTTGAGCCAGTAGGTCAGCACGACGGCCGCCCAACCGACACCGATCAGCAAGCGGTTCGCTCCCGTCATGTTCGCGGTCGCATAGGCGGTGTATTGCGGATCTTCGCCGGCCCGCCAAGCGAAGTACATGTCCACCGCGTACTCGGGCAGCACGGCGATCAGTGCCAGCACCGCGAGCGCGAGAGATTGCGATATTTCGAGCTGGGCCAGTTCCGCCGCCCAGGAAAGCATGAAGGCCGCGCCAAAAATCGCGAGCCCGGCGCTCAGGGCTTCGAGTTCCGGCGCGAGATGGATGCCTACTAGCCGTATTACGATCCATTGCAGACAGAGCAAAATCGAAGAGATGACCCAAAGCGCGCTGCCCATTCATGCCTCCCCGCTGATCGGTTTCACCATCATGGCCCTTGGACCTATTTCCATAGCCGGCTAGCGAAGTCAATGCCGGCAAAAAAAGGGCGGGAGATCGTCCCGCCCTTTTTGGATTTGGTGGAGCCGATGGGAGTCGAACCCACGGCCTCTAGAGTGCGATTCTAGCGCTCTCCCAACTGAGCTACGGCCCCAGCTAGCTGCTTACTACCGCTTTTAAATAATCTTTTACCTTCGTTTTCAAGTCCGGCCGCTTGAGCGCGTAGGCGACGGTTGCGCGCACGAAACCGAACTTGTCGCCGATGTCGTAGCGCTCGCCGAGAAACTGACAGCCGAACACGTGCCGGTCACGGACGAGTTGCGCGAGTCCGTCGGTCAACTGAATTTCCCCACCGCGCCCGGGCGGTTGGTTTTCCAAGTAAGAAAAAATCTCCGGGCGAAGGACGTAGCGCCCGATGATCGCCATTCGCGAGGGCGCTTCCTGAGCGGGCGGCTTCTCGACGGTCGCCTCGACCTGGTAAAGCCTCTCTCTGATTTCTTTGCCTTTGATCACCCCGTACTGATGGACTTCTTCAGCCGGTACTTCCATCAGCGCCACCACCGACTCACCCCTATCTGTGTAAATGTCGAGGAGCTGTTTGATGCACGGCGTGTCGCTGTCGATCAGGTCATCGGCGAGCATGACCGCGAACGGCTCGTTGCCGACGAGATCACGGGCGCACAGAACCGCGTGACCCAGCCCCAGCGGTTTTTTTTGCCGCACCGAAACCACTTCGGTCATTTCGGCGATCCGCCGCAACATGTTGACCATCGCCGTCTGTCCTCGGTCGGCCAAGACCTGCTCGAGTTCGGGCGCCTCGTCGAAATGGTCTTCGATCGCGTCCTTGCCGCGACCAGTGACGAAAATGATTTCCTGAATGCCCGCGTCGACGGCTTCCTGGACAACGTATTGAATCGAGGGAATATCGACGATCGGCAACAGCTCTTTCGGAACCGTCTTGGTTGCCGGCAAAAAGCGAGTGCCCAATCCCGCCACGGGAATGACGGCTTTTTTGATTTTCATGAAATCTGAAACCTAGGTCACACGACCCGCTTGGCTCTTCGCTCCGCCATCTCCTGCTTCGATTTGCATTCGATGCAGAGGGTCGTGACCGGACGGGCTTTAAGGCGCTCGATGCCGATCTCTTCTCCGCATTCCTCGCAAATACCGTACGCGCCGTTGTCGAGGCGCTGGAGCGCGTCTTGGATCTTGAAAATCAACTTCCGCTCGCGGTCGCGAATGCGCAGGATCGAGTTGCGGTTGGCTTCCATCGAGGCCCGATCGCTCGGGTCGGGAAAATTTTCGTCCTCGTCCATGTCTTCGACGGTTTTGCCTGCTTCGGAACGCAATTCCCGAATGCGCTCGTTCAGAAGATTGCGGAAATAATCGATATCCTTCTGTTCCATGTTACCCGTCCTGCGCGGCGCCCAGTGCATTATAGGTGGACGTCTCCCGCGCTGCAACCGCCCGCTTCCCGTGTCTCGTCGATGCGCAAGCGCGGCAAGCGGCGGGTTGCGAAAATCATTCGCCGAACAGAACCGGCCGGGGATGAGCGAGCACGAAGACTTCGGTCGTCTTCGGCAGCATCGAACGGTTCAGAGTCAATTGCGAGTCCGCGAGACGGCGAATCGGGTAGTGCTTTTCGGCGAAGGCGGCAAACAGTTCGCCCTGGCGCGCAACATCGTAATGCATCGGAATCACGATCGGGGGCTTCACCTGCTCGATCACTTTAATGATATCGTCAAAGCCGAGATTGGTCATGGCGTCGACCGGCACCATCATCACGTCGACGCGCTGCAGCGCTTTTACCTGCTCGGGGCTCAGGAGATGGCCGATGTTGCCTAGATGCGCGAGACACAGGCTCCCCATTTCGTAGATGAAGATGGAATTCGCCATTTCCCCCCAACTCTGCCCCCGCCGGCTCGGGATATTGACGATCGCTATGTCTTTGATGTTCGTGCGGATCGGGTTCCAAGTTTGGTGGAACGTGATGCCCCTCAGGATCACCGGATTCCCCGTGACCGCGCCGACATTGTTGTGCGTTGCATGGTCGTTGCTCACCGTCACCGCGTCGGCCTGAATCCCCGGCGTGACGTTGAAGTTGGGATCGGCGACCACTTTGGTTTGACTCCCCGAGTGGATCAGAAAACTCGAATGGCCGTGCCACTGGATGAAGTAGTTGCCCAGCGTCGGTCCCCTTCCCGGCCGTGTTTGCGCGAGATCGCGGCCGTGGCTCAGTAGGCGCACCAGCGCGGGATTGCAAACCGCTTGGGCGACGCCGCGCCACGGCCACCAAAAGAGCCCTGCCATCAATGCTACGAAGCCACGCCGTCTCATATGGCTCTCGATCTAAGCTGTTAGTCTTCTCCGACCGGCAAGAACCCGGTTGTGCGCCGGCATCGATCGACCGCTTCAATTTAGCGTCGCCGCTCGGTGTTTACAAGAAAGTTCGGCTCGGCCCGGCTGCTAGCCGGCGGAGCACTCCTTGCACGTGCCGTAGAAGGAAACCTGCTGGGAAGTGACGGTGAAGCCCTCGTGGGGCAGTTTGACGGGGTTTAGCCCCGGCGCTGCGGCATCGAGGAAAACGTCGTATACGCGGTGGCACTGCTCGCAGATGAAGTGTTGGTGGCGGGCAACGAGCGGATCGAAATGCTGCGAACGCCCGAGCGTGAGGACCTGAAGCTTGCCCGCGGCGACGAGTTTCTGCAAGTTTCGATAAACCGTGCCGAGGCTCACGTTGGGCAGATCTTCACGCACCCGGGCGTAGATTTGATCCGCCGTCGGATGGGAGCTGTCGTCTTTGATCGCCTCCCAGATCACTTCGAGTTGTTTCGTATTTCTTCGGTTTCTGTTCACGTTCAGTCGGTCGCGTCACGCCGCCAAGTCTTCGAGCAAAGACTGACGCGTCGCCGGCTCGATCGGCGTTCTCGCCTTGTAATTTGGATGATCGATGATCAACTCGGCGCTCTCGCCCGCCCGCAGGCTGGAGATTTCCTCCGCTTGGAGCGGGAATTTGATGTATTGAACGGCGCTGATCTTGTCTTTTTTGCTCCGTCCCGGCTCGAAGCGGGCGTGAACCGTGCGCTCTCCTATTTTGAGATAGACAACCTCATCAATGCCGAGAAATTTGAGCAGCTCCTCGCGCAGACGCGCCTGGTCTTCGATCTCGAGAAAGAGCGTCGCGCTCAATTCGCCGCTCCCCGGAAGAAGGTCGTTATAAACGTCGATCTCTTCGCGAATCTTATCAAGGTCGGTGATCCGTTCGGCCCTCAGCATCTCTTGGATTTGAAAGATCACGGTCTCGCGATTTTCAAAAACCAGCGAAACCTTGTCCCCCACCGATACCCGGCGCTTGCGTTTGAGTTCGATCACCCGGCGGCGGAAATCGTCGCGGATTTTTTCGTACGCCGGCAGGCCTACGATATCATCGAGCGTGACTTTCTTCACGGTCTCCTCGCATGGACGGCTAAGGGGCGCGACCCTTGCGCCCCTTAGCCCGTTAAGGCTTTTAGCTTGCCGCTTCGGCGGGCTCGCGCCCGGCGATTTTTTCCAGGCCTTTGGCGAACCGACCGGCGTGCGATTTTTCGGCCTTGGCCAGCGTCTCGAACCACTCCGCCAGCTCCGCAAAGCCCTCTTCGCGCGCCGTTCGCGCAAACCCCGGGTACATTTCGGTGTACTCGTAAGTCTCGCCTTCGACCGCCGATTTGAGGTTTTTCTCCGTCGTGCCGATCGGAACGTCGGTTACCGGATCACCGACTTCTTTAAGAAAGTCGAGGTGTCCGAACGCGTGTCCCGTCTCAGCTTCCGACGTGTCTCTAAAGAGTCCGCCCATGTCCGGATAGCCTTCGATATCGGCCACACGGGCGAAATAGAGATACCGGCGATTCGCCTGTGATTCGCCGGCAAAAGCGTGCTTTAGGTTCTCATGACTCTTTGTCCCCTTGAGGCTCTTTGCCATACGCGATCCTCCTTTATTAGTAATGATTACTGTTAGTATTAAATTGCAGATTTCTTGTCAAGGGAGAGCCCAAGCGGGCCAGGGAGGGGGAGAACACTCATTCTTTTTTTTTGGCGACCGTGCTATGTTTCGCTCTACACCGTGTGAAACTCGATGATTTCGATTGCTGACTTTCGCAAGGTCGAGCTGCGCATCGGTACGGTTAAATCGGCCGAGCCGCACCCGAATGCGGACAAACTGATCGTGCTCAAAGTCGATCTCGGCTCCGAGGAGAGGCAAATCTGCGCCGGGATCCGCGAGCACTACACGCCCGAGGAGCTCGTTGGCCGCCAGATCGTCGTCGTTGCCAATCTGGAAACCGCCAGGCTTCGCGGACTCGACAGTCAGGGGATGCTGCTGGCGGCGTCCGACGGGGACAGGGTGATCATCTTAACGCCGGAAAGGCCCGTAACCGCGGGGTCGAAAGTTTCTTAGTGCCGCAATCCGATTCATACCCAAATTCAACCCATCCCGAGGGACGCCCGACCGTCTGCTGGATCGACTTGGAAGCCCTCCGCTGGAATATCCGGCAGATCCGCGAGAAGGTGGGACCGCAGGTAAAGATCCTCTCGATGGTGAAAGCGAACGCGTATGGGCATGGCGCCCCCGCAATTGCCGCTGCTCTCGCCGCCGCGGGCAGCAATGCCTTCGGCGTGGCAACCGTCGAGGAGGGAATGGAACTCAGGCGTGCCGGAGTGCGCCAGCCGATTATCGTTGTTGCCGGCGTCTACCCGGCCCAAATCGACCTTTTTTTCGATCATGGGCTGACGCCTGTAGTCCATGACATCGAGAGCTTGAAGCGCCTCGAAGCAGCGGTGCGGAGCCGCGGCACGAGCTGCGCGGTTCACTTGAAGGTCGATACCGGCATGGGGAGGATCGGCCTCGCGGCCGCCGAGTGCGGCTCCTGGTTGCCCGAGATCCAGAAACTCCAGGCATTGAAAGTCGAGGGCGTATTTTCTCACTTCTCTCATGCGGAAAGTGTCGAAGGCGACTACACGCGCCGCCAACTCGCCGTATTTCACGATGTCCTTGGGAGCCTCAAGGCAGCCGGCATCCGTCCCGCGCTCACGCATCTTGCCAACAGCGCCGCCACCGTGACGCTTCGCGCAGCTTATTTCGACATGGTGCGGCCGGGATTGATTCTCTACGGCATTTACCCGTCGCGCGAGATGGAAGGCCAGATCGCGCTCAAACCGGTGCTCTCGTGGCACACGCGCATCCTGCAACTCAAAAGGGTACCCGCGGGCTCGAGCATCAGTTACGGCCAGACCTTTGTCACGGCGCGCCCGAGCTTGATCGCCACTCTCCCGGTGGGCTACGCCGACGGTTATCCACGCCTGCTGTCGAATCGCGGCGCGGTGCTGGTGCGCGGTTCGCGCGCGCCCGTCGTCGGACGCGTCTGCATGGATTTGACTATGGTCGACGTTACCGATATACGAGGAGTGCAACAGGGAGACGAGGTTGTTCTCCTTGGGCGCCAAGGCGGCGAGACGATCTCCGCCGATGAGATTGCCGCCTGGTCCGATACGATCTCGTACGAGATCCTCACTTCCATCGGCTCGCGCGTTCCGCGCATTCACAGATAAGCGGCTTTTCGAGGAGGACACATAAGGTGGCCACGGTTCAAAGGGCCCTCGTCAGCGTTTCTGACAAGAAGGGCATCGTGGAGTTTTGCCGCGGGTTGCAGGCTCTGGGCATCGAGATCATCTCGACCGGCGGCACTGCTTCGCTGCTGAGAGACAGCCGGGTTCCGGTCAGGGAAGTTTCGGACCTCACCGGCTTTCCCGAGATGATGGATGGACGGGTAAAGACGCTCCATCCGAAAATCCACGGCGGGATTCTGGCGTTGCGCGATCGTCCCGAGCATGCGGCGCAGATGAAAGCCCACGGCATCCTCCCGATCGACCTCGTCGTCGTCAATCTCTACCCGTTCGAGGCGACCGTCGCGCGCGGGGCGTCGTTCGAAGAAGCGGTGGAAAACATCGATATCGGCGGTCCGAGCATGGTGCGCGCGGCGGCCAAAAACCACGCGCACGTGGGCGTTGTCGTCGATCCCGACGATTACGGGTCCGTGCTCGCCGAACTGCAGCGCAACGCAGGCTCACTCTCGCCCGAAACACGCTTCCGCCTTTTTCGTAAGGCGTTCCAGCACACGGCTGAGTACGACGGCGCGATCTCTAACTACTGCTCCTCGCTCGACGAGCAGAAGAAGCCCACGTGCTGGGGCGAGACGGTGAATTTCCAGCTCACCAAGATCCAGGACATGCGTTACGGCGAAAACCCGCACCAGCGAGCCGCTTTCTACGGCACCAAGGGCGAGAGCGGGCCCTCGATCGCGCGCGCCAAACAGCTACAGGGAAAAGCGCTCTCGTTCAACAACATCCTCGATGCCGACGCGGCGCTGAGCACGGTTCTGGAATTCTCCGATACCGCCGCCGTGGCGATCAAGCATACCAACCCTTGCGGCGTCGCTTTATCAAAGCGATCTCTCGCCGATGCCTTCCGCAAGGCCAAAGCCTGTGATCCGGTCTCGATCTTCGGCGGCGTGATCGCATTCAACCGCGAGGTCGATGAAGAAACCGCCAACGAGCTGAAGGAGATCTTTCTCGAGATCGTGATCGCGCCCGGCTTCACTCACGAAGCCCGGGCGGTCCTCTCTTCGGCGAAACGACTGCTCAACATCCGCCTGCTCGAGCTCGACATGAGCGAGCCGCAGCGCGGCGGTTACGATCTGCGCCGCGTTCGCGGCGGCGTGCTACTCCAGGACTGGGACTGCGGTACGGTCGATGTGCGCGCCTGCCGCGTGGTCACGCGCCGTAAGCCGAGCGATGAGGAGTACGCGGCGCTCGATTTCGCATGGCGCGTGTGCCGTCACGTGAAGTCGAATACGATCGTTTTTGCTTCCCCGGATCAGGTGCTCGGCGTCGGCGCCGGCCAGATGAGCCGGGTCGATTCGGCCAAGATCGCCGTTCTCCGGGCTCAAACGCACGGTCTCGATCTCAAGGGCTCCGCCGTCGCTTCCGATGCGTTCTATCCGTTCCGCGACGGGGTTGATGAAGCAGCCAGGGCCGGGGCCAGCGCCGTAATCCAGCCTGGGGGGTCGATCAAGGACGAGGAAGTGATCGCGGCGGCGGACGAGCATGGGATGGCGATGGTGTTCACCGGCATGCGCCACTTCCGCCACTAGAAACGTTCAAACCGTTCATGCCGTTCAAACCGTTCGGTTCGTGCTATGAAACTCTTGGTCGTGGGTAGCGGCGGACGTGAACACGCCCTCGTCTGGAAAATCGCCCAGAGCCCGGAGGTCGAGAAGGTCTACTGCGCCCCGGGCAGCGCCGGGATCGGCGAGTTGGCCGAGTGCATCGAAATCCAACCGGAAGAAATCGATCGGCTCGCGGATTGCGCCCACCAGAAGCGCATCGATTTGACGGTGGTCGGTCCCGAGCTGCCGCTTGCCTTAGGGATCGCTGATGTATTCCAAGCGCGCGGCCTCAAGCTCTTTGGGCCAAACCGCGCCGCCGCGCGGCTCGAGGCGAGCAAGGCGTTCGCGAAGCAAATCTTGCGGAAATACCGGATTCCAACCGCTTCGTTCGAAATCCACACGGATCCCTCTGCCGCCCGCCGGCACCTGGCGCGGCAACCGGGTCCCTCGGTCGTCAAAGCCGACGGCTTGGCCGCCGGCAAGGGCGTCTTTGTATGCGCCGACCGCGAAGAGGCCGAGCGGGCGATCGAGGAGATTCTCGTGCGGAAAAGCTTCGGCTCAGCCGGCGAGCGCGTCGTCATCGAAGAGCTCCTCGAGGGCGAGGAAGCGTCGTTTATGGCGCTGACCGACGGGGAGCACCTCCTGCCGTTGGCGCCGTCGCAAGATCACAAGCGGCTGCTCGACGGCGACCTGGGCCCCAACACCGGCGGGATGGGCGCCTACTCGCCGGCGCCGGTGGTCACGTCGCAAATGCACCGCCGGATTATGGGCGAGATCCTCGAGCCCTTGCTGCTCGGGTTAAAGAACGATGGGATTCTCTACCGTGGCGTCATCTACGCCGGCCTGATGATCACGGACACAGGGCCCAAGGTCCTGGAGTTCAACGTGCGGTTCGGCGACCCGGAATGCCAGCCGATCATGATGCGGTTGGAGAACGATCTCGTGCCGTTACTCGAGGCGGCGGCCGCAGGCACCCTCGATCGCGTCACGGCGGTATGGCGCGCCGAGTGCGCGGTAACGGTCGTTGCCTGCGCCCGCGGCTACCCAGGAGCCTACGAAAAGGGCAAAGAGATTCATGGCCTCGAAACTCTGCGCGACTGGCAGAAAGGGTTCGTCTTTCACGCCGGGACCGCGCGCGAAGGGGACCGCTGGGTCACGGCGGGCGGGCGTGTCCTTGCCTTGACGGCCCGCGGCGCGACCATTGCGGACGCGGTAAACGAGGTGTATCGCGCTATCGGCGGGATCTCCTGGGACGGCATGCATTATCGCAGAGACATAGCGCATCGCGCGCTGCGCCGGCAGTGAAACTTTGAACCGTAACCCTAGAGCAGACTTGGATGGCGCGGTGGCTGCGCTCGAGCGCGGTGACGTTATCGTTTTTCCCACCGAGACGCTTTACGGGCTCGGCGCCGACGCGCTCAATGCCGCCGCCGTCGATCAGGTATTTGAGCTCAAGGGGCGCGATCGGCAAAACCCAATGCCGGTCCTCATAGCCGGGGAGGAGATGCTTCTCACGGTAGCGCGTGACATCCCTCCGCTTGCAGCGAAGCTCATGTCCTTGTTTTGGCCCGGGCCGCTCACGATCGTCGTGCCCGGACGGGGCGGTCTTCCCGAACCGCTGTTGAATCAACAAGGCGGCATCGGCGTCAGGATCTCGAGCCATCCGATCGCAACGACTCTCGTTCAACGACTCGGCAGACCGCTAACCGCGACGAGCGCCAACCCGTCGCGACAGGCGCCCGCCCGAACGATCGCCCAAGCGAAGCGATACTTTGCCGGTCGAATCGATGTGTTTATTGACGGCGGCGCGCTGAGTTCAAAAACGGGTTCGACCGTGGTTCAGGTTGCCGGGAATGATGTGAAGGTCATCCGCGAGGGTGAGATTGACGCCGAGACACTGCGGAAGGCGCTCGAAAGTTGACCCAAGGGAGGAGACTTTCTCGCGCCAAGGCCTGCCCTGAGCGAGTGCCAAGGGACGCCAAGAGCGCGACGTAAGAGCTACTCGAGTATTGAAGCAGTGGGCTCCATACTCCAGCACTCCAATATTCCAGGGTCCGCCACGATCCTGGGGATCACGGCGTGGCACCGAAGATCTCGATTCGCTCGAAAGTGTAATCGCCGCCGGTGTTCGCGATCGTAAAGCCGTCGAAGAAATCGTTCAGGCTCCGGTCCGTTGCCCGGACGACCTCGCTCCCATCCAGCAGCACGAGCATGTTCCCTTCCCGGTCGCGCCGCCAGTCGACATCGTGGGCTCTCCCGTCTTCCAGATCGATCGCGTCTTGCGAGCTTGCGATAAGCGCCGTCCTCCCGGGGGTGATGCGCCAGAGCTCAATCCGGGAGCTCGAGCCCGAGCCGTACGCCAGGCGAAAGCCCCAATCTCGCTCGCTGCCGCGAAACGGTCCGAACTCCAGGCGCGCCCCGGGTTGCGGCTTCTCGCGCGAAACCATCCGCACCCGAACCGCAAAGGCATTTCCCAGCGCCAGGCGAGTGGAAATCTGCGCCGGCTGCCACGCTTCGATCGGCCGGAGCGGTTTGACCGGCTGCTCGACGAAGTCTTTGAGCACGCCCAGCCGTTCCAACGAAGAGAAGCGGGAAAGCTTGCTCCACCGCTCGCCCACACCCCAGCGAGCCACCGGCTGATCCCCGACGACGGTTCGTAATCCGAGCCCGCGCGTCACCCAGAAATCACCGCGCATGACCTTCCACTCCGGATTCGAGGCGAATTCACCGTCGGTAAAATCGTCGTAAAGGAGCCGCACGCGCCACGGCCAATCGTAGCGCCGGATCAGCTCCTTCAGCTGGTTCACTGCCGCCGGATCGATTTGGCGGGCTTTTTCCATCCGGTTAATCGCTTGCTTGAGCTCGTCGACCAGCTCGAGGACGCGACCATCCGCGGCCGCCCCGAACTCCCCGTGCGCCAGGGTGAAATCCGGCGCGACCAGGGAAACCTTCAATAGGACCGAAACAAAGATCACCCGCAGCATCCAATTCTCCGCGATGCGAAGAGCGAAGGTATTGTAGCGCCGCCACAGCGTTCGTCAATCCCGCCCTCCCCCTGTCGGTCGCACGCGCTTTTGTGCTATCAAAGACCTTCTCCGGCCGGATGAATTGGGACCTGCGTAGTTATTTTCCCAGCTTCGGGGGGCCCGAGATGCGCGAGTTCAAGAGCGCTCTCGCGGCCGATATCGCGGCCGTGCGCAAGCGCGCCGGCGCCATGGCGCGCCTGAGCCAACGAAGCGGCGCATCATGGGAACGAATCGTTCTCGATCACGAGGATCTGATCCGGCGCATGTCGCACCTTGGTTCTTACATCAACTGTCTGGCCTCGGCCGATGCGCGCAATGAGGCCTACCGGAAGGAAGAAGCCGAACTGACGCGGCTGCGCGCCGAAATGGCGAAAATCAGAATCGAGCTGCTTCGGGTGCTGAAGGACGCAAGCGAGGCGACCTTCACGCGATTTCTCTCACGGCCGGCGCTCAAAGGCGCCGACAACTACCTCACCCGAGCGCGCGAAGAGGCGCGCCGCTCGATGCCGCGGGATAAAGAGGTTCTCGCAGCGGACCTGGCGGTTGACGGTCTTCAGGCTTGGGGCAGGCTCTACGAGACGCTTTCCGCGAAACTCGAATTCGATATGGAATTTCCCGACGGGCGAAGCGAGCGGCTACCGATGGCGCAACGCCGGTCGCTGCTCGATCATCCCGACCGGCGCATCCGCCGAGCGGCGTTTGAGAAGGGTAACGCCGCCTGGGCGACGATCGAAGATGCGGCCGCCGCAGCGCTCAACGCGATCGCCGGCGCCCGCCTGACGCTCAACCGCCACCGCGGCGTTACTGACTTCCTGGAGATCGCGCTTTTTCAGGCCGGCATTTCCCGCGCCACCCTCGATGCGTTGCTCGAGGGGCTTTTTTCGCGCCTGGAGATTCCCCGCCGCATTCTCAGACTTCACGCGCGGGCGATGGGCGAAAACGGGATCGCGTGGTACGATCTCGGAGCGCCGCTTTTACCACAACACGACAGCGGACCAGAGACTGGAGACCGGGAACGCGACTCAAGACGGAAGACCGAAGCCTCTGCGTCGGCAACCGGCGGTGTTCGGGCAGCTATCGGTCTACCGTGGGAGGATGCGACCGCGCTCGTCGCCAGGGCGTTCAGCAATGCGTATCCCGCGCTCGGAAGTTTCTTTCACACCGTGATCGACAAAAAATGGGTCGATTGGGAGCCCCGGCCCGCAAAGCGGCCGGGCGGCTTCTGCACCGGGTCGATGTTGACCGGGGAGTCCCGCGTCTTCATGACCTACAATCGCTCGGTGCGAGATGTCCTCACGCTCGCTCACGAGGCAGGACATGCGTTTCACGGGCATCTCATGCGCGATGTCCGGCCCTATGCGCGCGCTTATCCAATGACGTTGGCCGAAACCGCTTCGACTTTCAGCGAGCTGATACTGGTTCACGGGTTGCTCGACGACGGTTCGATTGGCGATGAGGAAAAAACGCGCTTGCTTGACATGGAGGCGGGTTACGGCGCCGTCTATTTACTGGATGTTCCGGCGCGCTATGAATTCGAGAAGGCCTTTTACGAAGAGCGCAAGACCGGCGAGCTTAGCGTCAGCCGGCTGAAAACCTTGATGGCCGAAACGCAGCGCCGGGTTTTAGGGGATGCGCTCGTGGACGGAGGTGAGGATCCGTGCTTCTGGATTTCGAAACTCCACTTCTACATTACCGGCCTCACCTTCTATAACTTTCCCTATACTTTTGGATTCTTGCTCAGCCGCGGCCTGTATGCGATGTTCGAACGAGAGCGCGAGGGTTTCTTGCCCAAGTACGAAGCCCTCCTTCGGTCCGCAGGCAGCGATACCCCCGAAAACGTCGTGAGAAAAACCGTGGGCTGCAATCTTCAAAGACCCGATTTTTGGGCCCAAGCAGTCGAGACTCTCGAGCAGCCGATCGATCGACTCGAGCGGCGGCTGGATCAGCTCCGCGACTCCGGAGGCTATCTTGTTCCACAGGCGTAGCTTGGCTTCGAACCGCCGGTTACGGCGCGGCTTCGAGAAGAGCCTGCCTCAAGGCATCGAGCGCGTTCACGGTCATGCGTATGCGGTCGTAGGACCCGCGGCCGGCCGTGGGCGCAGTCCGCTCTACGGTCGTCTGGCCGTCGGTCAACGCGATCACGGTTTGTCCCTGAGCCATGTTTTCCAGCCGGCTTGCGACATCCGGGATGCCGTGGAGCGCAAGACCATAGCTTGCGCCGGACCGAACGCGCACCGATTCCGCCAGGCATCGGGTCAAAAGTTCCGGGTCTGCCGTAGGATCTCGACCGCGCCGCGACTCACGATCGTCCACCAGGATACCGTTAAGGGCCTCCTCGGTATTGACGATGAAGCCCGCGACAAAGCGGTCGCCGGCGCCGCTCTGCAAGCGATCGGCGAGCTGGCCGCACGTGACGTCTTCGTAAACCGCGACCGTCTTGTTTCGCTCCCGTAAGAGCCGCCCGACCACCTGCTCGATCGTCTCGTCATCGATGCCAAACACGGCACGCCCGAAAACGGCGCGCACCTCCGCCTCGAGCGGAGCGATGAGCTTCAACGCTTCGTTCTTGTCGGCCGCCTTGGCCGCGATCCGCACATCGACCTGCCCCGGGTGCGCGAGCACTCCGACCGTCGGATTGCTCGAAGTTGCAATCAAATGTCCGATCCGGTCATCGACCGCGCTCTCGCCCACCCCGACAATCTTCACCACGCGGTAATGAATCACCTCGGCCAGGTTGAACTTGCGCCGGAGGTAAGGCTCGACTTCGTGTTCGAAGAGCCATTTTAGTTCGACGGGCACGCCGGGCAGGCAAAACACCACCGCGCGCGCGTCTTCGACGATGAAGGCGGGCGCGGTCCCGTTCGGGTTTTTCACGGCGATCGCGCCTTCGGGAATATACGCTTGACGCCGATTGTTGGGGGTCATCGTGCGGCCGCGACGTCGAAAGTGGGCTTCGACCTGATCCAGCAGCTCGCTGTCGAGCACGAGCCTCCGTCCGGTAACTTCGGCCACGATCTCTCGCGTGAGATCATCCTGCGTCGGACCCAAGCCGCCGCTCGTGATCACCACGTCGGCGCGTTCCAGCGCTCTGGCGATGACGTCTTTCATGCGCACCGGGTTGTCGCCGACCACGGATTTGAAAAACAAGTCGACTCCCAGGGCGCTCAAGCGCTGCGCGATCCAGGCCGAATTCGTGTCCACAATCTGGCCCAACAGCAGTTCGGAACCGATCGCCACGATCTCTGCATTTGCCATGTGCAAGGGGCTCCTTACCCAGGCAACGATAACTCAGGGCGGAGTTTGTCCACAAGACGCGACGGGCTTGTTCGCTTTCCAGTTCTTTGCCAGAATACCGCCGTTGAAGATCCTGGCGTGCAACGACGACGGCATCCAGTCCGAAGGACTGCTCGCGCTCGAAGCGTCGCTTCGAACCGTCGGCGAAGTCGTCACCGTGGCGCCCGATCGGGTGCAGAGTACGATGAGCCATGCGCTTACGCTGCACCGGCCGCTCCGGGTACACGAGGTTGGGCCAGCGCGGCTGGCGGTGGACGGCACCCCGACCGACTGCGTAAAGCTGGCTCTGACCGGCCTTTTATCCGAGCGGCCCGACCTCGTGGTTTCCGGCATCAACAAAGGCCCGAATCTCGGCGACGACATCATCTATTCGGGGACCGTGTCGGCGGCGATCGAAGCGGCCCTTCTCGGCGTTCCGGCGATTGCGGTCTCACTCGTGACGTTTCAGAACTTCGATTTCCGCGCGGCCGCGGAATTCACCGCGGTTTTGGTCGCCCGCGTCTGCGAGCGCAGCGGTATCCCTCCCGAAACCCTGCTCAACGTCAACGTGCCACCGTTGCCCAAGGAACAACTCAAAGGCTGGCAACTCACCCGCATGGGCAAGCGCCACTACGCCGAAAACATCGTTGAGAGGGTCGACCCGCGCGGCGGCAAATACTATTGGATCGGCGGCGACAGTCTCGGGTTCGCTGAAGAACCCGGGACGGACTGTATGGCGGTGCACGAAGGTTATATCTCGGTCACACCGCTGCAGGTCGATTTGACAAACTATCGCCTGCTGCACGAGCGCAGGCTCCCGGAGTTTCCGTGGCCCTAGGAAGCGCTGCCGGGGCGGCGGGCTTTGTTGAGTACGCACCGGTGGCCGAGACGGCAAACGTAACGGAGGGACGACAACGATGACCAAGGCCCGCTTCGCAGGGTTCATCGCCGCGGCGTTATGGGCGGCGGCAGACTGCGCTTTTGCACAATCGGCCCCCTACTACCAGGGGAAAACGATCGTTCTCGTGCAGGGACGCGAGCCGGGCGGCACCGGCGCGATGCGGACGCAGGCGGTGATTCCGTTCCTACGCAAGTACATTCCCGGTGAGCCGACGATCGTCACGCAATTCATGCCGGGCGGCGGCGGTCGAAAGGCGGCGAACTACATGTTTCGAAACGCCAAGCCGGACGGCTTGACTATCGGGAACGTCGGCTCGGGCCTTGTGGCCAACGCGATCCTCGGTTCAACCGGCGTTGAATACGATATCGACAAGTTCATCTATCTCGGCGCGGCCAACAGCACGGCGCAGTATGTTTTTAGCTCCGTGGCCAAGCTCGGCCTGGATACTGTGGAGAAACTGCGCGCGTATCCGGGGCTGCGCATCGGGGCGCAAACCGTCGGCCACGACATCTACATCAACGGCAGGCTCTTCGCCTGGATCCTCGGTTTAAAGGATCCGAAATTCATCACCGGCTATTCCGGACCCGAGGTCGATGCCGCGATGATGCGCGGCGAGCTCGATGCGCGCGCCAACATCCCGGATACGATCCTGCAGAGATCGCCGGAATTCGTCGAGAAAAAACTCGTCCATTTTCACGCGATCATCCAGATTCCCAAAGAAGACCGCCACCCGCATCCGGCCTTTGCCAAGGTACCCGAGCTGGAGAGCTTTACCCGAAGCGATCGGGAAAGAAAAATCTTGACGATGTTTCGAAATTTTCGCCTGGTTGGTTCTCCCTACGTTTTGCCGCCCGGCACGCCGGCCGAGATCGTTGACATCCTCCGCGAGGCGATGCGCAAGACGTTCAAAGATCCGGCTTTTTTCAAAGAGTTCAAAAAGCTTTCC
>DATMBL010000149.1:0-13456 GCA_035559295.1 Candidatus Eiseniibacteriota bacterium
CCCTTATGGAGCGAAGGGCATGGGCGAATCCGGCATCGTTTCGATCGCGCCCGCAGTCGGCAACGCCATCGCGCGGGCAACCGGGGTGCGCATTCGCGAGCTCCCGATCACGCCGGAGCGCCTGTGGCGGGCGTTGAAGAGAGCCGAGGCCAGTAACCCGGAGCGCAATTCATGAAAATTGGCGTGCAGCTCAATCCGCAGGTTTCGATCGACAAGCCGGCTGCGTCGTTGATGCCCACGTTGATCGAGCAGGTTCGGGCCGCCGATCAAAGCGGCTTTCACGGCTTTTCGATGGGCGAGCATTACAACATCCCGGGGCTCCAGCGCCTCCATCAGGTGCCCGCTCTGGCAAGGCTTTGCGCGGAGGCGAAAAACTGCGAGGTCGGCACCGCCGTCACGCTGCTCGGTTTACGTCATCCCGTTACGGTCGCAAGCGAGCTCGCCAGCCTCGACGTCCTGAACGGCGGCAGATCTTTCGTCGCTTTCGGCCTCGGGTATCGCGACGAGGAGCTCCGTGCCTTTCGTCTCGAAAAGTCCGGCCGGTTTCGCCGCTTCGTCGAGGGCGTGGAGATCGTGAAGCGGCTTTGGGTTGAGGATCACGTAACCTTTGCCGGCAGGGAATTTCACATCGAAGACGTCACCGTCGATCCAAAACCCCTGCAAAAACCGCGACCGCCTATCTGGATCGCCGCCAGTTCCGATGCCGCCGTCCAACGAGCCGCAAGAATCGGTGACGGATGGATCGTCGGGCCGCATTCAGCCATCGAGGAACTCGAACGGCAGGTCGATCTCTTTCGCAGCGCCTGGACGGCCGCCGGCAAGAACGGCAATCCCGAGATCCCGATCATCCGCGAGACGTTCGTGGCGAAAAACCGCCGGGAAGCCGTCGAGAAGGCGCGGCCCTGTTTGGAACAGCTGTATCGATCCATTTACGTGAAATGGAAGCAAAACGAGGCGATGACGGATCCCAACGAGCTCCGCTGGGATTTCGATCGTCTCGCGAAGCACCGATTCATTCTCGGCTCGCCGGAAGAGTGCGTCGATCAGATCCGGGAATACCGAGCGCGTTTGGGAACGAACTACATGTTGGTGCGCTTCGATTGGACGCCCGGCCTCGAGCAGGATGAGATTCTCGCCTCGATGCGCTTGTTCGGCAGCAAAGTCATTCAGAAATTGTAGTCGGACCGGCGCGACCACTGAGCGTGACTATTTCTGGCCGATCTGCTTCAGCAGCTTCTCCCAGTGCTCGACCTCTTTTTCGTACTTCTCGGTGGTGAGTCCGTGCTCCGGACGCCAGCGTTTGAACGGCTGCTCCTTGGTTGCGCTGCCGTAGTGAAACTTCTCCAGAACTTTTTGTCCTTCCGGACTCAGAAGAAAATCAGCCATGAGCACCGCGCCATGGGGATGCGGGGGCCGGAGGGCGATGGCCGCGCTCCCGACGTTGTTGGGTACGAGATCCATCGGCAGCCATTCGACGGGCGCGCCTTTCGATGCCGCGAGCCATGTGTGGCTCTGGAAGATCGCCGGGGAGGCCACGACTTCGCCGGAGGCGATAACGTTGACCAGCGCCGGCGCATCGAGGCTGTAAAGCTTGATTTGCTGCTCCTTCAGTTTCCTTACGAACTCCTCCCCCTTGGCCTTGATCATCGCGCCGATGGCTCTGTTGCCCGACGCCCCGCCCAAGGGCATGCCCATCTTGCCTTTGAGAGCCGGGTGGAGAAGACCGTCGAAATTCTTGGGCACCGCCGCGGCCGGCAGGAGGTTTTTGTTATAGGTAAAGCCGATGTAGGACTCGCGGGCGAGGGCCCAATAGTAGAGCCCCTTTCCCGCCGATTCCTTGGCATCGTCGGGGTAGGCTTTGAGCATCGGCGAATTATAAGGCTGGAGCAGCCCGGCGTCGCGCATGAACATCAGGTTGCCCTCTGTGGTTTCGATCGTATCCACAAGGTATCGACCGGCTTTGTACTCTTCGGTCATGCGGACAAACAAGTCGGCGCCGCCGGCGCGGTAGACGTCGACTTTGACGCCGGGATACTTGGCCTCGAAGGCCGCGATGAGCGCCTTGTAGGAGCCGCCTGCGAGCGAGGTGTACCACATCAACTTTCCTTCGGCCTTGGCGCCGGCGTAGAGGATCTGCTCTCGGTCCGGGCCCATATAGCTCACCAGCTCGATCAAGCTTGCCGGCTTGCGCGTCTGCACCCAGGCCGGAGACGGGGAAAACAAAAGGGCGAAAAGGATGAGCGCGACAACCTTCATTTCTCAAGCCCTCCTGGATTTCTCGTTGAGCTAGCCGCCCTATATCGCCGACGGAAGTTTCAGTCAACGCGGGGCTGAGGTCTTCGAACTCGCAGCTCGGCTCTGTGGAACTGCGGGCCCATGCCGGTCAGCAATCCCCCGTGCCGGTCCGGACCCGAAATTTCCGCAGAGCTCTGCGCTCGGCAGTAGCGACCGGCACGCCGCCTCTCTGACTTAGGGGACAAAGACTTCCTTGGGTCCGAATACGCCGGGGCGATAAGTCGCGCCCCTTTTCAAGTAGAGCGCCGATCGGCGACCTGCAGCGGATCACAAGGAGTTGTACAGCATGTACAAATGAGGTGAGGCATGAATCGATCCAACGCGATTTTCGAAGCGCCCTGTAACTTTACCGTACCTCGACCGTCAAACGACTAAACTGAACGCTCAAGTATGGGGAGGCTTCATGAGCAAACGTAGAAAAATCGTCGCAGGAACGCTGATCTTCGGCGGTCTTTTGGCGATCACCTCGCCGGCCTCGGCCTATCATTATAGACGCGAACGATTTCGTGAAAACCGGCAAGAGCTGCGCGAGGATTTCCGCGATCTTCGCGACGCCAGAAGAGAATTTCGCCGCGATTTACGTCATGGCGCCGGCCGGCATGAGCTTGCCCGAGACCTTGGCGAAATCCGCCGGGAGCAGAGGGAGATTTGGCACGACCGAAGAAAGTTGGCGCGCGAGGGGGGCTGGCGCGGGTGGTGGTGGCCTTGGTGGTGATCAAGCGTCAAGCGCAGCGATGATCGTCGGTTCAAGCCTGCCGCGACGGCTTGGTCGCGACAAGACATTCATCGTCATGGCTTAAGAGGCAATTATCACGGAGACTAGCGCCGCAAGAGGAACACCTGAATCGTCCGAATATCTGATCTCTTTCCTACTTTCCGCACACTCGATTGATCCGTTGACGAGCTGAAACCTCACACCGTCTCCGCTCTCCTTAAAACACTGCGTTCTCCTTGAGCACGCGGAAGTGCCGGCCGGAGAAGGTGCTCGTTCAGTCGACGCCAGACAATCACAAAAGATCTCGCCTTGATCGACCTTCTTTCAGGCCGGTCGTGCATCAGCGGGAATGGGCTAAAGGACCCGTCTAAAATTTTTCAGGCGTGGCAAAAAATCACCGTGGCTCGGTTTGTATATTCCGTCAATTCGCCACGTCTCTCACTTTGCTTTGGACAATTTGGAGATGTAGCGGTCGAGTCTGTGCGCGATCTCCGCCTCGAGTTGCTTAGGTGGTATCGGTTTGTATCCGCGGGGCACGTTCATATACACGGCACGCCTCCGCGTCATTGGCACCGGAGCCCCAAAAAAGAAAAACCGCCCTGGGCATCACGCAACCGACGTTTCTCTGGCAAACGAGTCGAAGCAACTGGCGAAAGAATTTTACGCGATTTTCAAGTCGGGAAGATCATCGTAAATTGTGGGCGGGTTTCATTTCTGCCTCATTCACCGTAGCTTTTTGGCTCTCTTCTTCCTCTTTCTGTCTAGCAGAACCGCGGGACCTTGCGGCACATAACAAATGATTGTACATTATTTTGTAAATGAGGTGAGGCATGGATCGATACATCACAACCAGTGAAGCCAGGCAGAAATTTCTCCGCCTGGTTGAAGAAGTCGAAGATGGCGATCAAGTGATCGTTACCAAACAAGGAAAGCCGAAAGCCGTCATCGTCAACTTTGAACAATTGGAGACATTGAAGGCGGTGGCGCGGCTTTGGCAAGATCCGGAGGCGTTGCGTGCCATGCGCAAATCCTTGGAGGATCTGAAAGCAGGAAAAGCTTTAAAGTTGGCCGGAACACCGACCGTGGCCAAAATCTTGACGGCCGCCCGAAAAAAAGGCTTTATGCGTGGCTGACTACCGGCTCGCGAGACAAGTTCTCGACGAACTAGCCCTTTTTGAAAAATCCGCGAGCAGCCGCGATTTAGAAAATCTTGACAAAACTCTCGCCGCAATCGTCGCGAACCCCGCTCTCCCCGGTAGAGTGCCTAGCTTTTACGACCCGACTTTGCCGAGTTACCTGTATCGCTCAGGCAGGCTCCTGATTCACTATCGTGTGAACGAGTCGGATGAAATCGAATTTCTGAACCTGTTTTGGCCCAGGATCTGATGAAAGACCTCGACCCGCGACGGTCTTCGCCAAAATCGCGCATCGAGCAGCTATGGCCACGCGGGAGCACTGAAAAAACGTCCAACGTCCGTAGCGTTGGCCTTTCTCGCGGGTCAGCGCCGCTTAACCGTTAGCACGAACGGGACGGATTCTTTTTAACATTGCGGATGCGCCTGATTAGAGATCCCACCGAAGCTGAGTTTTATCCAAAATCCAGGCGAATTTCCGAAGAACCAATTCTTTTTTTAAGACTGGGGAATTCCGCTTGCTTGAGCGATGATCTCGTCCACGCTCTTGTCCAAGTCGAGCTTTCTGTTGATCCGCGCACCGTCGCGCTCAGGCACGAGAGCATAGATTTCAATACAGTTTCCTTCGGGGTCGAGAAAATAGCACGAGACGGTGTTTCCCATGGTCTCATAGGCATGGCTGACGCAGTGGTCGATTGGCACGCCCAGCGCTTTGAAACGTTCGTAATATTCCTTGACGTCGGCCGCCGTCTCAACCTTCCAGGCGATATGCGCGACGATCTTGGCTTGGCCCTCACGGCCCTTTGCAAGCGCAAGCTCATGGTCCTCGACCTCGGGGTCCGCGGTCATGAAGACCATGCGTCCAGGATGCTCGCGATATTTAACGAGCCCGACAACGTCACGATAAAACGCGGTCATCTTTTCCAGGTCGTTGACGTAAAGCACGACATGGCTCAACCCTTTGATCTTCGGCATACACCGTCCTCCTTTACAGTCCCCCGGGACGATTATTCACCACAGGGGTGGCGCTGCAGTGAATCAGCAACGAAACCAAACTTTCCAGCCCTTCGATAAACCCACTCCGGTATCGACCGGATCAAGGACGAACGTCTCGGCAAAACGGCCATCCCGCGGAAGCTCGGCTTTGCCGCCGGTGGCGCCGGCAGCCAACGCCGTTTCCACCGCTGCTTTCAAATCTTCCGCTTCTCCTCCGAACTGATAGATTCCTTCGGGGCGATTTCGCGCCGGCAACAGAGCTAAATTGATATGACCGTCCGAGACATAAATCGCTTCGCCCTCATCGCCGCTACGGGCCACTTCCTTGAAGCCAAAGGCCGTTTTGTAAAACTCGCAAAGGCTTCGCCGGTTGAGCGGCAAGCATCGCGATCTGCCCCAACCGTCCGATTCTTCGGCTCTTGCTAAGCGATACATCGAAGAGAAAGGAAGCGATCAGGTGCAAGCCGTCCTTTCCGCCGCGTCAGAGCTAGCCGTCTCGGTGATCTGCGTTCCCGAAATCATCTCCGCTCTGTGCCGTCGCCGGCGCGAACGCAAACTGTCAGCCGCAGAGTACCGCAAGGCGAAGGCGTCGGTACTTTCCGACATCGATGACGCGACCATCGTCGGCATTACCGAGGACGTCATCGCCCGGGCCGTGGCATTACTTGAGCAGTTCCCCCTCCGCAGTGCCGATGCGTTACATATCGCGTGCGCATCGGAGTGGTCAACCGACTTATTCGTTTCTGCCGACGATCGTCAATGTAAAGCCGCGAGAGCGCGCGGGCTGCGCGTCGAAGCGATGTAGTCCTCCGCGCGCCCCGGAACGAAGATTGCCAGGGGCGGGATCCGTATAAAGGACAGCTCCCCAAGCCTTGAACCGGATGGGCGACCTACGGGTTCGACACCCAACTGATTGAAAACCGGCGCGCGTAACTAAAAGATCCCACGACGGCGGGTGACGCGTTTGGTTGACCCGAAAAGACACTAAAAGAGACCCGGTACCCAGCGCTTGACACGCTTGGTGTAAGCAACGTAGGGCGCGCCTAAGACGCGAGCTAAGTTCTTTTCGTCGGCGAGCACGCGTAAGTGAAGCCAGATTGCAACCAGTAGAGTGATCAATGCGGCGAGCCAAGATTTGAGAGTGAGAGCCAGCCCGGTAAGGAAAATGATATGCCCGAGATACATGGGGTTGCGGGTGTAGGCGTAGGGGCCGGTATCGACCAATCTCTCCCCCGGAACATCCGGGCCGGGACCGCCGCCGCCGCGCGCCATCCGATACTTGCCGCAGATGCGATACTGTAAGTAGCCCCAGAGCAATAGCGGCAGAAACCAGAGGTTCACATCAATCCGCCCCGCATGCGTCAGCATTTCCCACGAAAGGACAACCACGGGATAGATGAGAAAAGTCCTTACTGGAGTACGGCTGAAAAACCGCATGAACTTAGTTGAGAGACATCCAAAAAAAGTTCAGGCGTCTTTTCATAAACGTTTCTAGCAGCGCGGCAATCCAACGCCGGTTCAAGCCCACGTTGTCTCACATCCGCCCGGGCGTCACCGCGCAGGCTTAACTCAACGGGTCAATACAAAAGTCTGATACCAAACCCCGATGAAACCCGCCCTTGGGCCGTCCCTGCGATGACATCGGAGTTTGCCCCTGTCTCATGCTCCTGTCAATTGCGTTGTACCTGGAATCTATTCTTTTTTTACTTGGCTCGACGCGGGCGGTGCGATAAAAGCGGCGGTCGATGATCGGCGCAGACCATCATGATTGGGACAGTGGCGGCTCGGTGAGGATTCAAAGGCGAGCTTCGCAGCCGAGCGACTCACGCAACTGTGATCGAAGATACCTCCCGTGGCAATCTGCTACCCCATGCCTACTGATACAAAACACTTGACGTTACCCCCTACGCATTCGTTCGCTCGCGTCGATCGTGACACAGAGATCAGGGGGGGCCGAATCGATCCTTTAGGCTCAGCTCCGCAGGGGGTGCGAAAAGGATTAAGGCGTGTCTTGACAGAAAAAGCAGATCGTAATTGAATCCGGCTGCCAGAAGGTGAGCCCGAAGGGCATTGAAACAAGGCATGAGGTGTGAATGATCTCGACACGCGCACGTAGGTCATGGGTTTGGCTGAGCTTTGTCGGCCTGTGGGCTTTCACCTCCCCCGCTTTGTCGCAGGCGCCGTTCTATCAGGGAAAAACGATTACCGTCATCAATGGGAACGCTCCGGGCGGCACCGCCGACATGCGGATGAGAGCGGCCTTACCGTATTTGAAAAAGTACATTCCGGGCGAGCCCACCGTGGTGGCCGAATTCATGGATGGAGGCGGCGGCCGAAAGCTCGCGAATCACATGTACCGAACCGCGCGTCCGGACGGCCTCACGATCGGTTTTCCTCCCGGCAGCTTCATTGCGTACGGCGTCATGGGTGAAAAAGGCGTCGACTATGAAGTCGCTCGATTCATTTTTCTGGGCGCGCCGGAAAGCAGTACGCATTACGTCTTTTTGACGCGCAAAGAAGCCGGCATAGACAGCCTCGAGAAGCTCAGGTCGACCTCGAACCTGAGGATCGGCGCTCAGTCGATCGGTCACAGCATCTACATCATGGGGCGTCTTTTCGCATACGTCCTGCGCCTGAAGGAGCCGAAATTCGTGGTCGGCTACTCGGGCCCCGAGGTCGATATCGCCCTCACCCGCGGCGAAGTCGACGCGCGCGCGAATATCGCCGATACGATCCTGACGAGGAACCGGGAATTCATTGAAAAGGGTCTGGTTGATTTCCACGCGATCATCGATATCCCGAAGGGCAACAAGCATCCACGATTTTCCCAGCTGCCCGAGCTCGGCACTCTCGTCCAGTCGGAAAAAGACGGCAAGATCGTCGAGCTGTACCGCTCGCTGCGGCTCGTCGGCTCGCCCTATATTTTGCCGCCGGGCACGCCGCCGGAGCGCGTGGAAACCTTGCGTGCCGCGTTCCAAAAAGTTTTCAACGATCCCGAGTTTCGAAAGGACTACAAAAAGCTCGTCGGCGACAACCCGTCTCCCCTCGCAGCCGAGGACGTCCAGCAAGCTGTGCAAAGCTTGCCCCGCGAACCTTCCATTATTGAGCTCTTCAAGCAGGTCACCGGCGCCGGCCTGCTACCGCCTCATTGAAGCGCAGCGATCAGCACGCGACTCCTCAAATTTTATCAGGCACCCGGTTGAGCATCTCTTGAGCAGGCCATTCCGGCCAGTCACCATCGGCGAGGCCAAGTACGTCTCGTATGTCAAAAAGATCGTCGTCTTCCGGTAGCCGATCGCCAATTTCGAGGTCCTTCAGTCCTCTTCTGGCTTGAAATTGTTCCATTGCTTCTTCACGTGTAAGGTCTAGCTCAGAACTTAGCTCGTCATAGAAATTTTCGAAGTAAGGCATGAGTATCTCCTGATACCTCTCATCTCCGATTCTGGACTTAAGCTCTCCCCAAGTCCTGGAACTCTGGAGTGCGGCCCACAGATTTACTAGCTCAACTGCCAAGTACTTTGGGATAAAAACCAGGGACCCACCTCTTTCACCGTATACGAGATCTTTCTTGTCGAACTCGTGAATCATTTGTACCACTCCGCGGCTCACGTCCGCTCAGGCCCAATTAGTTGAGTCGCCCGGCCATCGTAAGCGGACACCGTCGCTATTCGCCATTGAGATTTACGGAAGCGCTTGAAAGCACAAGGCAAGGAGTAACTGACCGAAGCCAATTAAGGACGTTATCGCCTGAGTGAGGATTGTGTCCCTTTTCGCTCCCGGCTGATCCTTTTGTGCTCGATGCGGTAGGATCGTGCTCACGTAGTATGGCACACCATATGCCGGGATTGTTACGGACGAGTCGAAGCGCTTCTTCTGTGTAGAGCCGGTCTATCTCTTCCGGGGAGATTTTCCTCCGAACATTACCTACTAACTCAAACAATCCGCGCCCGGGGACGTACTTCAATTTGCAGATCTCTTGCGCGTCGCCTAGCTCTCTACCTCCGTCGGGTAACGTCTTCTCAACAGCGCGTTTGCATGCCGCCAGTTCGGTGAGAATACCATGGAATTGTGAAATTATTTCAGGGTAACTAGTGAGGAGATCGGCCAGAAGCGGCAGCGTCCTCGGGTTCCCGTCCGCTTTGGCGGCTTCGATGTAAGCCCAGGCAGCGTCAACGAGCTTTCCTTGTCCTTGAAGAGCGATGCCCAAATTCTTGTAGGCGTTGTTCCGTTGCGAATCGATTTCGATTGCTCTTCGGCAATGACGCTCGGCCTCGGCATGCTTTCCGAAAAGATTCAAGCAGTAACCCGTGTTGTTGTGTAGAAAGTATCCGACTTGCTTGTCGTCAGGCTTAAGAGCAAGACCCTGGCTGTAGTGGTCCAAAGCAGCCTGATAGTCTTGCTCTTGTTCTGCGATCTGCCCCAGGGTTAGATAGCAGCTGGCCAGGACTTCAGTATCTTGGGTTCGGTTAAGGATCTCCTGAAAGGCGGCTACTCCAAGTCCGTTCCTGCCCGTCCGTCTGTAGTGGCAAGCGAGTTCCCACAGAGTAGCCACGTCGTCAACTTCGGAAAGTCCCGATTCGAGACGACTGATAAGTCTCTTCTCATTTGCGTCATTAATGGCTGAAATGCTGTCAGGTAGATTTCCTCGTTTCTCCTGGTCCGTCAGTTTACTTAGTCGCAATTTCAATACTCTCTTCCATAGCTCCTCGGCAATTAATTTGCCGATTGACTTCCTGGGAATATGCGAGAAGGGCGACTGCGCCCGGCGTCTGGATCGACGAAAGATCCCCGCGCCAGAGCTGCTTTCGCTTACGGTCCAATAACCACGCCTCGCTCTGTACCAGACGACGATTACTCTCCCCGTCGCTGATCGTAGCTGCGCTCGATACCATCGGCTCGGTTTGTATATTCCGTCAATTCGCCACGTCTCTCCCTTTGCTTTGGACAATTTGGAGACGTAGCGGTCGAGTCTGTGCGCGATCTCCGCCTCGAGTTGCTTAGGTGGTATCGGTTTGTATCCGCGGGGCACGTTCATATACACGGCACGCCTCCTCGTTATTGGCACCGGAGCCCCAAAAAAGAAAAACCGCCCTGGGCATCAGGACGGTTTCAATCTTCGGAGACTTCCGTTTCAGAGTCTTCGCTCTGCACATCGAGCGGTTTAGCCGCTCAAGGCACCGTGGCGTCTCCTGCCCGGTTGCCGGACCCTTCCGGGTCACTCCTGATGCTGATTGACCTTATACAGTAGTCACTTTGCACTGTCAACAACCGCAGTGATCTTTTTTTTTCCGATCAACAGATCACCCATTCCATCGAGTGATGTACCGCATCTGCCGGTTACCGAGTTGCGAAGTGCCTGGCACACTGAGCAGCTTGTCATCTTCTTGTACAGTTCTGCTTTCCGGCTCTGGACAAATTATCAGTGCTAATGGGTCAAGTTAGTTCTGCCAGACAGCAAGGCCTTCCTCACGTAGTTGCCGGGCCAACTCTGGCTCCATCAGTTTAGCCAACTGATAAGGGAGTGGGTTAAAGTGCTCGTAAAGCTCGGGAACCAGGCGGCGCCGGCGTTCCCAATCATGTAGTTCAGTACTGAGAGATCAGACCCGGTTCTGTGCGTGCCAAACCCAATAAAGTGCGCCAACGATCGCGCGGAAACGTCAGTAGGACTTCTTTTGGACAGCAATGAGTGACATGCCAGGCATAACCGGGAACAAAGTGACGGTGGGCTCTGGGGAATCGCCTCTTAGAGCACCCGTTTCGGGCCCAAAACTGGCCTTCTAAGCGCTCAAACGACGCCGTTTACGGTACCTTACGTTGAGAAATCAAGGACTTGCCTCGGTCCGACCCAGACCCCCCGGTGCCCTTGCGGGAATCGCGATCTCGCCCGACTTTACCCATGTCAGTAGCGTCTCTATTGGATGGGGCGTAACCGAATAGCGCTGCGTCGCCATGATTGCTTCTCCTGGGTCCAAATCCTGACGGCCGGCGGTCAATATCTTGCAGCCTTCGAGGCCTCTCAGGTTTCCGCAATACGCGCGGACCGCACGACGGGAGCCACGGGCGTGCCGTATACCGTAAGTTGTGACTGGATTGCAACGGCACAAGCGAAGGCTAGTGACCGTTCAGGAAGGACGAAGGACAGGAATTGATTTTGTTTGCTTTAGAGCAGTTTCGTTGATCGGCTAACGAGGCTTCCAAGTTTCGACAGACCTGACCCTCGGACCTCACAGCGCCAGTTTGTGCTTCAACCAGATCGGTCAGTGCGGGACGCGTCCAGCGCAGTTTCAAGATTTGACGCCCCGACGGGCAAATGCGTTACGCACCTCTGCTTCACTGGCGAAGGCCTCACGATCTGCCGCTGCCATCCCGACCTCGACGGCCTTGCGAAAGCGGGCTTCTTGTCCGACCCGGAAGCCCACCTAGACCAGACATTTAGTTGGCCAGGTTCACTAAGTCGAAAAGGCGACCGAGATGGCGATTGCGCCAGCGCGTGATCGTATGCGGACCAGGAGGGAATCGGCCGTTGTGGTTATCGGGGCTGAAACGACATTCGCCGCTGGCGCCTTCCAGGGTCACGCCGGATTCCAGGTAAGCAATGGCTCCTGAGGGATCACCGCGAGCGGCAACCAGCGTTGCGGCGCAATGAGCCATGCAGTCCCAACCAAACGCATGGTTCGCCGTCGGTATCGTCACACCTTCCGCCGCCACGGCCTTGAAGAAGTCCTCCTGGACTGAGGTCCGTGGGCCGCTTCGATGAAACATATCGACAAACCAGCACTCACCGGGATGATCGCCCAGCGAGTCCAGGAAACTCTCTCTCAGAAGCGAGCGGCCGAAAAGCAGCGGAATATCGAGCGGCACTTTTCTGATCGCCTGCACGACCCGCAGGGCTTTTGTCTCGCTGGAAAAAATCACGTAGATCAAATCCGGGTTCCAGCCCCGCGGGATCTGAACGCCTTGTTCCGGCGACACCGCCTGCGATCGCACGCCGACCTCGTGCGTTCTCAGCGCCTCTTCCATAGTTGAGGCGACGCGGCTTTGAAACTCCGTCTGATCGTGCAGCAGAAGGATCCGACGGCGATCGGTTCTTGCGATGAGTGAGGCGATGGCGGCGGTCGTCTGGCTGGTCGGAAAGCCGATATGAAAAACCTGGCGCCGCCCTTGCCAAACCACGGGGTTGTTGTTGGCAACGAAGCACAACAGGTTCATCCTGGCGGCCAATTCCCCGAGGCGTGTGGATTCGGGAACGTTGGTTGCGCCGACCACGGCCGCGACTTTATCTTGCCAGCGGGTGAGTTTTCTCTCGAGGTCCTGCTGGTCGCCCCGCTGGAATACTTCCTCCGTAACGCTGATGGTCCCACGAATCGTCGGCGTCCGCGCCGATGCGAGAGCGCCGAGGGCCTGGTCGATCGGCGAGGAATCGTCGCTTTCCGGCCGCAACAGAAGAATCTGCATGTCAGCGCCCGAGCAGTTCCTTCAGCCGCAGGCGGATTTTTTCCTTCTCCGTCACGGTAAATTGCCAATCATAGGTGTCGAAGTATTTGATCCCCTCCTTTGGTCTTTCCTCGTTTGAGATGAATGACTCGTCCGTATCCGTGCGCAACGCCGCGCGCCCCTCGGCCCGCGCGTAGATCTCCAACCCTTCCTTGGAAACGATCCAGTTCACAAACACGCGCGCCGCGTTCGGATGGGGCGCTTTGTTCATCAGAGTCAGCAGCCATGGCGACCCCGTCAGAGCCGGCGGCATATCGGGAAAACCATAAACGGACTTTAGCGGAAATCCCTCTTTGGTCATCTTCTCCACATCTGAGTCTTGCGCGCCAAAGACAATCGGGTAGGTTCCCCGAGCCAACCAGTCGGTGAGTTGGCGCCGCTCCCGCGTGAGCACCGGCTTCTGGCCGATATAAAGCTTGTTGACAAAATCCTCGCCCATTTGGAGATAGATGCGGGCTGCCGTGTTGCTGCCGCTTCCCGCAACGGTCGGGTCTTCGGTCGCGATCTTGCCGCGCCATTTCGGCTGCATCAGGTCGCTCGCCCTGGTCAACTCTCCCGGCTTGACGTGATCGGTGTTTATATGAAGTAGACCGGTGATGGTGCTAAAGACGCGGAGCACGTATCGTTCTTCCGGATCGATAAACCATAGTTTACCGGTCTTCCATTTCTTCGGATCCACTACCTCGGGGAGAATCAATGCCGGTTTGAGCGGATCGAGCATCTTCTCGGGGTAAAGCACGTTCGCTACGGTCTGGACGCCGGCGAGAAAAACATCAACGGAATTTATTCCGGCGCTCCGCTCCGTTCCCAAGCGGCGGGCGAG
>DATMBL010000150.1:0-9962 GCA_035559295.1 Candidatus Eiseniibacteriota bacterium
GGGACCGCCGTTAACATTCGCAGGGGGATTGATCATCGAGTCAGCGCCGCCGTACATGCCGTCGAGCAGACAGAGCACCTTCCCCGGCCCGGCATGTTTCCAGAACTGAGCCACCTTGAAAGGACGCGCCACCGAAGTGCCGTCGCCGCCGCCGAGCGGCGAGGCGTAGTAGTGGCACGCGCGGCTTTCCGGCGCCAGCAACGCACTGAACCCCTCGTATCGCTTCCCACCGGTATCCGCCGCAGGCGTCGGGACAGGCGCTGAACGACCTGACGCCCCGGCGCAAAAAACCGCAGCGATCACCGCAGCGATCATTGGCGCAATCTTTAGAACGCGATCGGCCGAGGGCACCACCTCGTCAGTTCCTGGAACGCCCGGGTATGTAGCTCAAGCTGCCGACAAAGCATCGTTTCCTTCGGCAAAATATTCGCTTCGCCCAATAACACCGCATCGCCGCAGCGCCACTGAAGAAACTTCCGCATCTCGGTAAAATACTCGAACTTCAATTCCGGTTGTTCCCGAAGCGGGCGTTTCGATGATAAACGGTACCGCATCGACGCGGAATCCCGCGATTCCCAGATCGAGCCAATAGCCCGTGATGCGCCGGATTTCGGTTCGCACTTCGGCATGGTGCGTGTTGAGATCGGGTTGGAAGTCGTAGAACCGGTGGAAGTAGTATTCGCCCGCCTCCTTGTCGTACGCCCACGTCGATTTCTGCACGCCGGGAAAGACCATGCCCGATTGCCAATTACCGCCGCTCGAGCCGTGGCGTGGATCAACTCCGTAGAAATCAGAAATGTCGTAGCCGTTGTCGCGGTTCGCCGTCGGTTGGAATGGCGACAACCAGATCGTGCCGATCCCAAGAGATTGGAGGTATTCGAGCCGGTGCATGAGCCCCTCGAAATCGCCGACACCGTCGCCGTTCGCATCCATGAAAGTTTCAAGATCGAGACTGTAGATGACCGTATTCTTGTACCAGAGATCCTCAATCATGCATCGGCCCTCCTCACGGTAATCGCTCCGAGAAAATCATACCAGGCGCGCTTACTTTAGAAAGACGGGCAATGGCAACCGCAATAGTACGGAATCCTTGCAAGCCGCGACGCAATTTTGCTCCTCACGCCAAGCACGCCAGGCAACCGGCGATTTCGCGAGCTTTTGCGCGAAACATCTTTTTTGTCGGGCGGGTGTAGCCGCTCGTCGCCGGCCCGTTGACAAGCCCGGGCGCAAGATGGATAGTGACCCCCATGCGCGTCAAAGCTGGCACGCGTTCCACGCCGCGTCGGGGATATCGAGCGACCGTATCGCTCTGCCTCGCGCTCGCATGGCTTACGCTCGCCGGATTCGACTTACTGGAGGACCTTCGTGCCCACCAGCAGTTGAAGATTCATGCGTCGGCGGCAACCCAGGCGCGCGAGGTCGAGCGTTTCCGGTCGCTGCTCAACAACGTGGTCGAGAGCGCCAGCGCGGCCGGCTACCGGGCAAGCGTCGTGCCGGAGCCGCTCCAATCCGAGCGGTCGCGCGACGTACCGGCCCCCTACTCCAACGGTTTCAGACTCCACAAGCTCCATCGGGTCTTCCTGATCTGATCTCTGGTTCGCCACGGATTCGCGCGAGCGCGCACACCCGATCCATTGTCGAACCATGACACGAGGAGATCCAAATGGAAGACTTTCCTTTATGGCTAAAGTTGATTGTGTGGGGCGTTGTCGGCTCCACTGTGATTTACGCAGCGGCCGCATCTTTTTACTCGATGTTCTGAAGTTCATGAAACGACCTGCCGCGGCAACTTCCGCGTGAGTTGCCGCGGCAAGGATATGCTTTTCCACTCCCCGCACCCGATCACGCCGCCCCGTCGCCTCCGGCAGTGGCAATCACGCGCCGGTTCTGCAATAAAGAGAAATATCCGGAGGTGCGACATCCATGCTCGTTCAAGCGATGCTGATCGGTCTTCTTACGGTTCTCCTTGGGCTCGTGTCGGCTGCCGCCGGGCCGGCCCAGCCGGCCAAGCTTCAGCAACTTAAAATCGCCGTTTCCACCGCCACCCCGCACAATACGCCCCTTTGGGTGGCAAAGGACAAGAAACTCTTCGAGAAGTACGGCCTCGACGTTCAGATGATTTTCGTACAGGGAGGCGCGCTCGTCAGCCAGATGCTTGCAGCCGGCGAAATCCAGGTTGCCGCGAACGCGCCGGCCGCCCTGGTCAGTCTCATTGCGGGCGGCGAGAAGATCGCCATGTTTATCGGGATCAGCAATACCTCGCCTTTTACGCTGGTCAGCCAACCGTCGATCAAAACCGCCGCCGACCTAAAGGGCAAACGGCTCGGCACCGCGAGATTCGGGGGATCGTCGCACATCTCTGCTTTGATCGCTCTCGATCATCTGGGACTCGACCCCAAGCGCGATAATATCGTCATCCTCCAGACCGGTCTCGACCCCGAACGCATGGCCGCGCTCGAACAAAAAGGCCTTGACGCGGCAATGCTGCAGAGGCTGGCCACCAAGACGATGCTGGCCAAGGGTTACACGCAGCTCCTGAACCTCAATCAGGCGAAAATCCCGTACCAGAATACCGTCCTTGCGGCACGCAGAGATTACATGGCGAGCCATCCGAAGGTATTCGACGGCTTCACCCGAGCCGTAGTGGAAGGCTATGCCTACGTGTTCAAAAAGGAGAACAAAGAATCCGTTAAAGAAGTGATCGCCAGAAACCTCAGATTGCCGAACGCAGAGGCCGCCGAAGACTTTTACCTGGAGGCCCTCGAAGAGTTGGACCGCAAACCCTATCCCACCGTCGAGGGGACGCGCACGGTGATCAAGTACGTCGGTGAGCGCAATCCCAAAGTCGCCTCGATAAAAGCGGAAGCGATCATCGACTCGAGCTGGCTGAAACGACTCGACGACGAAGGGTTCTTTAGACAAGTCTACGGCGACAAGTAGTGTTCCGCGCCCGCTTTCGGCCGACACCGACGGCTCGGCCGCGATCGGCGTCGGTCTGACGCGGAGCCTAGCTGCGCGCCCGGGTTGGTGTTTCCAGCGATTGACCCCAGAGGCTTTTGAAAAATCCTTCCTTGATCAGCTCTTGGACGAGAGTGTTATCGAAGAACTGCTCCGGCTTCGCTTGCTTGGCCTGCGGTCTCTTTTGCGCGATCTCATTGATCGTTTCTTGAACGGCTTCAGGCTTCACCAGGGGGATCTTCTCCACGAAGTCATACGCATACTGGAGGGTGCCCGCGAGCATGCCGCGGTCGGTCACGCCCGAATATTTGGTGATGATTTTTTGATATTCCTCTTTGTTCGTATGCATGAAGTGCACCGCGCGACCGTAAGCCCGGAGAAAAGCCTTCGCTTGATCGCGTCGCTTGTTCAGAAAATCGCGCGATGTGGTGATACCAACGTGCACGAACGGTATGCCTTCCTTCGCCAAATTCGCAAGGAGCTTCATCCCCGCCTGCTCCGCGACATAAGCCATGGGATAAGACATCGGCGCGGCGGCGATCGAGCCCTTGGAGAGCGCCGCTGCAATTTCCGGCATGCCGCCGATTTGAATGATCGGCACATCCGTCACCGGCTGTAGTTTGTATTTTTCGAGCAATTTACGAACCGCAAAATCGGTCGAGGCACCGAACCGCGTCACCCCGACCCGCTTCCCCTTCAACTCGGGCACACTGTTGATTTGCGGATTGGCCATGATGTAAAAGGCTACCGCGTTCGCCACCGCGCCGATCGCCAGTAAATCGGCTCCGGTCAAGCCGGAATCCACGATTACCTGGCTGTTCGCCGTGGATATCGCCACGTTACCCGAGATTTGCGCTTGCGCCATTGTGGATGAGCTGGGAATGTAGATCAGCTCGGCATCGAGCCCCTCCTTCTTGAGAAAACCGGCGTCTTTCATCACCCAATAGGGCGAATTGAGCGCGCTCACCGCCGACCAACCGACAACGAGCTTCTGCGCGATGGCTGCGCCCGGCGACAACGAAACGATCAGCAGCAGAGAAGCAAGCAAATGAATCCCGCGCGCATAGAGTGTCTTCATACGAGCCCCCTTGAAAGGTTAAGGTTGTCCGTGCGAGGCCCGCGTTCGAGCCGCCAGCCCGCGCCCGTTGCGACACCTTTAATTAGTCCTCAAGCAATCCAGATTCAAGACGGCAAGGATTCCACGTGCTTCAGTCGCTGATAAGCAGCGAAAAGCGACGAGGATATCTCACCATGGAGTGTGACATGAGCTTACGCCGCCTGCAGAGACTGAAAATCGCCCTCACCCTAGCCCTTATATTAAGTCTCTCCCGATGGGAGATTGAATTGAACTGCCATGTTGCCTTCCCAAACCCTCGCCCTTGATGGGAGAGGGAAAGGTGAGGGTGCCAATTTCGGAGGAGCACACGAAGTTAACGAAGAAAACCCGAGGATCCGGGATTGAGGATCAAGGATTGCGCTCCGCCACAAGGCTGCGGACGGATGCGTCCTTTGACGCACTCTAGTTCCATCGTTTATCTTCGGGAAATTTACAACTTCGTGGCCTTCGTGTACTTCGTGGTGCAGAATTCAAGTGGAGGGTGAGCGATGCGATACGAGCTGTATTACTGGCCGGAGATACAGGGGCGCGGTGAATTTGTCCGCCTCGCCCTGGAATACGCGGGAGCGCCGTACGTGGATGTGGCGCGCCAGGCGAGAAAAGGCGTCGCGGCGCTCTCGAAGTTTCTCGAAAGCCGATCCGTGGAACGGCCCCCGTTCGCTCCGCCTTTCTTGAAAGCCGGAAAGATCGTCATCGGCCAGACTGCCAACATCCTGCTCTTCTTGGGCCCGCGGCTCGGGCTTGCGCCTGACAACGATGCCGGACGGCTATGGACGCACCAACTCCAGCTCACGATCGCCGATTGGCTTGCTGAAGTTCATGACACGCATCATCCGATCGGAGGCGGCCTATACTACGAAGAGCAAAAACGCGAGGCGAAACGGCGCGCCGCTGACTTTCGCGGCGAACGCCTGCCGAAATTCCTAGGGTACTTCGAGCGGGTTTTGGCGAACAGCCGGGGTGACTACATGGTGGGGGCGCGGCTCTCATACGTCGATCTGTCGATGTTCCAAATGATCAGCGGCCTGCGCTATGCATTCCCGCGCGCCATGGCGCGACTCGAAACCAAACATCGACGCCTCGTAAGGCTTCATGACCGAGTCGCAGCCAGCCCGAGGCTTGCCGCCTATCTCCGCTCCGAGCGGCGCTTACCGTTCAATCAACAGGATATCTTCCGCCGCTATCCAGAACTAGACGATTAAGACGGGCCTCGCTCTGTTCAAACCCGTTCAAGCAGCTCGAACGGATTTAACGGAGCGGTTGAATCGAACGAAGCGACCGAACGGCTCGAACCCTATTGGCTTTAACCCAAAACTTCCGCGTCGTGTTCCTTCAACGCAGGCATGACATGTTTCGCAAAGAGTTTCATCGACCGAGTAACCTGATCGTGACTTAGCCCCCCGAAGCTGAAGATGCCAACCAGGCAATCGGGACGCGCTGCTTCGACCATCGCGCGGGCTTTTTGCGCCACGGTTTGCGGGCTGCCGACGAGCGAAACCCCCCATTCGTCGAGTCTTCGCACCGTGAGCCCTCCGGGAAAATAAGGGAACCGCTCCGTATATCTTGGGAGGTCGTCCGTGCTGATCGGTTCGGAACACCAAACGTTATCGGTCGCCAGTTGCCAGAAACGCGTGATTTCCGGCGCGGCCTCAGCCCACGCTTGTTCGTCGGATTCCGCGATATAAATGTCGCGCACCAGGATCGCGTCGCCCCGCCCTTCCATGCCGCGGGCATGCCGCTCCGCTCTGTAAGCTTCGATGGCTCGCGCGCAATTCGGCAACGGCTGGCGCGAGAGAGCCAAGTTCCAGCCGCGACGTGCCACCATCGACGGGCTTTCGGGCGACGTGGCGCCGTAGTAAATCGGCGGGTGGGGCCGCTGAAGCGGTCGCGGCCGGCACGAGACATCCACGTAGCTCCACGCTTTTCCGGAGTAACTGAACGTATCCTCGCGCCAGGCTCGAAAAAGAATCTCGATTCCTTCTTCGAAGCGGGCCTGAGCCGTATCTCGATCCAAACCGTGCTTCAGGTCATCGCGCGGCACGCCTCGACCAAGCCCCACGTTCAGGCGCGCGCCCGTGAGGATGTCCAGGATCGCGCACTCCTCAGCCAGGCGCATCGGATCGTAGAGCGGCACCACGTTCACGAGATTGCCCAGCCGTAGCCTTTTCGTCCGATGAGACAGCGCGGCAATGATGAGGTTAGGAGAAGCCAGCATGCCGTAATCGGAATGATGGTGCTCGGCAAACCAGGCTTCATCGAACCCGAGCCGTTCGCTGATCAGGATCTGCTCGATCAGCTCCTCGAACGCCTGTCGCTCCGAAACCCACGGGCGCCCCTGGTTGTAACTGAACGTGCCAAATCGCATGCGCTTCCCCCCACGGATTCGTCCGGCCATCCATAACACATCCCGTTTCGCTCCGCGAGGAACCGGGTCATGCCCGGGAAAAAAGCGATAGCCATCTATCCTTTTTTCGGATGCATCCCATATACTGGTAACCGGGCGGCGTTTGCCGCAGCTTCCCTGTGCGTTACCGTCCGAATGTGAGGCCTCGGAGGGCTCTGATGCCAAAATCAAACCGCGCGCGAACCGTTCGCCCGAACACCGGCGGCAGTGGTCCGGCTTTTTTGTTCGACCTCGACGGCACGCTGGTCGATAGCGTCTATCAGCATGTTCTCGCATGGCGGGAAGCTCTGGAAGAAGCGGGTATCGAGCTGGCCGTGTGGCGTATTCATCGACGGATCGGAATGAGCGGCGGCTTGCTCGCCAACAATTTGTTGCGCGAGACCGGCCGGCGGATCACGGTAGCCGAGGCGACGAAATTGCAGCGTGTTCATGCGCAAGCGTATGCGCGCCAGGTCGGGCAAGTGAGAGCGCTTCCTGGCGCGCGCGAGCTGCTAGCCTATTTGTCCAAGATCGGTGTCCCATGGGCGATCGCTACCAGCGCGCGCCTGGAAAGCGCGGAGCCGGCGTTGAAGATCCTCGGTGTGGAGAGACAGGCGCCGATTGTCACCCGCGATCAGGTCGCCCACGCCAAACCGGACCCGGACTTGTTTCTCGCCGCCGCTGAACGGCTCGGGATCGAAATCAGCCATGCCTACGTCGTCGGCGATAGCGTTTGGGATCTCCTCGCAGCCCGCCGCGCCAGAGCGTTGGGGATCGGCTTACTCTCCGGCGGCTACGGACACGAAGAACTCGAACGGGCCGGCGCCTACCGTGTTTACCAGGACCCGGCGGATTTACTAAGGCATTTGGACGAGGTTGGCGTGCGCATAACTGAATGACCGAGGTCGATTTATTAGAAACTTTGACTGCGCCCAATTGCAGAGGAAGATCGCCACCACGGGCTCCCGGCGCGAGCACAGCGCAACCCAAAAGAAGCGGGAGATCTCGCCCAAAGCTCGCAAAGAGCGCCAACTTAAAACGTTAGATTTGTTTGGACCGGGTTGCTCAGGCGTACTCTCGTCATAGAGTTCGAAGAGATTCATGGACAGCGTCGAGTCGCTGTTTTTCGGCATCATTGTGATTTTTTTTGAGTTCATCCCGGTTTAATGCTATCACTCGAGGTCGTCGCTGCGGGCGTTCCGCCCGAGACCGAATCCACAATCAGATAGAGACTGGTCGCGCCCGATTCCCAAAGCTATCGCGTGGAGGTATGGCACACGGCGCAGTCTCTCAATGGAGAAAAGATGAAGAAAGCTCTCGTTTCGCTTGTCCTCTGCGTTGTCGTATCGGCGTCCTTCGGCTGCGGCAATCAAGCCTCGGATTCACGAAATCAAGTCGAACGTGGCAGATACCTGGTTAACTTCGGCGGCTGCCATGACTGTCATTCACCCAAAGTTCAAGGCCCGGGAGGTATCCCGCTTCCGGATGAGAAGCGCCTTCTTTCCGGCCACCCCGAGAATCTACCGTCTCCCACCTGGACACCCGGGGATAAGCGATACGACACTTTCGCGACGACGAACTCGATGTTCACCGCATGGGCGGGCCCGTGGGGCGTGAGCTTCGCCGCCAACCTCACTCCCGATAAGGAAACGGGTCTCGGCGAATGGAGCGAAGCTTCCTTCATAAGCGCCATGCGTACCGGCAAACATCAAGGCCACGCGAACGGACGCGACATTTTGCCCCCCATGCCCTGGCCGAATGTCAAAGAGCTCGCGGACGACGACCTGAAAGCGATCTGGGCTTATCTGCGGAGCATCCCGCCAATCAGGAATCAGGTGCCGTTTCCGGTACCGCCCGGGACGTCGTCGCCGCCCGGAGCGAACTGAGAGAACGATCCAACCGGCCGGACGAACCGCGCGTGGCTCCGGCGGCGCGCGGCTCGGGCGCGCGCCGCCGTGCCTATGCAGATCGGCCACCTGCACGCTCGCGCGTGCCTTGCCTAGGGCCTACGCGCGCTTGGTGGCGGCCGTTTTCTCCTGAAGTACACGTACAGGTCATCGAATACAGCCAGACCGCGCTCTAACCGGACCGCGTCATCCTCGTGAGCCATTGCGATGCCCGAGATCAGTCGCTCCAGACCGAACGCCTCCTGCCGATTGAACTTCGAATCTTTGAGATCGATGTCGTGAACGATTTCGGCAATCGCCGTAAGGCCCGGATCGTCGGTCTCTATCCACTCAATCAAGACTTCCAGGGTGCAGCGGTCCCCTTGGTGCGTAAACTCCGCTTCAAACATATCGAACCGTATCTCATGAGCGAGCGGTTTGTAGCCTTTTGCCGGAACGAACTTGAAGCGCGCCTCCGGATCAACGAAACGACGGATCAACCACGCGCTTGCCATCCGGTCGATATAAAGCCCCTTGCGGGTAACCCAGGTTTTACCGAGCACGTCTTCGCGGCGGAGCGGGCGAGCACCGCTGAGTCTCGGCGTCGAATCTCCGCCGGTGATGCGCGCCTCCAGCCCTGCAACCAACCCCTCCGCTGACTCCCGTCCCGGAGCCCCGAAAAAGTCGATAGCGGCAACCTCAGCAAGACGCCGTTGAAGCCGGGCAATCTCGGTTCCCAACTGCGGACGCTGTGCTTCGTCTTTCCGTGGTTGCTTCAAGTCAATTGCAGCAAGACGGCGAGCCTCGTTTGCGATCTCATCGTATTCGGCTCCTCGCGCCGCTTGAAATAGAGCTTCCACTTCTCGATCGGAGAGACCCTCGACGAACCGTGCCTCGCACAAGGACGCCTCTCCGTGACCTTCAACGATCTCCCGCAATACCCAGTGAAAATCTTCTTGTGTCTGGTCGTTCTTCGGCAGGACGTAGACGGAGTTCTTAATAGCGACGGCGCCGAGGCGTTGCAGCCGGCGCCAGATTTTTACACGGAAGTAATCGGGCTTGGGCGGGATTTGGTGAATCAGAAGCAACCAGCGCCTCTCATCTGCAGCGTCAGCCATATACTTCATCTTGTTGATCCGATGATACAGCTGTTATATGCAACGTTTAAACCACTCGTTTCAAGGCTACGGAGGAGCGATGGCGGACTCGAAAGGGGACTCAGCCGGGGAGCCCCGCAACCGAGAGAACACCGAAGAAAGGAAAATTGGGCTGTGGCCTCTTACCCGGTATTTTTTGAAGCTCGGCACGATCGGTTTCGGCGGGCCCGTGGCTTTGGTCGGCTTCATGCACAGAGACTTGGTCGAACAGAGACACTGGATCACCGAGGACACGTACAAGTTATCTTTAGCCCTCGCGCAGATCATGCCGGGACCGTTAGCGGCGCAAACGGCGATCGCAATCGGCTACTTCGAGAGCGGCATTCTCGGCGCCACGCTGATCGGTCTTGCGTTTGTTCTTCCGTCGTTCTTAATGGTGGTCGCCATTTCGGTGGCTTACGTCGCCTACGGCGGGCTGTGGTGGATGCAGGCGTTGTTTTACGCGATCGGGGCGACCGTAA
>DATMBL010000151.1:0-4254 GCA_035559295.1 Candidatus Eiseniibacteriota bacterium
CGGCACGAACACTCTGCAAATTGCTCTTTACCGTAAACGTGTAGATGCCGGCCGTCTTGCGCAAATAAACGGTCTTGCCGATGGCTAACGAGTCGATGTGTTCCGCTTGACCCATGATCATCGAGCCCCTGCGGCCCCGGATGAGGGCAAGCCCGAGAGGCGGTAGAAAGCCGTCGGGCGTAACGTGCAGGATGGTGAACGTTTCGATTTTCCCTTCTTCTTCTTCTTCTTCTTCGTTGATGACGTTCTCCAGGGGCACGGGGCCGATAGGAGCCGGTTGGGAAACGGCGAGTGGCCCCGGCCACAGGTTCTTGACTCGAGTTCCATCGCGCCGGCGCTCGACGATCGTGACAAAATTGTTGGCGGCAAGGCCGCCGGTGCTCTGCGACAGACCTCTACGAGGTTCGCGCTTCAGTTCGACATCGGCGCTGCCTCTCAGCAGGCGGGCGGTCTCGACGATTTGGGCGATTCCGCTCGCCCCGACCGGGTGCCCGCGCGCTTTGAGACCTCCGGAAGCGTTGATCGGGAGCGTGCCGTCGACAGCCGTTCGGCCATGCTCGATCGCGTCGCCTCCTTCGCCGGGCGAGAAGAAGCCGAGGTCCTCCGTCCCGATGATCTCGAAAGCCGTAAACGCGTCGTGCACCTCGGCGAAATCGATGGACTCCGGCCGAGCGCCCGCCATCGCGTAGGCCCTTCTCGCCGCGATCTGCGTTGCCGGAAACGACGTGAACTCCGCTCGTTCTCTCATACTGAGCGGCGCCGTGCCCTGGCCGATGCCCGAAACCCACAGGTCGGTTGCTTCGGCGGTCAAAATGAGCGCCGCCGCCCCATCGGTGATTGGCGCGCAGTCGTAGAGACGCAACGGGGTCGCGACGAATTTGCTCGCAAGGTATTGCTCCCGTGAGATCGGCTGGCGAAACTGCGCGTAAGGGTTGCGCGCGCCGTTCAGATGGTTTTTCATGGCCACCGCGCAAAGCAGTTTTTCGAGGCGCGCCGCCGTCAAGCGGTATTTCCGGCGGTATTTTTCAGTCATCATCGCCGCCAAAGCCGGCATCGTGGCGCCGCAGCGCCGCTCTTCGGCGTCAATGACCTCGGCCAGGATTTTCGTCGTCGCGCTGGTGGAGAGATGGGTCATTTTCTTTCCGCCGATGACCAGGACGTGCCGGTAGTGCCCCGACGCGATCGCCTCGAAAGCCGCGTGGAAGGCGGCCGCGCCCGAGGAGGAAGCGGTTTCGACCCGCAGCGCCGGCAGGCCCGTCAACCCCAGTGCATCGAGGACACCGGAGGCGAGATTACCGTCTCCGGTGAATTCCTCGGGGTTCATCGCGGCGACGTAGATCGCATCGATTTCCGCGACTGGGGAATCGCGCAAGGCGCGCGCGGCGGCTTCTCGCATGAGTTCCACGAGGCCTTCCCGCCGCCGACCGAATTCAGTCATGCCGCAACCGGCGATATAAACAGGCAGCATCGTCTAGTCCTGTGCCGGGCCTCCGGAGAGGAGGTTACCCGGCGCGCGCATTGCACCCCGGCAGTTGTTTGGCCGCGTCACTCGAGAGCCGATTGGCGCGGTAAAGGTCCGCGCATTGGCGGCACAGGCCGGCCGCGGGTTTCCAGGCCGGAAAGTCGCGGGCGATCGCGGCTTTGATTTCCGTCTCCAGAGCTTCCGGTTGAGGCTCGAAAGCATGCGTGGGAAAGCGGCAGAGCGGACACGGCGCGGCGAAAAGCGACGACTCGGATTGCCGGCCCGCCGCCGCTCGCGGGTCGCACGCGAACGCCGCGAGCGCCGAATGGGTTGGCCGTTCCAGAGCGATGAAACGCGCAAACCACGCTTCGCGATCTTCCAACATCGAGAAGGCGCGCAGGAATTCCCCCCGCAGCTCCGCGGCCGGGGGCTCCGTCGCCCAGCCTAGCCGCGCCATGCGGCCCCAGATCGTGGCATTCCATAGAACCCGATAGCGGTCCACGATCACCCGTGCGTAGAGCGGACCTCGGTCGCTTTCCGGCAATAGCGGTTCGTAGCCAAAGGCCGGGTCGAGTATGTCCGCGATATGGAAAAGCTCACACCGAAGAAAAAAGCGAAGAGACTCCGGCGCGAGTAACGATTGGGGCCGGAGCATCAGACGCAGAGTACGCCGCGTTTCGCAAGGTTGGCGGCTCTGCCGAGCGACAAAGAGCTCGGCGCCTTCGTCTTTACCGCGAGCCGCCCGCACGACCCAGCAGGCGTTCACGTTGGATGGAATCGAGGGCTGTTCGGCCACCGCATCTTTAACGCCACGGTCGAGGCGCCATTCCGAAAACCACGAACGGTTCAGCTCCTGAAAAAGCTGCTCCCGCAACTCGGGGTCAAGGACCCCGTAGATTCGCTCCCGTTCTCTACGGAAAACGTGCCCTTCGGCCCGCTCTTGCGCGGCAAGGAATACCGCTTCTTCAATCAAGCTAGGATCGTAGCGTATTGCGACCTGCGCGTTCATGTGGGCTCATCCCGTTCCGGCCCGCACGCGCCGGGGAGCGCAGCGCATTCCGCTCCATCGCCGCAAGCGATCGGCACGCGCTCGTCGTCGGAAGGTCGAAGCGCCAGACCGCTTTCGCCCAGGCGCACACGGAAACCGGCGCATTCCTGGCTTACGAGGCGCAGCCCGGCATCGGCCAGCAGGCGGTAAAAACCCGACTCCTGCTCGCGGACCAGGCGCGCCGCGAACGCCGGCATGAATCGGCCTAGGTGGTCTCTCAAGAAGAGCCGCTCGGCGTTTCGCGTCCGTTCGAGCGTTTCGAGGTCCCCGCGCTCGAGCGCGTAGACCTCCTTTAGGCTGAGGAAAGACAAAAACTCGCATTCGCAACTGATATGGTCGGGTCGCTCGTGTGTCGAAGCGTCCACCTCGAGTCCGAACGCGCGGTAAAAACCCATCAGATCGCCAAGCGCCTGCGGCTGCTGAAACAGCGACTCGTTTCCGTACTCGGTTTCGTACGGTGGAACCGGGCCGCGAGCGGTATGCCGTAGAAGCGCGCTATACGCGGCTGCGAGCGCGGGAAGGCCAGCTTGCGCCGCCGAAGCCAAGGCTTGGAAGGCGGGAGCAAGACGCGTACCGCTCAAATCGCTATCAAGCCGCTCCGAAGATGCGCGCTGTTCGTCGAGGATCGCCGCGGCTTTGATGAGGGTCGCCGCGCCCGTTTCGGAGCCGAATCGACGGACCGTATCGTCCGTTGGCGCGCTAAACCCCAGAGCCAGAGCGGCGTACAGAGTGGCGCGACAGAGCGCGATTTCCTCGGGGTTCGACTCCCGGCTGGCCTCGAGGCCCGGTGTGTCCATTTAGAGCTCTCCTGCTCGGAGGCGGCACGAGATCGAGGATCGAGAACAGCGGATCGAACTCTTCGACCTTCGAACCGGCCGCCTTCGGCTCCTGCGGCTTTCAGATCGAGTTTGCATGTTGGTTCGGCCTCACGTGGATCGGCTCTTCCACGGTGGTGCGAAAGATCTCGTCGCCGTCTTGCCCATAGGCGACTACGGTGTCGTTGTAGACGGTGATTTTCCGACCGCGTAGCTCCGCTTCGTAAATCTTGGGTCCTTCTTTGATTTCATAGCGAAAGATGATCCGGTTGGAGCGTCGGAACAGCTGTAGGACCGCCAGGAGTTCACGATCCGGATAGGTATAGCGTGCGATCGCTTCGTCCACCCCCGGCCCGAACATCTGCTCGAGGTACGGACGCGGCACCCAACGCGGCGGAATATAAAAGCCGTTCGGCGCGGTGCCGAACTGCGGATAGAGCGGCAGAGCGACTTTCGCCACGTGAACAAGGTAGTAGATCGGGTTGTAGCGATCTTCCGTCCATGTGCCGTCCTTGTTCATCTTGACCAGACCCTGAAGCCGAATCTGGCCGATGCACGCGCTCATGCAGCGAGTCTCGAGCGGCTGCCCATTGCTCTCGGGGTCGTTGCCCTCAATGCGGGGATAGCAGGCGATGCACTTCTCCGAGACGCGGGTGTTGCCGCGATACATCGTCTTCTTGTACGGGCACGCCTCCACGCATTTGCGGTAGCCGCGGCACTCTTTTTGGTCGATGAGAACGATCCCATCCTCGGGCCGCTTGTAGATCGCCTTTCGCGGGCACGCCGCAAGGCAGGCGGGATAGCTGCAGTGATTGCAGATGCGCGCGAGGTAAAAAAACCAGGTCTTGTGCTCCGGCAGCTCCACGCCTTCTTTGTCCAGGTCGCCGCGGACGCCTTTCTTCCCGACCGGGTTGTCCTCGTAGATGTTC
>DATMBL010000152.1:0-4591 GCA_035559295.1 Candidatus Eiseniibacteriota bacterium
CGCCGTGGCCGCGCGCGACCAGCCAAACGCATCAACCATGGCGACGAAAAACACGCCGAAGGTGCCGTGAAGACCGCGGCTGACCGCGATGTGAAGAAAAGCGAGAGCGACGATTCCATAACGTTTGACGGCATTCATCCCGGTGTCGTGTCTGCGGTGAAAAACTCTTTTCGCCTTTCTCCGCGCTCGGCGCTCACAAGCGGGACCGATAAAAGATAAGAGTTTCTCGCGCCAAGAGCGCCAAGGACGCGAAGAAGTATAATTTTTTTCTCCGAAAACTTGGCGAACCCTGCGTTCTTTGCGCGAGATATTCCCCTTTTACCAGCACCTCTCGACGATGCGAATACAAAGTTCCAACGTGCGCTCGGCGTCTTCCGCGCAGGCATGTCCCAACGCCGCGCGCAACCGTGAGCGCAAGTCGTGGATCGTTCGTAACCCTTCCGCCTCATCGCCGCTAATAAGATTTTTCTCGAGCGCCGTCGGCAGAAGCGCCGGCAGGTTCCTCTCCAGCCAAAGCGGCACTTGCAGGCGCGCTTTGAGCCAGTCTTCCACCGCCTGATCGCAGAGGATCACGACGTCGGCCGCAGAGACGCTCCCGGCCGACCAACCGTCGAGCGCGCGCGTCATCACGCGGATCGCTCGGCCCTCGGGCGAGTGATGCCCTTTGACCTTTTCCTTTTCGGCGAGCGCCGCGTAAAGCGCCGGCGCATCCAGACCCATCTGCGGCTCGCTCATCGTCGGAAACTCCGCTGAAATTACTCTCACGCTCCCTTCGCCGCAAGGGAGCGCGCCTCGGAAGCCGCTGGGCGCGGCCGTGAACAGCCCGGGTCGCTTCGCTCAGCGTGACGTCCCGGATGCGTAACGGCGCGACACCGGTCGCCGGCGTTTGACAGCCGTTGATCCGCCTCATAAGGTAACCGCACCACTGACTCCGGGAGGCAAGCCCATGGAACCACTTCCCCGCGGCGCCAACTTTCAACGCGCCAAGATGCTTTGGGAAATCGGCCTGCACATCGCCGGCGATCCCAAGACTCCTTACTATGGCCCGCGCGACATGTGCATCGCCGTCGGCAGCGGCTCTCATGAGAGTTTTCGGCCGTGGCTGCGCATGTCCACCGGATCGCCGATTCTAGCGCACGCCGTGTGCCGCGGCGAGCTCGAAATGGCGATGGTCAACCCGTCCGGTTTTCTCACGCAAGCCTACCGCGGCACCGGGCTGTTCGCCGAGCCGTTGCCGGTTCGAGTGCTCGCCACCTACCCTTCATGGGATCGCTACGTCCACGTGATCCACCCGCGCACCGGCTTGAAGTCGCTCGCCGACATCCAAGAAAAAAAATACCCGCTGCGTCTTTCGATCCGCGAAGACGCGACCCATTCAACGCGCGTCTTGCTCGATCAAACGCTCGCGCTCTACGGCATCACGCTCAAGGACATCGAGTCGTGGGGCGGCAGTTTACAGTTAAACGGCGGCCCGGGCGACGAGCGCCGGATGAACGCATTGAAGGCCGGAACGATCGACGCGATCTTCGACGAAGGGCTGGTGCTCTGGTTCGACGAGGCGCTCGCAGCGGGTATGGAGCCGATCACACCGGAGGAGCCGATCATGAAGAGGCTCGAAGCGCTGGGCTGGCGCCGCGCGCTGATTCCGAAAGGGCGCTACCGCCATTTGAAAGCCGATCACGAGTGCATCGACTACAGCGGCTGGCCGCTCTACACACGCGCCTCGCTGCCGGACGAAGACGCCTATAAAGTGGTCGATGCGATCCATGCCCGCAAGGACGAGATCTATTGGGAAGATTCCTACACCGGCATCGGCCAGCTCGGACAGGACACGGAGGCCACGCCGCGAGACGTCCCGCTCCACCCGGGCGCGGAAAAATGGTACCGCGACCACGGCTTTAGCGTCTGAAGCGGGGGCCGATGTTTGGAAACCCGGACCCGGACTTGTCGCGGGAGCCGTGCCGCGGATGGCGAAGCGATCATCCGGGCCATGGCTCACGAAGCGCGGCGCTCGATTTCGCGCAGTGATTTTTCCAGCGCGCCTTCCAAATCGCCGATTTCGAAGCCGACGGCGCGAGCGCCGTCGAGCGTGGCGATACACACCATGACCCAATCGAGACATTCCCGCGGCGGCGGGTCATCCGGATGGGCATAGAGGTAGTGGTCGAGCGCCCCTTTGAGCGCGTGAAAATCCTTCAAGCATACCACCGGCGGCAGATCGCGCACCGGCCCGGTATTTTCCGTCGAAGGCGCAAAAGCGATGCCGCCGGGATCGACCAACGCGATCTGCTGCCCGTTTTCGAGCAACAGCACGAGATAGGAGTCGCCGGTTTCGGGGTGGCGTTTTTCTTCGAACGCCCGGACCTCGCCCCAGCGCAACGCCAGCGTTTTGCCTGAAGCAACGTCGAAAAGCGTCTCGCTCTCCTGATCGTAGAGAACCGCGTGTTTGTGGGCCTCCACCCAGGCCCTCACCTTTTCTTTGGCTCGATCGATCACCGAACGCGGGTCTCACGCGTTTCCTTTACCGCGAGCGCTCTGCCGCCTGCCAGAGTCTCATCTCTTACGAGGGCTTCCCATAGCAACTCCGCGGGATGTTTTGCCTTTCTTCCCGCCAGGTGCTCGATCTGCTGCCGGCAAGAAATCCCCGGCGCCACGATTTCCACCTCGGGGGGCTGGGCTTTGACGGCGGGCACGAGCCGGCGGTTGGCGATCGTTACCGAGAGATCGTAGTGTTCCTTTTCGAATCCGAACGAACCCGCCATGCCGCAGCAGCCGGAATCGACTTCACTCACCGAAAACCCCGCCGCTTCGAGTATCGCAATCGTCGGACCGGTTCCGACGAGAGCCTTCTGGTGACAGTGGCCGTGGAGCAGAGCCTTGCGACGGTTGATTGCGCCGGCGAGCGAAATCGTGCCGGCGCTTTGCTCGCGCGCCAAGAACTCCTCGAGGAGAAAACTCTGCGCGGCGACGCGCGACGCGGCCGCCGTTCGCACCAGCTCCGGGTACTCGTCGCGCAGCGTGAGCAGGCAGGACGGTTCCAAGCCGACGATCGCCACGCCCTCGTCGGCGTATGCCTGCAACTGTTCGACGTTCCACGCGGCGTTATTTTTAGCTTCCGCCAGCATGCCTTTGGAAATCATCGGCCGGCCGCAGCAGCGTTTGTCGACCAGCGTCACGCGGTAGCCGAGCCGTTCGAGAAGGCGCGTGGCTGCAACGGCGACGCCCGGCGTGTTGAAGTTGTTGAACGTGTCGTGAAACAGCACGACCGCCCCTTTCGAGCCATCGCCCTGGGCCGTCCGGCTCTCAAACCACTCTTCGAACGTCGGGCTGGCAAACTCGGGCAGCGGCCGGCGCCGGTCGATCCCGGCGAATTTCGCCATCAACCATCGGTTGACGGGCGACTGCGCGAGCCAGTTGGAGACCGGCGCAAACTGCGAGCCGATGCGGTTGAGACGCTCGATGCCGCCAAACAGCCGGTTGCGTAGCGGCAACCCGTTCACCCTGTGGTAATGGTCGAGAAACTCGTATTTGAGCTTCGCCATGTCCACGTTCGACGGGCACTCGGCCTTGCAGGCCTTGCATTCGAGGCAGAGATCCATCACCCGGTAAAGCCGCTCACCGGTGAAATCCTCGGGCGGCACTTTTCCGGAAAGTACCGCCCGGAGTGCGTTCGCCCTGCCGCGCGTGGAATGCTCTTCGTCCAAGGTGCCCATGTACGACGGGCACATGGTGCCCTCGAGTTTCTTGCGGCACTCTCCCATGCCGCTGCACATCTCGACGGCTCGGGCAAAGCCCCCCTGAGATCCGAAATCGAGCCGCGTCTCAGGCTCCCAGGTGCGATACTGGGGGCTGATGCGCAGCGACTCGGTCATCCCCGGCGCGTCCACGATCTTTCCCGGGTTCATCAGGTTCTTGGGATCGAAGGCTTGCTTGACCCGGCGGAAGGCACCGTAGAGCACGGGGCCAAAGAGCCTCGCGTTGAAATGGCTGCGAGCGAGTCCGTCGCCGTGTTCTCCGGACAAAGCGCCCTCGAACTCGAGCACCAGATCGCAAACCTCGTTTGCGATCGAAACCATTTTTTCGACTTCAGCCGGTTCTTTGAGATTGATCAGCGGGCGGATGTGCATGCAGCCGACCGAGCAGTGACCATAGTAGCCGGCAACCGCATCGTGGCGCGCCAGGATCTCGCGAAAACGTTTGATGAACGCCGGCAGCTTCGCCGGAGCGACGGCGCAGTCTTCGACGAACGCAATCGGCTTTTTGTCGCCTTTTATACCGAGCAACAGGCCCAACCCGGCCTTGCGCACGCTCCAGATCGCCTTGACCTCTTCGGGCTTGAAGGCGAGCGTTGCGGCGTAGCCGATGCGCTGCGCCGCGCGCAGCTCCTCGAGTTTCAGCACCTGTTGTCTGACCTCATCCTCGGTGTCACCGGCGTACTCGACCATCAGGAGCGAATCCGGATTTCCCTGAACGAAACCGAGCCGGCGCGACAGTTGGATGTTACGGCGGGCGAGGTCGAGGATCATCCGGTCCGTGGACTCGAGCGCATAGGGGGCGGTTTGAAGAATCGCCTGTGACGCTTCGAGCGCCG
>DATMBL010000153.1:0-10314 GCA_035559295.1 Candidatus Eiseniibacteriota bacterium
CTCGTAGCCGAGGTGTTCCGTAAGGAAAAACTTATTGTATTTACAGCACCCAATCACCCGTTGAGTAAAAAAAAGAGGCTCACCTTATCGGATCTTAGTAATACCGTTTTGATAGCCACAGGCGGAAAAGGGAGGCTAAGCACGACTGAGAAAATCATTAAGCAGTCTGCAGAGCTGGGCGTAAAAGCGAAGGTCGGGATACGGTGTGCGACTCCGGAAGCGGTCAAAGCAATGGTCAGGAAAAGAATAGGAGCTGGTATTTTGTTTCAGGATTCGGTCATGCCGGATATCAGGAAGAAAATTTTTAAGATTCTAAGATTTAGTCGCTTACAAATGGTTGGCCAGAGCTATGTAGTCTATTACAAAGACCGCCCTCTTTCGGCGCACGCGCGTGATTTTCTGGTCCTGCTGAACGCCAGGAAAAAGACCAGCTGAAAACGAGCCCGCCGCAATCACCGCCGGTCTGAATGGCTAGATGTCCGAAAGGCAATTTTTAAGCCTCAAAATTCAGAAGGATTGCGCGGTTACGGGAGAGTTAGCCATCCCCAAGGTTTTCTGTAACTTCTTCAATGATTTCGTGGGTCGGCCCGCCGATTTTTGCTCCTGGTGGATTATAACGCGAAGCTCTTTTCGGTAACAACATCATTACGTGTAGTGCGCCGAGCGGCTATTCGCTCGCGCACGACATTTCAAATAGTAGCCGGCCCCATATTCCACGTTCATGGTCAAGCGGGCCGGCGCCTCCCGGGGCTTTTGGTTGCGGCCTTTAAAGTATTTAGGGCAGGAAAACATCCCCTTCCATGAGTTAATTCTCGCACGCTGAAGCAGTCTCTTAAGCCGCTCCTCACGCGCAAGGGCGGTGCCTGTTATCTGCGGTCCTGAGAACGCGTCTCATGGAAACCTCCTCGGCGTCATACGGGGGCGGTGCTGCGAGGAGGCCTTGACCGAAATGGCCGCGTAGCAGTGCGCTTCTGCAATCGTATAGATCCACGTCATCGCGCCCCCCAAAGGAGCCTGGCTGCGTTGATGCGGCTGCCTGGTAAGCGGTGCCCTCAGTCAGGTTCATGCGCTCGGTCTGATCGGCGCCGACGGTTATGACGTGACCGGTATTGCGGATGCCCAAAATGTCGAGCAGGAGTTCTCCCGCCGCGGTGGTGAGCGTGAGCGACACCGTAGTGGTAGACGACGTCGGGCAATTACTGTCCGAGTCGGTTTCGGGGGTGGTCTGATCTACGCCGGTCAGACTTATGCCGGCGCAAATCATGTTGTCGGCCACCGACTGTGTGACCACCCAGTTGTTGGGGCCCGTCGCTGGGTTGAGTCTGCGAAATATCCAGACCGAGTTGCCGCCGGCCGCTGACTGTTGCCGAAGCACTTCGGTCATCGCCTGCCCGGCATAAGTTGCGGTGAGCGTGATCACGTTGTCGTCCAAGCCGCAGAGCAAGTATATCGCGCGGTCGGAGCCGCCGGCCGTAACCGTGTGGCTTTGGGTAAGCGTCGTGCCGCTACCGGACTTCTGGTTGCTCGTCACGGTGTCGAACGCAACGGCAGCGAGGGCCGGTGCGGCCGTGAGGAGCACGCTGAGGAGCAATGCTATTGGTCCTACTAAACCCATCTTCAAGACCTCCGACAGTTAATGGCCGACGTAACCGATGTCACCAACCCTGCGCTTCACACTTTGCCCCGAGCCCGTTGGCTTGCCCCTGATGTCGCTGTTTTTGATCCTGTTGCGCGCTTTAAACGCATCCTTTAATCGCCGGAAGCTACTTGACCCTTGTCTTTGGTCGTCCGGCCCCTTTGTGTGGCTCCTTGAGCCGTTTGCCCCACGTGTGCAAGAGCTTTTCGGCGCTCCCGCATTGCTCTGAGCTGTTCAGGGCTCGCACCGACTGCCCGGCGCTTTCGGGGTTTGAGGATCGCCACAATTTCATCCAAGCGCTCAACCGGGAACTTGAAGATCCTGGCGTTTCCGTCGGTCTGGTAGGGCTCAATATCCGGACCGAGGGCGGCGATCGCCTTTGCGACTCCGGCCTTAGTGTAGGCAAGAAAGGTTCTCCCGCCATACGGGTAGATCAAGCCGTTCTTGCATAGAACCTCAACAAACCATCGGCCGTCGCCTTTGACGTGGCTATCGGATTCGGCTTGATACGACTCTTCGAGGCGATACCGGTAGCGATTGGCCTTTGCCCAATGGCGAAGGTCTATACACCCCACAAACCCACATTGGCGATGATCAATACCGTGTTCGCCGGTGGCACAGCCAGCCAAATTGTCTGTTTCGGACATAGTAGTCTCCGCGTGTCCCGGTGAGCTTTCAGCCGGGATCCCCGAAGTGAAACCGTTTCACTTTTTTAGGGCTATTTGGAGGGTGAATCGGGATTTTTAGGGACGGGCCATTTTCACGCGGCGACTTTTCCCTCGTGGAAAAAGCTAAAGAATTTCTCCGCGTAGGTTTTTACCTCGATCTTTTGCCCGGACGGGTTCGAATCCAGGTGGGCCCAACTTTCCTTCCGTCTCAGCGGGAAGTTGCGGCGCTCGTAGAGGGCGCGGCCAAGAACAAGAGAATTTTCTGTTTTTCCGCTCGAAATTTCTGGCGCGGACGATAAAATAAGTAGAAGTGGCCGAGAGAATCCTACTGGTAGAAGACGACAGCATTACGCGGCAATATCTCTCACAGGGGCTCCGAGACGAGGGGTATGAGGTGCTGGAGGCGGGCGATGGCCACCATGCGGTGGAACTACTCGACAGCCGCGAATTCGATCTCGTCATCACCGATTTTTTCATACCCCGTCTCGACGGCATCAGGCTGGCCGAGCGCATAAGGCGGGATTCCCCGAGCACTCCAATCATTGTCTTGACCGCTTATATTTCCGCCAAGTTTGCCAACAATCTTCTCGCAGGGGCTGAGTTTATCCGAAAACCGGTCGAACTCGAGGTCGTTGTAGCGGCCGTCAAACGGCTTCTTCAGCCGCCGGGTTAGAACGCGTCGGAGCGTCCGAGCCTTTGCTATTTTACGGAGACCGGCGCTCCGGCGCCTGGCCGGGGGCCAGCGGTTTGTTGATCCGGACGGCGTACGGCCGCTGGCGGGCATTGAGGGACAGGACGATATCGGCGCGCTGCGGCATCGTGTCGAGCATGTGACGGCTCAGGCGCTCATAGTGCATGATGAAGCGTTTAAGTGCGACATCGGACATGACCCGGCCCGCGCCCGCCGCGCCGCGTTGCTCGAGGCTGCAAGCGAGCTTGTGCTCCTGCAAGCGGCGCCATTCGAAAACCCTGGCAAAGCTCTCCGGCCGCAAGTAAACGAGGACGTCGACGAGAGCGAACAGTCGCTGATAGTCTCCGGCGAGCGCGTCATTGACCGATCGGCGCCAGGCGCCGTCGGGGTCCTCGCTTCTTTCCAGGGCATTGACCGGAACATCCAACGCGTCGCGCGGTTGCGGCAGCGCGCCGACGCACCAGCCCTCGAACAGGATCAAATCGAGCTCGCCCTTAACCCGCGGCCAGGCGCGCTTGGGCAGACGATCGTCGATCGCTTTGTCAAAGGCCGGTATCGTTGTTGATTGTCCGGCCTTTTGCCGCTTCAGGCGTTTTATCGTCTCGATTCCCAGTTCGACGTCGTGCGTTCCGGGTACCCCGCGCGTGGCGAACAGCGAATGCACCGCTTTCGCCATCGCTTCTCGTTCGGACCGCGTCTTATAGAGATCGTCGAGGGAAAACGCCACGATGCGCCGATCGAATCCGGTCTGCAAAACGAGTTTCAGGAGCGCCGCAAGCGTTGATTTGCCGGACCCTTGCGGCCCGCTAACGCCAACCACGAGGGTGTCGGCCTGCTGCGTACGCCGCCTGTCCAGCCACGCAGCGAGCGGCAGATAGACCGCCTCCAGAAGCGAGCTGAGGTCTTCTTCGATCGCCATTTGTCGCCGGAGCGCTTCGAATCCAGTGGCGCAGCGCGCTCTAAACTCGCTGAGCTTCTCCTGCGTTACGAATAACTGGTCTAACGGCCAGAGAGGGTCGGTCACGGTCAAAGGTCGCCTTCCGTCAACGCGTCGGTTCCAGCAACGAGTGAGCAGACTCACCCCTCGTTCCCATCGTCTGTCAAACAAAGATCGTCCGATGTCAAGCCGATCGAACCCACATCTGTAAGCGCATCGGTGGACTTTTTCCCGCAATGGCCGAAGCCGGCCGTGAAGCTACTTATTCATGATTGCTCTGCGATCAAGTACCCCATGCCGCGGCCCGCCCGGGTTTATCGCGCTCGAAGTTCCGGGGCCGGATCATGCAATTCTGAGGCGAAAGCAGCTGCGTTACTCAGATTGACTGCCGAAACAATGGGGATCTTTACGAACGGGAGAGAAAATGCATCGGACGATTCAGATTGCTGGTCTTTGCGTAAGTGTTGGTTCTGGGCGGTTGTGCCTTCGTTAAAGCGCCGGTCAACGGATTCATTTACACCGAGCTGGAGAGGCCCGTGGCCGCTACTTCGGTGGCCAAGAGCACGCGGACCGGTCGCTCTTGCGCGGAATCCTATTTAGGGTGGGTGGCACTTGGCGATGCGAGTATCGATGCCGCCAAGCGCGCAGGCCAGATCCAGGAAGTCTCTTCCGTAGACCACGAGTCGTTCAGCGTATTGGGAATTTATGCTCGGTTTTGCACGATCGTGCGGGGCACGTAGCGGGAGCGCTTCTGGGAAAAGCGGTGTGACGGCGCGTCCCTCACACCGCTGTTTTTGCCCGAAAGGTCGATTGCAAGTTTTGCTTACAGCGGCTTCGCTCGCCGCTTGGAAGGCCCGTCGAGACGAAACAATACGGGCCGAAGTGCCGGAATTCTTTTGGGGACTTCCGGAATCGGGGCAATTTCACCCTCCGAACGAGTTTGCGGCGTTATATTTTCGCGCCCAATTCGGCACTTTTGCGTCACTTTTCCAGTGGTACCGGCGTTGCTCTGAAACGGCGCGCAATGAGCCGGTCAGAAAAGCGATCGCTACCGCCGGGATTTCCCAACCCGGAGCACGAAACCGAAAAGATATTGCTCGATCGGTTGCGCGAGAGCACGACGGGTGACGACTACTTCCGCTGGCTGCTGTTTGCGGTGGGTTTCTACCGGGGAATGCAAAAAAACGATTCCGCCAAGGCCCTGCTGCAGCTCTTCATGCAGTCGAGCGACAACCCAGAGCAAAACGCGCAGTGCCATCTAGCTCTCGGGCAGATCGCCACGGATGAAAATCGGTTGGAAACCGCGCTTAACCATTTTAGCGCCGCGCTGGAGCTCAAACCGGAAAAAAAGACAACCGCCTACGTGCTGTTGAACAACATCGGCTACTGCCTAAACGGGCTAGGGCGATATTTGGAGGCCGAACAGTATTGCCGCCGCGCGCTCGAGGTCGATTGCACGCGCTCGAGCGCATACCGTAACCTGGGCCTAAGCCTGGAAGGGCAGGGACAGCTCCCGGCCGCGGCGTGGGCCTTGGTTGAGGCGCTCGGCGTGGACCCAGCCGACGCGAAGGCCCGCGACGCGTTGAAAAAACTCATCGCGCTCCATCCGGCGCTTATTGTTGAATGTCCGTGGAGTTTAGAAGGCCTGATGACATCCGCTCACGCAGGCACATGCGCCCAATGATCTAGGCCGCCCCCGAGCTCACGCGCCTCGCGGCGCTTCGTACGTGTCTCCCGTAGGCACCTCCGCGCTGAAGATGTCTCCCGTAACGATAGGGCGGGAATGCACGCCGATCGGGTCTTTACGTTTCTGATGGGTTTGCGCCGGCGGCCCCGGCTCGCGGGCTTTACAAGGCCCAACCGGGGCTGTAGATTTTAGTGGCCTGGCTTTTCTCGGGCCTTCAATTGTTTCTCTGCGCTTGGGCTGACTGCGGGAGCATCCGGAGCTGCAACACAACTCAAGCGCGACCCAATCCGGCCGGCCAACGGCTACGCGCGGGAGGCGGTGATGAAGCGCGTAAGAGATATTCTCGATGCCAAGGGTCGCGACGTTTGGTCGATCGCTCCCGATGCTTCGGTGTATGATGCCATCAAGCTCATGGCCGACAAGTCGATCGGCGCGCTGCTCGTGGTCGATAACGGGCAGCTGGTCGGCATCATCTCGGAACGAGACTATGCGCGGAAGGTCATTCTCCAGGGCCGTTCCTCGAAAACGACCCGTGTGAGAGAAATCATGACCTCGCGAGTGATCTACACGCACCCGGACCAGAACATCGAAGAATGCATGGCGGTGATGACCGACAAGCGTATCCGCCACTTGCCGGTGCTCGATCAGGGGCATCTCGTCGGCATAATCTCGATCGGCGATCTGGTAAAGTCGATCATCGTCGAGCAGAAGTTCATCATCGAACAGCTGGAAAAGTACATCACAAGCTAAACGATCCCGCCACAGGCTGAACCATTTCAAGATTGCGCGGGCTTCTCCGGCCTGGGAGGACGTGCTCCGCCCCTCGGGATGGAACGCCCCCGAGCCGAAAAACATTTTTCCGGAAAAAAGCGCCTCCGAGCGTTGACAACAGGCGGCGAATCCAATAAAGACTTAGGCTAAACACAATTTTGACCTAAGATTATTAACTTGCTCGATCAAATAGATTTAAAAATACTTTATATTCTTCAAAATCACGGTCGGTCACGCCTCGCGGATATCGCCCAGGAGGTGGAGCTTTCCGCTCCGGCGGTGATGGAGCGCGTAAAGAAGCTCGAATCGACCGGGGTGATCAAGGGTTACCAGGCGCTCCTCGACGGTAAGAAGGTCGGCAAAGACATCACCGCCTTCATCGGCGTATCGATCGGCAATCAGCGCGACATCAACAAATTCGCCGTGCGCATGCTCCAGCATCCGGATGTCCTGGAGTGCCACCATGTCACCGGCGACGAAAGCTTCATGCTGAAGGTCAAGTCGGCGAATACCGGCTCGTTGGAGAAGCTTCTCGGAGAGATTCGATCGGTTGAAGGCGTGACGCGCACGGTCACGCGGGTCGTGCTTTCGACCGCCAAAGAGAGCCAAACGCTCGAACTCGATCAGGTGCCGATCGAGCCGGCAAATTCGAAAAAAGAGCCGGCCCACAAGCGAGGCCATCGTTGACAAGAGGCTGCGACCGCATAGGAGCGCAAAAAGAGAGATGCAAAGGATGAACGCATGACAACTCGGTTCGGATTGACGGGACTGCCTCCCAAACAGGGGCTTTACGATCCGCGCTTCGAGCACGATTCCTGCGGGGTCGGATTTGTCGTCAATATCAAGGGCGAAAAGTCCCACGCCATTGTCGAGCAGGCGGTTACCGTGCTCGAAAACCTGGATCACCGCGGCGCCTGCGGCTGCGAGGAAAACACCGGCGACGGCGCCGGCATCTTGCTGCAGATTCCTCACGCCTTCTTTCGTGAAGCCTGTGCCGGCTTGGGGTTTCGCTTGCCCGACCCGGGCGAGTACGGCGTCGGCATGATCTTTCTCCCCGACCGGCGCGAACAGCGCCGCGCGTTCGAGGAGATCCTCGAGGCGATCATTGCCGAAGAAGGCCAGCGGTTGCTCGGATGGCGCAAGGTGCCCACCGACAATTTTTATCTGGGCGATACTGCCAAAGCGTGCGAGCCCTTCGTGCGCCAGGTGTTCATCGGCCGCGGCGCCGGTCTCGAAGACGACCTGGCGTTCGAACGGAAACTCTACGTGATTCGGCGGCGCGCGGAAAAAGCGATCCGCTACGCGGGCCTGCCGGGCGGAGACTTCTTTTACATTCCGAGCCTGTCGCACCGGACGATCATTTACAAAGGCATGCTCACGCCGCGCCAGCTCACGACCTTTTATCCCGATCTCGTCGATCCGCTGGTTGAAACCGCGATTGCGGTCGTGCACTCGCGCTTCAGCACCAATACGTTTCCCAGCTGGGCGCGCGCGCACCCGTACCGCTATCTGATTCACAACGGCGAGATCAACACGCTCCGCGGCAACGAAAACTGGATGTACGCGCGCCAGGGAATGCTCGCCTCGGAGTTATTTGGCGACGATCTGAAGAAGCTCTTTCCGATCATCCAGGAGGACGGCAGCGATTCGGCGAAGTTCGACAACTGCCTCGAATTCCTGGCGCTGAGCGGCCGATCGCTGCCCCACGCGGTCATGATGATGATTCCGGAGCCGTGGGAGAACCACGAGAGCATGGACGACGACAAGCGGGCTTTTTACGAATACCACAGCTGCCTCATGGAGCCATGGGACGGGCCGGCGTCGATCGCGTTCACCGACGGCACGGTCGTGGGAGCCGTGCTCGACCGAAACGGCCTTCGGCCGTCGCGCTATTACGTGACGAAGGACGATCTGGTCATCATGGCTTCCGAGGTGGGCGTGCTCGACGTTCCACCGGAGCGTGTCTTGGAGAAACGCCGCCTGCAGCCCGGGCGCATGTTTCTGGTCGATACCGAAGAAGGTCGGATCGTAAGCGATGAGGAAATCAAGCAGCAAATCGCGAAGGCCCGGCCGTACCGCCAATGGCTGAAGGCGAATCTGGTCCATTTCGAGGACTTCCCGGAGATCCCCGACAAGCCGCCGGAGCCCGATCACGAAGCCACCTTGCAGCGCCTGGAAGCGTTCGGCTACAGCTTCGAGGATTTGCGCATCAACATCGGGCCGATGGCGCAAAATGCCATCCAACCGGTGGGCTCGATGGGTACGGACACGCCGCTTGCAGTTTTATCCGACAAGCCGCAGTTGCTGTACAACTACTTTAAACAGCTCTTCGCCCAGGTGACCAATCCGCCGATCGATCCGATCCGCGAGGAGCTGATCACCTCGACCACGCTCACTCTCGGGTCGGAAGGGAACCTCGTCGATCCGAAGCCCGAGAGCTGCCGGCAGCTGAGACTTCCCGACCCGATTTTGACCAACGCCGAGCTGGAAAAACTTCGCCGGATCGATTTGCCGGGGATCCGCTCGGTAACGCTGCCCATCCTCTTTAGACCGAACTCTGGGAAAGAGGGCCTCGAAAAGGCGCTCGATCGACTTTTCCAAGCCGCGGACGACGCGATCGCCCAAGGGGCGACGATCATCATTCTTTCCGACCTCGGCGTCGATCAGACGCACGCGCCGATTCCGGCGCTGCTCGCTTCGTCGGGCCTGCACCATCATCTGATCCGCAAGGGCACCCGGACGCGCGTCGGTCTTGTGCTCGAGTCGGGCGAGCCGCGCGAGGTGCACCACTTTTGCCTTCTGCTCGGCTACGGCGTTCAGGCGATCAACCCCTACCTGGTTTACGAGTGCCTGAACGACATGATCCATGAAGGGATGCTCAAGGACATCACGTACCACGAGGCCGTCAAGGGCTACGATAAAGCGGTCTACAAGGGCGTGGTCAAGGTGATGGCGAAGATGGGCATTTCGACGATCAAGTCGTACTGCGGCGCGCAAATCTTCGAAGCCGTGGGATTGAGTCAGGAGCTGGTCGATCGTTATTTCACTTGGACGCCGTCACGCGTGGGCGGCATCGGACTGGAGCAAATCGCCCGCGAGGTCGAACAGCAACACGCCAGGGCGTTTCCGCTCTTTCCGCTGAACGGCCGGACACTGGACGTTTACGGCCAGTACCAGTATCGGAGCGGGGGCGAGCTGCACCTGTTCAACCCGCGCACGGTTCATCTGCTGCAGAAAGCCTGCCGCACCAACGATTACCGCGCGTTCAAGGAGTACACTCGCTTGATCGACGATCAATCGGAACAGCTGGCAACGCTGCGCGGCCTGATGGAGCTCAAGTACGCGGCCGAGCCGATCCCGATCGAGGAGGTCGAACCGGTGGAATCGATCGTCAAACGATTCAAAACCGGGGCGATGTCCTACGGATCGATCAGCAAGGAAGCGCACGAAGCGCTGGCTGTCGCGATGAACCGCATCGGCGGCAAGAGCAACACGGGCGAAGGAGGCGAGGATCCCGCGCGTTACATGCCGGATGCGAACGGCGACTCGCGGAACAGCGCGATCAAACAGGTGGCCTCCGGCCGCTTCGGCGTCACGAGCTACTATCTCACGCAGGCGCGCGAGATTCAGATCAAGATGGCCCAGGGAGCCAAGCCCGGCGAAGGAGGCGAATTGCCCGGGCGCAAAGTCTACCCGTGGATCGCCAAGGTACGACATTCCACGCCGGGCGTCGGTCTGATTTCACCGCCGCCGCATCATGACATCTACTCGATCGAGGACTTGGCGCAGCTGATTCACGATCTGAAGAACGCCAACCACCACGCCCGCATCAGCGTCAAACTCGTCTCCGAGATCGGCGTGGGCACGATCGCCGCAGGCGTTGCCAAAGGCCATGCCGACGTCGTGCTCATCAGCGGCCATGAC
>DATMBL010000154.1:0-4898 GCA_035559295.1 Candidatus Eiseniibacteriota bacterium
GGCAGGCGCTGTGGCACAACTGCCGGCGACTACGCGAGGGCTTGCGGCGGCTCGGTTATTTACTCGGCCGGAGCTCGAGCCAGATCTTGCCCGTGATCGTCGGTGATCCGGAAGCGTGCATGGCGCTATCGGAGCGGTTGCTCGAACGCGGCATCTTTGCTCAAGGGATCCGGCCGCCGACCGTACCGCCGGGCACCTCGCGGCTGCGACTCACCGTGATGGCAACGCATGCGCCGGAGCACGTCGATCGAGCGCTCAGCGTGTTTGAAGAACTAAAGGAACACCCCGCCACGAGGTTCACGAAGAGCGCGAAGGGGTGAAAGTGACCACAAAGAACACAGCGCGGCTACGCCGGCAACCAAAAAGAATCAGACACTTACCACAGAGGACACGAAGAGCACGAAGTTAAGAAATGGGAGGACTATTTTCCGAATCCTTCGTGTCCTTGTGCTTCGTGGTGCGATGATAATTTGCCGACTCAAGACTTGCGGAGAGACTCTACGCATCTCGTTCGAAGCTTATGGACTACGAACAGCTCAAGCATCTTGACCACACGTATGTGTGGCATCCCTTCACGCAGATGCGGGAATGGATGCGCGACGAGCCTTGCATCATCGACAGCGGTGAGGGGCATTATCTGATCGACGTTTATGGCCGGAAGTACCTCGACGGCGTCTCTTCGCTCTGGTGCAACGTCCACGGCCATCGCCGTCATGAGATCGACAATGCGATCAAGGCGCAACTCGACCGGATCGCCCATTCGACTTTTTTGGGCTTGAGTCACGTTCCCGGTATCGAACTCGCGGAGAAGTTGGTCGCCATCGCGCCGCGCGGGCTTCGGCGCGTGTTCTATTCGGATGACGGCGCGACCGCCACCGAGATCGCGCTCAAGATGGCGATCCAGTACTGGCAGCTCAGAGGGGAAACCGCGCGCACCCGGATCGCTTCGCTGGCCGACTCCTATCACGGTGACACCGTCGGCGCGATGAGCATGGGTTATTCAGAGACGTTCCACCGTTTTCACAAGAGCCTGTTGTTTCCCGCGCTGCGACTCACGCCGCCGCACGTGTTCCGTTACTACGAGCAAATGGGCGAAGCGGAGGCGTTGAACGCGGCGGTCGGCGAAGCCGAAGCGAAGCTCGCGGCCAACGCGGATACGCTGGCCGCCGTTATCATGGAGCCGCTCATGCAGGGCGCGGCGGGCATGTGGTCGCAGCCGGCCGACTACGTGAAGGCGATCGGGGAAATCTGCCGGCGGCACCGTATCCTTCTCATCCTCGATGAAGTGGCAACCGGGTTCGGCCGAACCGGGAAGATGTTCGCTTGCGAGCACAGCGGTGTCGCGCCGGACATGCTCTGTCTGGCCAAGGGCATTACCGCCGGCTACCTGCCGCTCGCAGCGACGCTTGCGACCGAAGAAATTTTTTCCGCCTTCCTCGGCGAATACGATGAGTTCAAGACGTTCTTTCACGGCCATACGTATACCGGCAATCCCTTGGGGTGCGCCGCGGCTCTGGCGAATCTCCGATTGTTCGAAACGGAAAAGATCCTCGAGCGCATCCAGCCGAAGATCGCCTACGCGCGGGACCGGCTTGCGCGCGACATCGCGTCTCTACAACACGTGAGCGATGTGCGGCAATGGGGCTTGATGATCGGCATCGAGCTGGTGGCGGACAAGCGTTCTCGGAGGAGTTATCCACCCGAAAAGCGCGTCGGCCACCGGGTCATCCTGGAAGCGCGCAAACGGGGCGTGATCATAAGACCGCTCGGCGACGTGATCGTGCTCATGCCGCCGCTCACGATCGGTGAAGAGGAGCTCGAGAGGCTTCTTGATGTCACGCGCGATTCGATCCGCGCCGTCACGGAGTAAACTATGGTTCACCGCAGAGGCGCGGAGGTCGCAGAGAAACGGAAAAGACATTTCACCGCAGAGGGCACGGAGTGTGACATGAGCTTGCGCTCGCCTCCAGATAATGAAAATCGCCCTCACCCTAAACCCTCTCCCGATGGGAGAGGGAATTGATTGAATGCCATGTTGCCTTCCCAAACCCTCGCCCTTCATGGGAGAGGGAAGGGTGAGGGTGCCAATTTCGAAGGAGGGCACGAAGTTCACGAAGGCAATTCAAAATAAAGGTTCTCCACTTCGTGGTCTTCGTGTCCTTCGTGGTGAGCATTCCGAGCGCCAACTTTACAGGATATGGGGAAGGGGCTGTTTATAACCGGCACGGACACGGGCGTGGGCAAGACGTTCGTGGCGTGCGCGCTCGCGGGATTTCTCCGTAACAGCGGCTACAAGGTCGGCGTCATGAAACCGGCCGAGACCGGCTGCGCGGAAAACCGCGGCGAGCTGGTTCCTCAAGACGCGGTTCAACTCAAGGAAGCGTCGGGGTGCGAGTTTCCGCTGGAAAAGATCTGCCCCTACCGATTTCGTGAACCGCTGGCGCCCAGCGTTGCGGCCGAGCGCGAAGGCGCGCGGATCGATATCGACCGGCTCATCGAGGTCTACGGCGAGCTAAGCATCGCCCATGACGTGACTCTGGTCGAGGGAGCGGGCGGCTTGATGGTGCCGCTCTTGCCGAGCTACACCTATGCGGATCTGGCGAGAGTCCTAAGGCTCCCGGTTTTGCTCGTCGCCGCGAATCGCCTCGGAGCGCTGAACCATACGCTGCTCACGCTGGAACACGCGAGCTGCAAGGGTCTGGGCGTGCTCGGTTACGTGCTGAACCAGACGGAAGAGCAACGGTCTCCGGCGGCGGAAACGAATCGGGAGGCGCTCGCGTGGCTTACCGGCGTGCCCTGCGCCGGGGAATTTCCCTACTGCCGCGGCAGCAGATTACCGCCCGCGACCGAGATCGAGTCGATACTGGATGTGCGACTGCTCGAGGCGATCTTCCGGCGGCCGTGACATGAGCCCGGAAGCGCGCGCGCTCGCCCAGGCGCTGATCAGCCACCGAAGGCAAGTACGAGGACCCGAGCCGGAGCCCAATTTTTCGCCCGATCCAGTTGTCATCACGTACGGGGAGTTGTGCGAGCGAGCCGGCTTGCCTCACCTGAAGCCGGTCGTTGGCAAATTCCTGCGCGAGATTGCCGCGTGGTGCGATGCCAACGGCTGGCCGCCGCTCAATTCCCTCGCCGTCAACCATGAGACACGAACACCGGGTCGTGGTTACGACCGGGCGCCCGGCTGCAGCCTCGCCGGATGGCGCAAAGAACTGGCCGCATGCCTTGCATTTCCCGGCTACCCGGAGTCCGTATGACGGGGTAGAATTGTGGATTTTGAATTGCGAATCGTAAGAAGCGGGGGAACAGATCTCGCGCAAAGACCGCAAAGAGCGCCAAGATAAACACCGAGTCTTTATCGCGCCGAGGGCGCGAAATTTATCCTTCCTTTGCGGCCTTGGCGTCTTGGCGCGATGATCCCTTGCCCGACCTTCGTGGTCTTCGTGTGCTTCGTGGTGAATACGATGCGTCGCTCAGCAGTTGGGTCACTTCGTCGTAGAGGCGCTTGAGCGGGATGTTTCTTGCGGCGGCGATGCGCTTGAGGTCGTCGTATTCAGGAATTGCGCGGTGCGCGCCGTTTGGTTCCTCGACGATCTTCACGCGGAGAACGCCGTAAGGCGTCTTAACCGTGCCGACGGAGCGCTTGAGAACGAGCCGGCCGACCGCGTAGTAACGGATGCCGATCGTCGAGGTCTCCTCGAAGAGAACCCGCGCGATTTTTTCGCGGTCCGCGGGCCCGGCGATGACCCTCAGCAAAGTGGCGGGCCGATTTTTCTTCATCTGAATCGGAGACAGAAAAACGTCGCGCGCTCCGGCGCCAAACAAGCGGTCGAAGACGTGGTCGTAGAACTCGGGATTCATGTCATCGATGTTGGTCTCGATGACCAGCATCTCCTCGTGTTGCCAACCTGCCGCCGAGCCGAGAATCAGCCGGAACAGGTTTGGGCGGCCGGGCCATTCCCTCTCGCCCGCCCCATAGCCGATCTTTTCAACCGTCATCTCCGGCGGCTCGCCAAACGCTTTGGCAAAAGCGCGGACGATCGCGGCTCCGGTCGGCGTGACGGTTTCGCCCTCAACGGCAACGCCGTGCACCGGTACGCCTTTCAGCAGCTCGAGCGTGGCCGGGCCCGGAATCGGCAGGGGACCATGGTCGGAGCGAACAACGGTTCGCCCCAGCGGCGCCGGTGAGAAATAAAAGCGCTCGATGCCCAGCTCATGACGGCCGATCGCCGCCGCCATGACGTCGACGATGGCGTCGGTGCCGCCAAGCTCGTGAAAGTGAACTCTGTTCGGATCCATGCCGTGGACTTTTCCCTCGGCCGCGGCGAGCAGCCCGAAGATCTGCTCGCCGGTGTCCTTGATCGAGCGGTCGAGACGGCTCCGCTGGATCAGACGGCGGACTTCCCGCCATGAGCGGGGGCGCTCTCTTTCCGCGCAGAGCACGCGCACGCGCGTGGCGCGCACGCCGTAAACTTCCTTCGCGGCGATTTTGAGGTCGAAACGGAGCGTCGGGATTTTCTTCAGATCGGCGCGCAGTTTCCTCACCGGCACGCCCGCGTCGATGAGGGCGGCGAGAAACATGTCGCCGCTCACGCCGCCGATCAAGTCACCGTAAGCGATACGCATAACCCAGTGGTTCGAAGTTCGGCGTTCGATGTTCGAAGTTCAAAAGCTTTTTCACCACGAAGGACACGAAGTTCACGAAGAAAGACAGCTAACTCAGTTTTCATTCCGCGCCGCGCGCGGAATCTTAAATCCTTCGTGCTCTTCGTGTCCTCCTTCGAAATTGGCACCCTCACCCTTCCCTCTCCCATGAAGGGCGAGGGTTGGGAAGGCAACATGGTATTCAATTCCCTCTCCCATCGGGAGAGGGTTTAGGGTGAGGGCGATTTTCATTA
>DATMBL010000155.1:0-3691 GCA_035559295.1 Candidatus Eiseniibacteriota bacterium
CTCGATGAGAAGAGCATCGTCGAGGCCGTTTGGGACGGCCTCTCCTCGATTCCCGCCAGCCGCATGATGGCGCGCACATGGAAAGAAGCCGGGACGCTGCGCGTGCGGCGAGAGGAACCCCGCGAGACCCGGGGCGGCAAAGTGTTCTCCTTTCAGATAGCGAACGTCTAGTCGAGCAAAGAGGGTTGCAGCATGGGATCCACCTTGCGCCATGTCGAAAAGGCGAAAATGGCGCTTCGATACGGCGTCGGATTGCCCCGGTTTTTTTTCCGGCCTCTCTCGCTGGAGGAATGCTACGCCTTGGTTCGGCGACGGCTCGCCGAAAGAGAACAAAATTTTCTCGCGCAGCTTCGTCGCTCGGTCTACTTCAACCCCCAGAGCCCGTATTACAAGCTGTTTAAAAACGCCGGCTGTGAATACGGCGACGTGGAGCGGATGCTGCGCCAGAAAGGGCTCGAGGGCACATGCATCGCGTTGGGGGAGGCGGGAATCTATATCACCATAGAAGAATACAAAGGGAAGAAGCCGGTTCAGCGCCCGGGACTGTGCTTTCAAGCGCGGCCTGAAGATTTCGATAATCTAAAGGTTCGGGCCACGTTGCAGGAAACAAGCGGCGGAACCCGCGGCCAGAGTGTGCCCAACCGGAGGGATTTTACGTTCGTCAAAGACGAGGCCGCAGCAGCCGGGGTGATGTTCGACGAGCTGGGACTGCGCAAAGGGTCCTTTGTCCTCTGTCACAATATCCTTGCCGTCATGCTCTTGGCCACCAAGGCGGGGATGCCTCCTGCCAAATGGTTCCTGCCTCTGAGCAGCAACAAAAACAGGCTCGCTTCCTACTACGCGGCGCTGGTTGGAAAGGCTTTAGGGCTCGGGCTGGCCCGGCCGGAGCGGTTCAGTCGTCAGGAAGCGTTGCACGTGAGCGAGTGGCTGGCGAGAAGGAGATCGGTTGTGCCACGGAGCGGGGTTTGGACGAGCGCAAGCTCGGCGGTCAGGATTTGCCTGGCTGCGCAAGAATCGGGCCTGGATATCTCGGGCACGCACTTCATTACAGGGTCCGAACCCCTCACGCGGGCAAGAGAGCAAGTCATACGAGCGGCAGGATGCACGGCAACGGCCCGATACGCTTCGACGGAGACCGGAAGAATGGGGTATGGCTGTACCAATTCAACCGAGGACGACGTTCATGTCTTGAAAGGCGCGGTGGCGATGACTCAACAACCCCACCGCGTCGGGTCTACCGGTGTCACCGTAAAAGCCTTGCGGATCACCTCGCTCCTACCGACGGCACCAAAAATTCTCATCAACCTCGAGACCGGCGATTACGGGACGCTAGAAACCCGCCGTTGCGGATGTCGGTTCGACGAGTTGGGTCTCACGGAACATCTCAAAGGAGTACGCAGCTATGAAAAGCTCACGAGTGAGGGCATGACATTTTTCGCCGGGGATCTCGCGCGAATTGTCGAGGAGGTGCTTCCATCGAAGTTTGGCGGAAGCCCGCTCGATTATCAGGCGATCGAAGAGGAAGGAAGGAACGGGCTAAGCCATCTCGCGATCCTGGTGAGCCCCAGGCTCGGAGAAATCGATGAATTCTCGCTGGTCAATACGGTGTTGATGGAGTTGAAATCTGCGCAGGGAAGCTCGGGCCGGATGATGGCGGCAATTTGGGAAGAGGCAGGGACCGTTCGCGTCCGGCGACAGGATCCCCACCCGACGAAGGGGGGCAAAGTCTTCCCCTTCCAGGTGAGCACCAACTAACATGACCGGAGGAGAGAGCACCATTGTGAATAAGTATCTTCGCGGTGTCTCGAATCTTCGAGAGCGTTTGCCACTGGAAGAATGTTATGCGCTGCTTCGACCGCTGACCAGGCGCAGTTCGATCGCCGGCAAGCTCGGTCATTGGCTCGTTTGGCACCTCATGTATTCTCCGGCGGAGCGGCGTCATGCCGCCGTCGGACCGCCGAGGCTTTGGAAGGTTCAGCGGGATTTTCAAATTCAGTTCCTTCGGCGAGTCGGATTGAAACCGCAGCACTATCTGCTCGACCTCGGCTGCGGAACGCTGCGAGGCGGTATCCCCATCATCGCCCATCTGGAAAAAGGGCACTATTTCGGCCTCGAGGTTAGAGCGGAGGTTGTCGATGAGGCCAGGAAGGAGCTCCAGGCAGCTGGCCTGGTCCATAAAAACCCGACACTGATGGTCATACGGGAGATGGCATCGCTCAATCTGGAAAGGAAATTCGATTACATTTGGTCGTTTGCCGTCTTGCCGCACATGAGGGATGGCGTTCTACGCGATGCCGTTGGTTTCGTGCGGCGGCATCTTGGCGAGGGCGGCACCTTTTACGCGACTGCCAACATCGGTAACGCGCCCGAAAGAGATTGGCAGGACGGTTTTCCGTCACTGACGCGCAGCTTCGAGTCGTATAAAGAAGTGTGCTCGAGCGGCGGTTTACGTATCGAGGACCTTGGTCCGCTCACCGATCTCGGTCATCCCCTTCCAAAGACCGGCCGACAACTCGCCCGGCAGCACATGCTGAAGATCTGGAAGGCTTGAAGCTCCTGCCAATGAAAATGAGAACAATCCGCTTTCGCAGGTTGTCGCGGTGTTTAACCTGAGCGCAGTCGGAGCCAGAGGGCTCTGGATAGGCGAGCTGGCCGCCGACCGCGCCATCGCGTATTGCGGCTCTCTCGCCTTCGCTTTAGTGCTCGTACTATCCGCCTTTCTCAGCCATCGATACGGATTCATTTCGGATGACGGGGTGTTTGTCTCATCCGCCTTGCTCGCTGCGGCGGTGGCGTTGCTCGCGGCGATCGCCATACGGTGGGCGCAAGACCGTGTCCCATCCCGCACCCTGTGGGGATTTTCGGCCGTCGTCGCGTTTTTGGGGATCGTCAACGTCTGGTCGCCGGAGATTCAACCGCTGCAGAGGGACGGGGCGGCCTGGGCGCGAATGTTGAATCTGACCTTGGAACGTAACTTTCCCACCCTGTTCAGTTCGTACCTCCTGGGGATGACCGGCGTCATGGCATGGGCGTGTCGTCTTCTCGAGATGGAATCGCCGAAGCCGCGCAGGGACGCGATTCTCTGGTCAATGATCAGCGTGGGTTTTGTCTTTCTCGCTTTCGACGAAACGCTGATGTTTCATGAGAAGCTCAACCGAAACCTGCGGGAATGGATCTACATTGGGGCGCTCCGAGGCAATTACTGGACGCTCGTCTATGTTCCGATCGCGTTGGCCGCTTTGTCGGTTACCGGACGTTTTTTCTACCGGCGGTTCGCCGGCCGAGGAGACGAAAGAGCTTTGCTCGTGGGCGGCGTGGTTCTCTGGATGGCGGTTCCGGCGCTGGAGGTTGCGGCGACGATGATTTTCAGAGAGCAGCATCAGTTCAAATTCGCAGCCACGCTCGAAGAGGTGTGCGAAATGTGCGGCAGCCTGCTTTTCATGATGCTCTTTGCGGCCCACGCGGCCCGCATGAGATCAGAACTACCTTTGCCGCCGTCCGTTGCCGCGGCCGAACATTCCTAGAGCATCGGCGATGCCGCCAAATTAAAGACGGCAACCGGCACGCACGGGTCATTTATGTCCATGTCGGAGACCACAACCCTGTGGAGTTTGAAATCTCCCGACGGCGTTAGCAGCGTCGGCGAGCGAAGCGATCTCCGGGCGAAGCGGCTCTCTATGGCCGTTCTTTG
>DATMBL010000156.1:0-14252 GCA_035559295.1 Candidatus Eiseniibacteriota bacterium
TCTCCCGCGGCCACGGCTCCGGCGAAAGAGCTGACGGCGATTCTAAACGTATCGTTCCGTTGGATTTTGGCCTGGGAGTCGAGATTGATATTGTAGATACAGGCGAACGCGGAAGCTTGTTCTCCGGCTCTGAAAATACTGGGCGAGAGAATGACCCGAGGATGGATCCGCTCACGGCTGTGGGCTACGTAAGGTAGCAGCCCGAGAAGCAGGGCGAGGACGGTTCCGCAGTTTGCAGGCGTGAGCATGTTTTGTTTCACAACTTTGGGTGCTCCGGCACAAGCAAACGGCGGGCCGAGTAGGACGTACGAATCCAAATAGTTGATAGACCGGATGTTTTCGGCTTGGAGGAATCAAATCGCACCGCGGGCGCAGCAGGCCGTACGTGCATAGCTGTACATTGTTTGCCGTCCCCGACCAATCTTGATCACCCGAGGCCAATGGGTAACTGGATTCCTACCTCCCTGCCACTGTGACGGTCAGCGGGGAATCTTAAGCGACGATTGACAAAGACAAACGACCTGCTACGCTTGCCTTCACGCGAAGCCGTCGACCATGGCTAGACAAAAGTTCTGTTTTGTAATCGCTTCTGTTGTTGCGGTCAGCATCCTTTTCAACTCCGTTGTTTACGCCTGCTCGAAATTCGCTCCTGCTCCAGTACCTGCGCAGCTCGCCTCCATGGATAGCATGGCCGGAATGCACGAAGGCATGATCGAGAGAGGTCCGTGCGCGAAACACAAACAGGACATTTGCAAATCCGTCCGCGACCGGACGCGTTCAGTTCAACCGGTCGTTTACAAATCCGTCGATCCACCGCACGAACCGGTTCTGTTCCTTGCGACCAACCCGAAGATTGTCGTTCCGGAGCAGCTGGATTTGACGGCCGGCTCCGCCGACTGGCAGTCCGCGTTTCACGCCGTCTTTAAACTTCCGCTTCCATATTCACTCCGCGTCCTTCGGATTTAGCGCTTCTTTTTCTCCTGTTCTGATTATACCGGGTCACGAACGCCGGTTTACGACAATTCCAGTGGCGCGGGGATATGCCCACCGCCATTCGAATTCAAAAGGAGAAAAAGGCAATGATCAAAAAATGGATCTTTTTAGTCCTCACCGCGAGCCTTATGCTGTCTGCGTCAGCTGCGGCACAACCGAAAGCCGATGACAAGCAGCTCCTCGCTCAGCTTGAGCGCATGGCCAGTGAGACTGAGTGGAAAACTCGAACTCTGACAGGAGCGCCACAGCAGAAGTGGCTCTTGCATCAGGCGCGGCTTCGAAGGCTGATCGAGCGGCTGAATTCCGGTCAATCAGTGGATCCTAAAGAGATCGATGATCTCCTTAGAGCACACTCCCGGTGATCCGCGCGTGGTCGGGGGCTGAAGCAAGCACGTTCCCTTCAGTCCGCTGTCGGCGATAAGGCGGTAAAGAACTCGCGCACTGTTCGGCGACGGTTACAGCCTCAACCAGGAAACGTAGAGCTTCCTCCCGGGTTCCTTCGTTGAGTGCTTGTTTGGCTCTGTTCAACAAATTTGAATAGAGTTTCTCGCATACCGCCTCAGCCGAAGACTCGGCCCCGAGCGGAGCCTGCCACGGGAGAAGTCCGAACCATAAGGAAAACCCGGCAAGGTATGTTTTGGGCCGCCACTGCATTGGCAGTAGAGATGCGCAAGTCAGATGCCAGGTCTCGCGACCTCAGAAACGTCCGAATTATCCGTGTGTTTAGCTTTCATAACGAAGGCCGCCGTGAGAGCCAATGATTAATAAAGCGGCAACGCCAAAATTTTCGGCAGGCCGGTAGCGGCGCCCAGGGTGGGGGAACCATGCGAAAACTTATTGCGGTGTTGTTTCTATGCTTGACCTTTGTCGATGAAACCTCGGTACAGGCAGCTCAAGCGGCCGAAGTGAACGGGACTCTAAGCCTATCAGCAGTCGTGGACGAGGCATTGAACAGTAATCCAGAGATCCAGGCGGCGAAACGAAGGCTCGAAGCGGTACGCGCGAAAGCGAAGCAGGCAACCTATCTGGAAGATCCCGAGATCAATATGGAAGCGTGGGGCGTTCCGCTGAGTCACCCATTGAGGTATCGAAGCGCAAACCCGCTCATCTTCGGTGTCCGCCAGAAGCTTCCGTTCTTCGGGAAGCTTCGGTTGATCGGTGAGATGGCCGATCAGGAAAGCAAAACGGCCGAGGAGGAACTCAGAGCGAAAGAACAAGAGATCGCAGCGAACGTCAAGGCAGCGTACGCCGAGTACTTTATGGCCAGTAAAAGCGTGGAGATCTACCGCGAACTGCTGGAGTTGATCGGGCACACAAGCGCTGCGGCGGAAGGGTTGTATCAGGTCGGCAGGGCGCCGCAGCAGGATGTTATCAAGGCGCTTCTGGAGCGGACCGAGCTCATGAACAGACTAACGTGGGCGGAAAAAGACTTGGTGACTGCACGAGCCAGACTCAACGCGCTCCTGAATCGCCCAAGCGGCTCTTTTTTGGCCGAGCCGAAGGAGCCGGCGGAAATTCCGGTTCACGTTCCAACGGATGAGTTGGAAAAACTCGTCATCGAGCAGAGGCCGGAGCTCAGGGCCCTCGAATCGAGCATCGCCAGATCGGAGAAGGCGATCGAGTTGGCGGAGCGAAATCGGAAGTACCCGGACTTCATGGTCGGACTTCAGTATTGGGTAGCGCCTGATCAAAGCCCCAGGCATATGTACGCACCGATGGTAACTTTGACGATCCCGTTTTCGCCCTGGACGAAGCGCAAGCACGACTACGAAGTCGAGGAGGCGCTCGCCGAGAGGCAAGCGGCGAAGGCGAATCTCGCCGCGATGCGGAATATGGCCCTTTATGAAGTCAGGGATATGTCCGCAAAACTTCAGGCTGCTATAAAGTCGCTCTCCATTTACCGAAATGGACTGCTCCCGCAGGCGGAGCAGTCGTTCCAGGCCGCTGTCGCCGCTTATCAGACAGGCGGCGTGAATTTCATGACTCTGCTGGATGCTCAAAGAACGATCAGAGATGTTCGCATGGGTTACTACAAAGCGCTCGTAGATTATGAGCAAAGCCGGGCCGAACTGGAAAGAGTCGTGGGTAAGGAGCTGAAATGATGGCTTATGGCAAGCGGCGCATGTCTCAGCCGTATGCGGCACGCCATGTGCCATTTGCCACAATGGAGGGACGAATAATGATCATCGCGAAAGCGCTAAGGGCGATTCTAATACTGGCCGCGGCTGTCGGGATATTCGCGGCCGGGTATTTCTCGGGTCTGAGGGGAGTGGGTAGGGAAGTCCCTGCCGCACCGAAAGGGAGCGAGAGCGCGAAACCCGAGGGAAAGGAAAACTCCACCGGCATGGCGGGAATGCCAGGAATGGAAGGGATGCAGGGAATGGGCGGAATGGCTCCGGGAACGATCATGTTGAGCCCGCAGAAGCAGCAACTCCTCGGTGTCAGAACGGCCGTGGTTGAAAGGAAGCCCTTGACTAAAACAGTCAGGACCGTGGGTGTCATAGCTTACGACGAAACCCGGGTGACGCGCGTTCACAGCAAGATCGAAGGATGGATCGAGAAACTCTACGTGAACTACACCGGAAAACAAGTCGAAAAGGGACAACCGCTGTTCACGATCTACAGTCCAGAGCTGTTGGCGACCCAGCAGGAATATCTGCTGGCCGTTAAAGCCCGAGAACGTTTCTCCACAAGCTCGATTCCCGAAGTCAGGGCGGGAGGCGAGTCGTTGGTAGAAGCGAGCAAGCGCCGGCTCGCCCTCTGGGATATTTCCGAAAAGCAAATTCGCGAGCTGGAAGAGAGAGGAGAGGCCCAGAGAGCGTTGACGCTCTACGCGCCGCATTCCGGGTTCGTCATCAAAAAAGAAGCCTATGAGGGAATGAGGATCATGCCGGATAAGGAGCTCTACACGATCGCCGATCTCTCCACGGTGTGGGTCATCGTCGATATCTACGAGAGCGAAATACCGTTCGTTCGGCCGGGACAGAGAGCGAGTGTGAGCCTGTCTTACGATCCGAGCGCTGCGTTCAACGGCAAAGTCTCGTACATCTACCCATACCTCGATGAAAAGACCAGAACGGCAAAGGTGCGGCTCGAGCTTCCGAACCCGGGCTTCCGGCTCAAACCGGACATGTACGTCAACGCGGAAATCAAGATCGACCGCGGTAGACACTTGGCGATTCCCGAAGAAGCGGTCTTGGATTCCGGTGTCAGAAGAGTTGTTTTTATCGACAAGGGCAACGGCCATTTCGAGCCTAAGGAAGTGAAGCTCGGGGCGAAAATGGACGGACACTACCAGGTCTTGGACGGTGTCGACGAAGGTCAAAGGATCGCCGCCAGTTCTGCTTTTCTGCTCGATTCCGAGAGTCGTCTGGCCGAAGCTATGGGCGCGATGGCGGGAATGCCGGGGATGTCGATGGACGGAATGGCGGGCATGCAGGGGATGGAGGGAATGAAGGGGATGGAAGGCATGAGAGGCATGAAGATGGATGCGCCATCGAAGGCCGGACCACAAGAGAAAAAAGCGGGTGACTTGACGCTTACCTTTTCGACGGAGCCGCAAAAGCCGAAAGCAGGCGAGAACGTTCTCCGACTCAAGATCACCGATAAACTCGGAAATCTGGTCAAGGACGCTCAGGTTTCCTTCCAATACACGATGAACATGCCCGGCATGATTTTGGCCAAGGCTGACGCAAAGCTCTCGAAGGACGGTGTTTATGAAACCAAGGCGAATATGGGGATGGCGGGTGAGTGGGACGTGACGGTTATAGTTCGCCGTCCTGGACAGAAAGAGATTCAGGAAAAATTCAAGCTGACCGCGGGGTAAGCAGGGTGGCCGGCATAGGGCTCATGGCAGATTCGCGATCGTGGACGGCGAACGCCGATAACGGAAACGATCGGACCATACGCTAAATGCCGCAAGCTAAAGCGGAGCGAGCCGAAGATGATCGAAAAAATTATTGAAGCAAGCGCGAAAAATAAGTTCTTTGTCTTTCTCATGGTCACTTTCCTTGGCGCCTGGGGATTCTGGGCATTGAGAAAGACTCCTCTGGATGCGATTCCCGACCTCTCCGATGTTCAGGTGATTGTCTACACAACCTGGATGGGGCGAAATCCAAGCATCATTGAAGACCAGGTAACGTACCCCATCGCGACCACGATGCTGGCCGCACCTCGGGTGAAGTTTGTTCGGGGTTTCTCCGATTTCGGCTACTCTTACGTGTATATCATCTTCGAAGATGGCACCGACATTTACTGGGCGCGCAGCCGCGTCCTGGAGTATCTCAATCAGGTTTCGGGCCGTTTGCCGCAGGGCGTGACGCCGGTGCTCGGTTCGGATGCAACGGGCGTCGGCTGGATTTTTCAGTATGCGCTGGTGGACGAAAGCGGCGAGTACGACCTATCGCAGCTGCGTAGCTTGCAGGACTGGTACCTGCGCTACCAGCTTGCGAGCGTCGAAGGAGTCGCAGAGGTGGCGAGCCTCGGCGGCTTCGTCAAGCAGTACCAGGTCAACCTCGATCCAAATCGGCTCGCTGCGTATCGCCTGCCGGTCAAGGCGGTCGTCGATGCGATCCGGATGAGCAACAACGACGTGGGGGGCAGATCGATCGAGCTGAGCGGCACGGAGTACATGGTGAGGGGGCGAGGCTACATCCGTTCGATCAAAGATCTGGATACGGTCAGCCTGGGAATGAGCAACGGAACCCCGATCCTCCTGAGGGACGTTGCCCGGATCTCGCTGGGACCCGACATGCGCCGGGGTTTGGCCGAGCTGGATGGAAAAGGCGAGGTCGTGGGCGGCATTGTCGTCATGCGATATGGCGAAAACGCGCTGAAAGTGATTGATCGGGTCAAGGAGAAGCTCAACGAGATTTCGCCTTCGCTTCCTCCGGGAGTTAAAGTCGTAACCACCTATGACCGGTCGGATCTGATCCACCGCTCGATCGCCACGTTGAAAGAAAAACTCATCGAGGAGATTATCATTGTCAGCGTCGTCAGCCTGATCTTTCTGTTTCATGTTCGCAGCGCGCTTGTCGCTATCTTGACTCTTCCGATCGCGATTCTCCTTTCGTTCATCAGCATGTACTATCTCAAGCTCACCTCAAACATCATGTCGCTGGGCGGCATCGCTATCGCCATCGGAGCGATGGTCGACGCCGCAATCGTGATGGTCGAGAACGCCCACAAGCGGTTGGAACAGTGGGAAGCCGAAGGGCAAAAGGCAGATCGCACACAGGTAATTATCGATGCCGCCAAGGAGGTGGGGAAACCCCTGTTCTATTCGCTGTTGATCATCACCGTTTCGTTTCTGCCTGTCTTTACGCTGGAAGCTCAAGAGGGAAGGCTCTTCAGCCCGCTAGCCTTCACCAAAACCTTCGCGATGTTTTTCGCGTCCTTTCTCTCGATTACGTTGGCTCCCGTCTTGATGGTTCTTTTGATCCGCGGCAGGATTCATTCCGAGGCGAGAAACCCTCTCAGTCGTTTTCTCATAGCGCTCTACTATCCGGTCGTGCAAACGGTGCTCCGGTTCAGGAAGATCACCATCGGCGCGGCCGCTGTGACGCTCCTGCTCACCGTCCCTTCGTTTATGCGGCTCGGGTCCGAGTTCATGCCGCCGCTGAATGAAGGGATGATTTTTTACATGCCGACGACCCTGCCTGGTATTTCCGTTACCGAGGCCGGGCGTTTGCTCCAGCTTCAAGACCGCATCTTGATGAGTTTCCCCGAGGTGCTGAGAGTCTTTGGCAAATCAGGGCGGGCGGAGACCCCGACCGATCCGGCTCCGTTCAGCATGGCCGAGACAACGGTGATGCTCAAGCCGGAAAACGAGTGGCGGCCGGGAATGACTTGGGACAAACTGGTCGAGGAGATGGACCGCGCCCTGCGAATACCGGGCGTGGCGAACGCGTGGACGATGCCTATCAAAAACCGCATCGATATGCTTTCCACCGGGATCCGCACGCCTGTCGGCATCAAGATATTCGGTCCGGACCTCAAGCAAATCGAAGAAATCGGGCGGCGTATCGAAGCGATTCTACCGCAAGTATCCGGCACGCGCACGGTTTTCGCCGAACGTGTCGCCGGTGGTTACTACCTGGATATCGACATTCGCCGGGAGGAAGCCGCGCGCTACGGGCTCATGGTCGGCGACGTCGAGATGCTGATTGAAACCGCGATCGGCGGCGAGAGCATCGCTCAAACCGTCGAGGGAAGAGAGCGCTACCCGGTGAACGTGAGATATGCGCGCGAGCTGCGTGACGACGCGGAAAAGCTTAGACGCGTGCTCGTACCCACGATGAATGGCGCGCACGTTACTCTGGGTCAGCTGGCCGATGTAAGGCTGACTACCGGGCCGGCCATGATTAAAAATGAGGAAGGGCAACTGGTCGGGTACGTGTACGTCGATATGGCCGGAAGGGATATCGGCGGCTACGTTGAAGAAGCCAAGAGGGTCGTTGCCGAGAATGTAAAATTGCCCCAGGGCTATACACTTGTATGGAGCGGGCAATATGAGTATCTGCAGAGGGCCAAGGAGCGGCTCTTGTACGTTGTGCCGCTCACGATCCTCATCATCTTTGTGCTGCTCTACCTCAATTTTCAATCCGTCGCCAAGAGCTTGATCGTCCTTCTGTCTGTGCCGTTTGCCCTGGTCGGCGGCATTTGGCTCCTCGATTTTCTCGATTACAATCTGAGCGTTGCGGTCTGGGTGGGAATTATCGCTCTTGCCGGAGTGGCGGCGGAAACGGGCGTGGTGATGATCGTCTATCTGGACGAGGTCTATGAGAGAAGATTACGAGAGGGTTCAATGGCTACCGGAAGAGATCTCAACGAGGCGATCATCGAAGGCGCCGTCCAGCGCGTGCGGCCCAAAATGATGACGGTTATGGCGATCATCGCCGGTCTCCTCCCGATCATGTGGTCGCATGGGACGGGGGCCGATGTAATGAAGCGCATCGCGGCGCCGATGATCGGTGGGATGGTAACCTCCACCGTCCTCACACTTGCCGTTATCCCGGCGATATACGCCGTATGGCGGGGTTGGGAACTCAGGAGACTATCGCGGGAAAAATCGCGGACCCATGGCATTTCGGCATCAGGAGCATAGCGCCACGGTGGACTCGACGTGGACCGGCCGCTTAGACAAACCATCGTACCTCGGCAAAGACACGGCGCAGCGGTGGCGACGCTAGCCTCGACCTTTCTCGTTGCCGTGGTGTTGAACTACAGGTGGGAGTTGGCGCAAGCGCTGCTCTACGTTGGACTGAAGTCTTACAGCACGTCCGTCTTTTGGCATTGTTTCGTCGCGAGTTTGGGAGACGGAGTCATGGTGCTGCTCATTGCGGCGGCCGGTCGAATTGCACCGATTCTTTTCGAATCGTCATCTAAACCAAAGGGATCCTTCAACGGAGGATGCGCCGGTCGTGGAGGAAATCGTAACTCTCGGAAAACATTGACTTTCCCGCAAAAAGGGCCGAGGAAACTAGGAGGGAATCATGCTGATCAAGAAACCCGGCGATATCAAATCGAGCGAGATCACGCCTAAAGAGCTGTACCTGAACCGCCGCCAGTTCATTCTGGCTGCATCCGCTTCGGCCATCTCTGCCGGCGCGCTGTTCGGCGCGGGCGTTTCCGGCGCCGCGGCGGCGGAGACTCCGGCGCGCGAGAAGTTCAAAGACCTTCGCAAGAGCCCATACAGCACGTCGGAGAAGCTGAATTCGTTCAAAGATATCACCACCTACAACAACTTTTACGAGCTCGGCACCGACAAGGGCGATCCCGCTCGGAACGCCAAGTATCTGGCCGTTCGACCCTGGACCGTGGCGGTCGAAGGCGAAGTCAAAAAGCCCAAACTCTACGACATCGACGAGTTGATCAGGATTGCCCCGCTCGAAGAGCGAATCTACCGGCTCCGGTGCGTGGAGGCGTGGTCGATGGTCATCCCGTGGGTCGGCTTTCCGTTAGCCTCGCTGATCAGGCTGACCGAGCCGACGGGCAATGCGAAGTTCGTGCAGTTTGTTGCCGTGCACGACCCGAAGCGATTGCCGGGCCAGAAATTTCCGGTTTTGGATTGGCCCTACGTCGAGGGATTGCGCATGGACGAGGCCATGCATCCGTTGACGATCCTCTCGGTAGGTCTTTACGGCGAGACGCTACTGCCGCAAAACGGCGCCCCGATCCGACTCGTCGTGCCGTGGAAGTACGGTTTCAAAAGCATTAAATCGATCGTCAAGATCCGTTTGGTCGAGACGCAACCGCCGAACTCGTGGAATTCGATGCAGCCGCAGGAATACGGGTTTTATTCCAACGTGAACCCCGAAGTCGACCATCCGCGTTGGAGCCAGGCGACCGAGCGGCGCATCGGCGAGTTCTTCAGGCGCAAAACGCTGATGTTCAACGGTTACGGCGAACACGTGGCGGCTCTGTACAAGGGCATGGATCTCAAAAAATATTACTGATGAGTGAAAATGTTCCACTACATTAAAATCATCGCGTTCACCGCGTGCCTCGTTCCCCTGGGACAGTTGATATACAACGCGGCGACCAACAACCTCGGCGCCAATCCCATTGAAGCGATTACTCGCTTCACCGGCTCTTGGGCCTTGATCTTTATTCTTGTTACGCTTGGCGTTACGCCGGTGCGCAAGACGACCGGCTGGAATGACCTCGTCAAGCTGCGGCGCATGCTCGGCTTATTCGCTTTCTTCTACGCCTCACTTCACTTCGCGACGTATTTCGCGCTCGATCATTTCTTTGATTTTGCAACCATCGCCAAAGACGTGGTCAAGCGGCCTTATGTTACAGCGGGATTCACCGCGTTCGTGTTGATGGTCCCGCTGGCGATTACATCGACTAAGGCGATGATCCGGCGTCTCGGCCGGCGCTGGCAGCAGTTGCACTACCTGGTTTACGTCGTCGCTGTTGCCGGAGTGCTTCACTTTTACTGGCTCGTCAAAGCGGATACCAGACGGCCGGTCCTGTACGGCTCGGTGCTCGCGGTGCTGCTCGGTTGCAGAGTGGTATCCAAGTGGTCGCCGGCGCTGGCGCTTCGTCGTAAGGGTCCTGCCGGGTTGGCGCGTTGACCTTTTGTTGAAAAAGAACTAACTTGCAACCATGCGTCGCCGGATGGCGTTCAGCCTGGTGATTGCTTTCGCCTTTGCGATCGGATGCGCCAGTCTGATCGCCCCCACCTTGTCTCTGGCGTCGGTTGCGCCGGGCTGTTCACGGGCTAGCTCAGCCGCCCAAGGGATGGAGTGCCCGAATCCCAGCCTTCTGTGCGGTTTCGGATCGTCTCAGGCGGTCATCTCTGAACTTCTTCCCACACCGTCCCGCAGCCATGACTTTTCCAAACATGTTCTGCTGCTGGCAGCACATTTTGCCGGGGATATTCCCGGCGATGAACCGGCTCTAGCGGAAAATAGCCGGTTTCCTTCATCAGGCAGCACTCCCCGGAAAATTTCCCTTCACCTTTTCCATTCCGTCCTCACCCTCTGATTTCCTTCTCTCCGGTCTCGTAACAGTTTGTCCTTGTTTCGTCAGCGAACAGGGAACGTGTCTTTCGGATCAAAGTTCTTTTTGGAGGCAAACATGAAAAGGATCGCGTCAATTGGAGTGGTCTCATTACTGTTACTGTCCGGAGTGGCGCTCGGGGTTCAGCCTGAGGAGCAGAAGGGCGATTCCCCGGTGCGCGGCATGATGGACCGGATGAACAAGGGAGAACAGGGTATGGATGGGGATCGGATGATGCGGATGATGAAGATGATGGACCAATGCAGCGCCATGATGGATTCCGCTCAAAAGGATGCCGAGAGCGAAAAGCGGTAACGGCGGCCGGAGCACGGGGCCGATGCCCGTGATCCGGTATCCAACATGTTGATCAAGTCGTTCTGGATCGGATCGGTCCTCGCGGCGGCAACCATTGTCGCAGGAGCAGCGGTTTACGGTCTCCGGAATCGATTCGCTGAGCGCGAAGAAAGTCCTGTGGCCGTTGTTCAGAGGAAAGTAAGCAAGCTTGGAATCGAAACCCCGGCGAGAAAGACTCTGGCGCCGGAATTCGTGTTGCAGGATACGGCGGGAAAGCAAGTAAGCCTCAGAGAATTGAGAGGGAAGGTCGTTTTTCTGAATTTCTGGGCGACGTGGTGCCCGCCTTGCATTCAGGAGATGCCGGCGATGGAGAAATTGCATAGACAATTCGAAAAAGACGGCCTGGTGATTTTAGCTGTGAATTTTCAAGAGAGCGCCGATCGCGTGAGAGATTTCTTTTTGAAACATCATCTCACGTTTACGGCTCTTTTGGATCCCGACGCAAAAGTGTTTGAGCTCTATCAGGCGTGGGCGCTTCCGGCTAGCGTCATCATCAATAAACGCGGTGAAATCGCTGGAAAAGCGGTTGGCGCCAAGGACTGGTATAGCGCCGAGGCACGGCAGTACTTCCAGCAGTTGATCGCAGAAACGACGTAGTGGACTGCGCGACGATGATGGATGGAATGGAAATGATGGTTTGGGGCCTTCTAAGCTTTTGTTAGGTCTCATCATTCTCTTCGTGTTGTTTTGGCGGCGGCACATACCGTGAAATGGGTGTGGGAGCAGAGACCTGGAATGAAACCAGAAGGCGCAGACAGCGCTTTAGACATTCTCAAGAAGCGTTACGCGCGAGGCGGGATTGGCAGAGAAGAGTTCGAACGGCTCAAAAGAGAGATCGAATAATTCGACGCCGCGAGGCACGAATAACAGGAGGAGTATGATGCAGAGGGTTTTTTGGTTTGTGGCGATTGTGGCGATCTGGACGGCCGAACCGACACGGGTTCTGGCCCAGCAAAGCCAAACGCCGGCTTTCGAGCATGTTCACTCGCTCGCCATGGATGCGGAAGGTCGACATCTGTTTCTGGGCGCGCACGCGGGTCTTTTTCGGAGCGATAACGGCGGGCGGTCGTGGAAGGAAGTGAACTTGGGAGCAGCGAAACACTCGCGACTGGATGTGATGGCTGTAACGCCCGATCCGCGAGATTTCAAAACAATCTATGTCGGCACACACGAGGCGGGGGTACTCAAGAGCATCGATGAAGGAAAAACGTGGAAGGAGATGAACAAGGGCCTCGGGGGGCTCGATGTCCACGGTCTGGCTTTAGATCCAAATACCCCTTCGAAGTTGCATGCAGCCGTCCGGGAAAAAGGCGAGGGGATCTACAGAACAACAAATGGCGGCACCAGATGGACCCGAGTCGATGACGGGCCCGAAGGGGAGATCAAAACTTTAACGTCCGTAAACATCCCTACGGGCATGGGCGGGATCTTTCTCTATGCAGCCACCTCTACAGGCCTTCAACGCAATCCCGACTGTTTCTGAGGGTGGACCACCGTGGGCGGTCTGCCCACTAATCGGACTGTGAACGGCTTTGCGGTAGATCCTAGAAATCCGAAGATCATGTATGTCGCGACACGGGACGGGCTCTTCAAAAGCGCCGATGCGGGCGAGACGTGGAAAGCAGGCGGGAATGAGCTCAAGAATTTGGCCGCAGTTGTCGTGAATCCGAAGAACACGGTCGAAGTGTACTCGGCAACCGTGGACGGCATTGTGTTCAAAAGCACGAACGGAGGCGTGACATGGGAGCGGCAGAATTGAAACGAGATCTCTCTCGCCGCGATTTTCTGAGGATCTCCGGCCAGGCGGGGTTCGGCGCGGCGATGTTCGCGCTCGGAGCGGACGTGTTCGCCCGAAGAGACACCTGGGCGCGTGCTGGGGATTCGACTCGAGAAATCCATCTGGAAGCTCGCGAGATCATGTGGGAACTGGCCCGTGGAAAACGCGTCAAGGCGATGGCGTATAACGGGCAGATCCCCGGGCCCGAGCTTCGCGTCAAAGAAGGCGAGCGGGTTAGGATCGTGCTCAAGAACTCGCTCTCGGAGCCGACCACCATCCACTGGCACGGAGTCGATGTCCCGAATTCTATGGACGGCGTGCCCGAAATTACGCAGAAGCCGGTTCAGCCCGGAGCGACTTTCGTCTACGAATTCGAAGCGAAACCCGCCGGCACGCGTTGGTACCATACCCATTTTGAGGAACACCGGCAGCTGGACCTCGGACTCTATGCGCCGATCGTGATCGAGCCGGCTCGGCCTGATCCCTTCCCATTCGATCGCGAATACACGCTGATGCTCGATGACTGGGTAACCGGAACAGGAGACACTGTCGCGAGAACGACGGAAGGAACAGCGGGCGGGCGCGGCCGCATGGGTGGCATGATGGGTGGGAGAGGCATGATGGGCGGTATGGGAGGAATGATGGGGGGTATGATGGGCGGTGGCTCCATGCCTGCCTACGACGCAATGACAATCAACGGCAAGGCGTATCCGGCAACGGAGCCACTAAGAGTCCGTAAGGGCGAGAGAATCCGACTCCGCCTAATCAACGCCAGCGCCGACCACACCCACGTCACCCGTGTGGCAGGCCATCGCCTGCAGGTGACACATACGGACGGCAATCCGCTGGAGAAGGCCGTAGACGTCGATGCCGTGCCGATCGCCCCCAGCGAGCGCTACGACGTTCAGTTCGTGGCGAACAAGCCCGGCGCTTGGTTTCTTTACTGCTCACAGCCCGGTCATGCGAGGGCGGGTGAACGGCTATTGGTTGTCTATGAAGGAAGGGAGGAGACCAAGCCGGAAGCGCCAATTGAAGGGCCGCGAGGGCTCGAACTGTGGCACTATGCCGACGGCAGGGGTCGAGAGATTCTGCCACCCGCCTCGGGCCAGGAGCGGACGTTCAATCTCATCTTGAGCGGCGGGATGATGGGATCGGATGTGTGGACCATTAATGGGAAGCGCTATCCCAACACCGACCCGCTGAAACTCAAGAGAGGCGACCTGGTTAGAGTGGCGCTAAATAACATGAGCATGGAGGCGCACCCGATGCACCTTCACGGCCAGTCGTTCAAGGTCCTCTCGGTCAACGGCGAGCGATTGGCGCAGCCTATCATCCGGGACAGCGTCGATGTCGACGCCCATATGGGGTCCGTGGTCGTGGAGTTTACGGCGCATAATCCCGGCGACTGGTTTTTCCACTGTCATAAACCGATGCACATGGACGGTGGGATGATCACACTGGCGAAAATAGGATGAGTTAACAGGAAAGACCATTTACCGTAGAGGCACAGAGGGCGCAGAGAGTGGATCTTTTTGCACAAAAAAGTTGTACTCCGCGTCCTCAGCGTCTCCGCGGTGAGCTATCAAGAACAGGAGGAGATATGGCAGATCAGGTTGAATTA
>DATMBL010000157.1:0-2252 GCA_035559295.1 Candidatus Eiseniibacteriota bacterium
AAGGGTCAGGCCGCTTCCGCTGATCAAGACATCCCTCGGATCCTCCCGCTCCGGAACGGCGGCGACGATGAGCCCGGGGGGAAGTTCGGTCGGCAGGTCCTTCATCGAGTGCACCGCCAGATCGATTGTTCCCTCGCGCAAAGCATCCTCGATCTCCTTGACGAACAATCCTTTGCCGCCGATCGATTGCACGGGACTTTCGAAAAAACGGTCGCCGCTCGTCTTGATGACGCGCAGCTCGACCCTCAGCTCCGGGTCGGCGGCCTCGAGGCGTTCCTTGACCCAACGCGCCTGCGCCAGCGCAAGCGCGCTCCCGCGCGTCCCGATCGTGACCGCGCGGGCGGCGGCGGTCCCGGATCGGCGCTCCGGTCCGCGACCGCCGCTCATTCCTTTCGCTCCAAATCGAACAGCTTCTTCAGCGCGGCGACGTACAGGGCGTCTTCCTCCGCCTCCGGGTTGCGTTTCAGTCGACTGATCGCCGGGTGCAGAATCTTGTTGACGATCGCCGCGGTCATGTCTTCCACGGCGCGCCGCTGTTCTGCGGAAAGTTGCTTCAACCCGCTGCCGAACGACTTTTCGATTTCGCTTCGCCGAATCGCTTCAAGCCGGTCTCGGAGAGCGGCGATCGTCGGCGCGTGCTCGAGCGAATGCAGCCACCGCAGAAATGTTTGCACTTCCTCGTCGACGATCGCCTCGGCCTTCGCCGCCTCGCTCGATCGCTCCCGCAGGTTCTCCTCTGCGAGCGATTTCAAGTCGTCGATGTTGTACAGATAAACGTTGTCGAGATCGTTGATTGCAGGGTCGAAGTTGCGTCGGTCCCCGATATCGATGAAGAACATGACCTGCTGTTTTCGCTCGCGCAAAACCTTTTCCACGAGCGGCGCATCGATGATGAACTCGGGAGTCGCCGTGCAGCCGATGACGAGATCGGCCAGTTTGAGGTAGCGCGGGAAGTCCTCGTAGAGGATCGGGCTTCCATGAATCCTCCCGGCGAGTTCGACGGCGCGTTCAAAAGTCCGATTGGTCACCATGAGGCTCGTGACACCGCTGCGCTGCAGCTGGCGCGCCAGGAGATGGCCGGTTTTGCCCGCGCCAATGAGCAAGATCGCCTTGTTCTCCAGACGATCGAAGATCCGCTTGCTGAGATCGACCGCCACCGAACTCACGGACACGGCTCGACTGCCGATGCCGGTCTCGCTCCTCACGCGTTTGGCAACCGAAAATGAACGGTGAAACAAACGGTGGAGCAGCGGGCCGGTCGCCCCGGTTTCGTGAGCAACATGGTAAAATTCTTTGATCTTCCCGAGGATCTGAGGCTCGCCGCCACCCGGAACAGGTGGCGGATCGCTTCGGCGCCGCGGAAGGTGTAGAGGTGATCGCGGAACCCGTTCGCGGCCGAGCTGTGCTCGGTGAGGAAGGCTTCGATATTCGCAAAGGCCGCGCGGTGGTCGGTCACAGCGGCCACGACCTCGACACGATTACAGGTCGAGAGAATCACCCCCTCCTCGATCGAGGAAAACTGTAACAGACGGGTGAGCCCCGGCTTCACCGCGGCCGGTTCGAAAGCGACGGTTTCCCTCACCTCGATGGGCGCGCTCCGGTGATTCAATCCGGCGATAACGATCTGCTTATTCACCTTATTCGAATCTTCCGCCATGGCGGCTCAAGAAGATCGCGTCGCCCCACAAGAAATAGCCGAGGACGACGGCGAAGCCGACAACGGTCAAAAGCGCGGCTTTCCTGCCGCGCAGGCCGGCCGTGACCCTGCCGTGCAAAATCGCTCCGTAGAACAGCCACACCAGGGCCGAAGAGATTTGGCGCGGATCCCATGACCAGTAGTCGCCCCAACGACTCCCCGCCCAAATACTCCCGGTAAGAATCCCCAAGGTCATGAACGGAAAGCCCCACACGAGCAGGACGTAGTTCAAGCGATCGAGCGCTTCCAGCGGCGGAAAGCGTTTCATCAGCGCGACGATCTTCTTGTGCTTTAGATAGTATTCCTGGAGCAAGTAGATGATGCTGACAGCAAATGCCAGCGCGAAGAGCGCGTTTCCGAGAAACGCCAGCGTCACGTGCACCGGCAACCAGAAAGTCTTGAGTCCTGGCGGAAGACCCGCAGAGCCCATGCCCGACGCGGTGGCAGGCAAAGTCATGAGAAAAGCCAGAGGCGCCACGATGCAGCCGAGCACCGCAACGCGGTACCGGAGCTGGATGAGCAGGTAACCGGCCACCATGAGCCAGCTCTTGAATAG
>DATMBL010000158.1:0-56561 GCA_035559295.1 Candidatus Eiseniibacteriota bacterium
CACGAGAGCCGCGTCGGGCGGCGGCATTTCCACGTCATGGTCGAGTTCGGCCTCCTGAAGGCCGGCATCGTAGCACATGTAAACCGGTCCCTGGCGCCCGCTCATCATCACCGAATAGGCGCGGGCGAACGCTCCAGGTACGCCGTCGACCGTCGCGGGTTGGTAATCCCATTTGATGAAGTTGCGGATCGCTTCGCCCTGCACGTTGGCGGTGTGAATCCAGTCGATGAACGGCCGCCGCTTCGGCTCGGCCATCGGCCCGGTCGCGCCGATGATGAAGACCGGGGCGCGATCGAGGTAAGCGTAGTAAATGCCCATCGGGGCATGCAGCAATCCGACGAGATCGTGCACGATCGCAATCATCGGCTTGCCGGTTACGCGCGCGTAACCGTGGGCGATCTGTACCGCGATTTTTTCGTGCTGGCAGAGCAACATCGGCGGATCGTTCTCGCCGTAGTTCACCAGGGAATCGTGCAGCCCGCGGTAGCTCGCGCCGGGATTGAGCGCGATGTACTCAAACCCGTACCGCTTGATCATGTCCACGATCACATCGGACTGCCAGCGCCGATCGGATTTCTTGATGGTTTGCGGTTTCTCAGCCGGTTTCGCCATTCAATTTTCCTCCATTCGGTTCAACCACAAAGAACACAAAGGTCGCAAAATAGGTCGAAACGCTCAGAGCTTTTTGCATCCTTGTGCGTTCTCTGCGCTTATATTTCTTGCAGTTTCCTATGCGTTTTCGCCGCGGCGCCAGACGACGGTATCGACAAGCGCTGGTTTGCCCGCCTCAACCTGCGCGATCGCGCGGCGGAGCGCCGGCCCGACCTCGGCCGGGTCTTCGATCGGGCCCTCCGCATACCAGCCGAAGCCCTTGGCGATGTGCGCGAAATCGGGCGGAGGGGCTTCGAGGTCCATGCCGATGTACGCCCGCGCGGGGTCGGTGCCGCGCTGGTGCGCCATGTGGATTTGATGAGCCCAGTCGTTGTAGTAGGCGCGGTTGTTGTACATGATGACAAGCATCGGGATCTCGTACTTGACCGGCATCCACAGAGCGCCGAGATCGAACATCAGGTCGCCATCGGGTTGGAAATCGACCACGAGCTTCCCCGAACCCTTGTAAGCAAGCGCGACGCCGATCGAGAGGCCGATCTGTGTCCCGGTGCCGAGCTCCCTGCCGACGTGGCGGTAGGGGCGGTCGAAATTCCACACCTTGTGCACCCATTCCTTCAGGGTGTTGGCGGTGAGCACCCAGTCGTGCTCCTGAATCACCTGCCAGGTCTCGTGGGCGAGCCGCGCTTCGGTCATCGGCCGCTCCTGCCATTGATCTCGGACCTGCTCTTGCCACTTGGCCCACTGGCGCGCGTGTCTCTCCGCGATCGCCTGCTTGCGGCTCTCGATCCGTGCGCCGAGTCCCTTGTTGCCCTCGATGCGCTTACGGCAGGCGCCGGTCAGGGCCGGAATGGCAAGCGCGCTGTCGCCGAGCACGCGCAGGTCCCAATTGTGATGCTTGTTGTAGTCGGTCGCCCACTTGCTGATCTCCAGGTCGGCAAAACCGACATCGATCCATCGGCAGTCCGGATCGGTCACGACCGTAATCTCGCGCGTTTGCGTGTTGAGCTTGTGTGACCCGCGCGTCCAATCGACAACATCGAGGGCGACCACGAGGTCGACGCCTTTGAACGCGTCGGGATGAAAGCTCACGCTCAGCGGATGCCGGTTCGGAAAGCCGAGCCGCTTGTTGACGTCAAAGACGGACGCGCCGATCGTCTCGGCCAGCGCGACCGTCGAATCGAATCCGATCGGCATACGCGCGGCATATTCGGTGAGCAACAGCGGGCTTTCGGCTGCAAGGATCATGTCCGCCGCCGCTTCGATCGCATCAGCCTCGGGCGCGATCCGCGAGGGGACCCTGACGGCGTATTTCGGAAGCATGACTTCCTCTTTTAATGGGCTTTCCTGGAGCGCCGAGTCGTAGCAGAGGTAGACCGGCCCCTGCGGTTCGCTCATCATGATCGAGTAAGCGCGGGCGAACGAATCCGGGACCCCGTGGATCGAACCGGGTTGGTAGTCCCACTTGACGAAATTGCGTATCGGATCGGCTTGAGCAAAGGCGGTATGGATCCAGTCGATAAACGGCCGCCGCAGCTTTTCGTCCATCGGCCCGGTTGCGCCGACGATAAACACCGGACACCGGTCGATGTAGGCGTAGTAAATGCCCATGGGCGCGTGGAGCAGCCCGACCACATCGTGCACGATCGCCATCATCGGCTTTCCCGTGGCTTTGGCGTAGCCGTGCGCGATTTGCACGGCGATTTTTTCGTGGTTGCAGAGCAGCATCGGGGGTTGGTTCTCACCGTAGTTGACGAGCGAGTCATGAAGCCCCCGAAAGCTCGCGCCGGGATTCAAGGCGATATAAGGGAACTCGTACTGTTTGATCAAATCGACGATGATATCCGATTGCCAGCGCTGGCTCGACTTCTTGATGCTCGATTTGCTGCTCGATGGCTCGCTCATTCAGATCGTCTCCTCGGGAAAGTAGCGATGTTGCCGCCAGGCGCGGCCTGGTGTCGCAGGTTTAGTTATCCGGAAAGCGGACGGCCCGTCAAGGGCGCGTTTCGCTGGTTTCCTATGAGGCGGCGGATCGCGAACGGTCGATGCTCTTTTGAATTGTCGGTAGAGCCTCGGGATAATGGAGGGCGGCGATGCACAGGAGAGCCTCGATCTCCTTTTCGTCGCAGGAGACTACCATCAGAACGGGTTTCTGGTTTTCGTCAAGGATGAATCCGACTTCTCGCCAAACCGAAACGAGAATCGCTTGCTTATGCAAATGATCGCCCAGCATCTTGAAAGCTTCCGGGGTAAGCTCGACCGTGAACTGTTTCATGACGAGGGGACAGCCATAGCGCAGGGTTGTAGCAAAGCGCAAGCGGATTTCCGACCGGTTGACGCATCCCTAAAAAAGGGCGGAAAGTGCCAGGGTCGCGGAGCGAAAGTAGAAACGGCGAAAAGGAACCGAGCGGAGCTCGTCGAAACGATTGCCGCACCCTTTCTCGGGCGGAACAATGGTGGTCCCAACGGGATTCGAACCCGTGTTACCGACGTGAGAGGCCGGTGTCCTAGCCGCTAGACGATGGGACCGTTGGCTGAGGAGGTAGGACTCGAACCTACAATCGCCTGATCCAGAGTCAGGTGGCTTACCAGTTAGCCGACTCCTCAATCGGCGGGCGCAATCAAACTAGAAGAATTGCGCCGCCGAGTCAAGGCAAACGGGCCCGGGGGCGGGTTACGATACAGCCGGCGCGATCCCTCCGGCCGCGCGCCGCAAGCGCATCAACGTGCGCTCTTTTCCCAGGACCGAGATGACATCGTAAATCCCCGGGCTGACGGTCGTCCCGGTAAGCGCGACGCGCGCCGCTTGAGCCAGGCTTGCAATCGGCAAGCCGAATGCCTGGAGGACTTCGGCGAAGGCCGACTCGATTGCGGGTGGATCAAAAGCCTCCAGCCGGGCGAGCTTGTCGATTAGCGCGTGTAGCGCCGGCAGGATTTTTGGGGTGAGAAACTTTTTGGCCGCCTTCGAATCGAGCGTGATCTCGTCGGTGAGGTAGAAACTCGCGGCATCAACCAGCTCGACGAGGGTTTTACACCTCTCCTGGAGCGTGCCAAGCGCTCGTTCAAGCCACGCCCGATCCCGCGGCACGGGAAATCCTTTGGACTCGATGAACGGGATAACGTCTTCGGCGAGCTGCGGGAGAGGGCGCGATTTGAGGTAGTGAAAATTAACCCAGAGAAACTTTTCCGGATTGAACACGCCGGCGGATTTCCCGACCGATTCGAGAGAAAACTTTTCGATCAGCTCGTCCCGGGAAAAGATCTCCTGATCTCCGTGCGACCAGCCGAGCCGCACCAGATAATTCAGGACCGCTTCCGGAAAATAACCCATGTCGCGATAGGCCAGGACCGATGTCGCTCCATGGCGTTTGCTGAGCCGGGCCTTGTCGATGCCCAGGATCAGCGGAACGTGCGCAAACTCGGGCGGCGTGCTCTCGAGAGCGTGATAGAGTTGGATTTGCCGCGGCGTGTTCGCCAGGTGATCATCGCCGCGGATAATGTGGCTCACGCGCATGTCGATGTCATCGACGACGACGCAGAAATTGTACGTAGGCGTGCCGTCGGAGCGCGCGATGATCAGGTCGTCCAGCTCCCGATTGTCGAAGACGACTTCGCCCTTGACCGCATCATTGACCACCGTCGATCCCTCGCGCGGCGAGCGGAAGCGGATGCTGTAGGGGACTCCGTGGGGCAACGCCGGAGCCGTCCCCTCCGGCGGCCGGCACGTGCCGTCGTAGATCGGCTTACGCTTTTCCTTCAACGCCGCCTGTCGCTTGGCTTCCAGTTGCTCCGGCGTGCATACGCATGGATAGGCTTTGCCCCTTCGGAGCAGCCAATCGATCCGCTCCCGATAAAGCGCCAGGCGCGCGGTTTGAAAAAACGGCCCTTCGTCATAGTCGAGCCGAAGCCAGCGCATCGCTTCGAGGATCGCATGGATCGCTTCAGGGGTGGAGCGCTCCCGATCGGTGTCTTCGATACGCAGGATAAACTGCCCGCGATGGTGGCGGGCGAAGAGATAGTTGAAAAGCGCCGTGCGGGCGCCGCCGATATGCAGGTAACCCGTGGGGCTCGGCGCGAAGCGCGTGCGGACCGGCGACATCGTTTTAAACTAACAGGGGCCTTAAACCCGGTCAACGTCGAGCGGCGTTCTTTCGGATACAGCCGGGCACCGATGATGACGCGATCTTATCGAAACCGTGTTTGATGTGTTAGTATAACGATAAACGACCAGGAACGTTGGAAACAGGCATGGCGGAACTAAAAAGGACCGTGACGGCACCGGAGAGCCCGCCGGCGCATTTCATTCGCAACATTGTTGCAGAAGATGTCAGAGCTGGCAAATACGGCGGCCGCGTTCACACTCGTTTTCCGCCCGAACCCAACGGCTTTCTCCACATCGGCCACGCAAAATCGATTTGCCTCAATTTCGGTCTGGCCGCCGAGTTCGGCGGCCTTTGCAACCTTCGGTTCGACGACACGAATCCGAGCAAAGAGAGTCTCGCCTATGTTCAGGCGATCAAGGAGGACGTGCGTTGGCTCGGCTTTGATTGGAACGGGCGCGAATTCTACGCCTCCGACTATTTCGATCGGCTCTATGAGTTTGCGCTTCGATTGATCAAGGCGGGCAAGGCGTATGTCTGCGACTTGACCGCAGATCAGATTCGAGAGTACCGCGGAACACTCACCGAACCGGGCCGAAACAGCCCGTATCGGAATCGCGCGATCGAGGAAAACCTCGAGCTCTTTGAAAGAATGCGCGCGGGGGAATTTCCCGACGGGGCGCGGACGCTTCGGGCCAAGATCGACATGGCGTCGCCCAACCTGAACCTGCGCGATCCGGTGATGTACCGTATTCTCCACGCGAACCACCATCGGACGGGAAATCGCTGGTGCATCTATCCGACGTACGATTTTGCCCACGGGCAGTGCGACTCCCTAGAAGGCATCACGCATTCGATCTGCACGCTCGAATTCGAAGACCACCGCCCGCTTTATGACTGGTTCCTCGATCAACTCGAGATCCACCACCCGCAGCAGATCGAGTTTGCCCGTTTGAACCTGACGCACACCGCGCTGAGCAAGCGAAAGCTGTTGCAGTTGGTGGAGCGCGGGCACGTTACCGGGTGGGATGATCCCAGGATGCCGACACTCGCCGGGCTTCGCAGGCGCGGCTATACGCCGGAGGCGATCCGGCTGTTTTGCGAGCGGATCGGCGTCGCCAAGCGCAACAGCACCGTCGATATTGCGATGCTCGAACATTGCCTGCGCGAGGATCTCAACAAACGGGCGCGGCGGGCAATGGCGGTTTTGCGACCGTTGAAGGTCGTAATCGAAAATTATCCCGAAGGGCGCGTCGAGGAGTTGGAGGCGGTCAACAACCCGGAAGACCCGGAAATGGGAACGCGCACGGTCCCGTTCTCGCGGGAGCTTTACATCGAGCGAGACGACTTTCGCGAAGTACCGCCGAAGGGATTTTTTCGTCTGGCCCCAGGCGGGGAAGTCCGGCTCCGTTACGCGTATATCGTCAAGTGCGTCGGTCTCGTTAAAGATCCCGCTTCCGGCGAGATTCGAGAGTTGATCTGTACCTACGATCCGGAAACGAAAAGCGGCAGCTCGCGCAGCGGCCGGAAAGTCAAAGCGACGATCCACTGGGTTTCAGCGACCCATGCGGTTGCCGCGGAGGTGCGGCTCTACGATCATCTGTTTGCGACCGAGGACCCGGACGAGGTCCCGGACGGCTCCGACTGGCTCGCCAATCTCAATCCGAACTCGCTCGAGCGCTTGACTTCGTGCCGCGTCGAACCCGGCCTTGCGCGCGCCCTGCCCGGCGAGATCTATCAGTTCGAGCGGCTCGGCTATTTCTGCGTCGATTCGGTGGACTCCCGGCCGGAGAAGCCGGTTTTCAACCGAGCGGTCGGTCTGCGAGACGCGTGGGTTAAGATCGAGCAAGCGCAGAAGGCTAAATGAGCACGCCGTCAAAAAGCGTAGCTCAAGGAAAGCGCGACAAAATTATTGAAGGTGGTAAATTTGTCGCGTCCCGGAACCCCGAGAAAAGGAATGCCCGTCGCCGGAATCCCTTCGAGCTCGACGTTTCGCGCGCGCCTGGTCTTATAAAGCGCCGCCATATATCCCACATCGACCGAGATCCTTCCAACGTGATAACCCACGCCCGCGTTCAGGGTGAGAATGTCGGCGCCGGGGATCGCCGGGTTTAGCCTTCGCTCGGGGATCGGCGTCTCATCCAAAGTAATCCCTGCGCGAATTTCCCACGCGGCGGTGAGCTTGTAGAATGCTCCGAGCCGAAAAACGCTCGTGCTCTTCCATTCCTGCGGTAGACTGAAGCCCGCGACCGGCGCACCGAGAAAACGCGGTCTGGGCGAGAACGTCGCGCCAAAGCGGGCAAACTCCTCCCAGCGGACATGCTCGTAAACAAACTCGGCGCCGAGAAACGGCGTGATTTGCCAGAACACGCCGAGATCGATGACGGGGGGCAGCGGAAGCGGCCGTACCTCGGCACTCGTAGCGGCGATCGAAAAGGCGCCTTCGAGTTTCACGCGCGCCTCTCTAAATCGTAAATCCGTGCGAGACCGGTAGCTAAAGCCCAGCTTTATCCGATCCACAGGTTTGAACAGGATACCGAGATTGTACGCGAACGCATGCGTCGTATCGGTAATGCGCATTCGTCCTTCGAGGCCGATCGGAGCGGTGCATCCCGTGATCGGATCGAAGCACAACGCGCGCGAAAATAACCCTGTGGCATGGACGAAACTCGCGCCGGCGCCGATGGACAGCTGTTTAAAAGGGCTCCAGGAAAAGGCCGGCGTCACGTAGAGCGTTCTCAGCTCCGTGCGCTGCGCCGCGAAGCGCGCAAAGCCCGCTTCGTACGTTGTCGCCAACCCAAATGGCGTGTATGCGCCGAGGCCGAAAGTGACGTTGCTTCCGGGGAGATGATAATTGACAAACAGCGCCGCGAGAAAGTTGTCGTCGTGGAGGTTACGGGCCTCGCGCGCTCTATTTTCGACGCTGTTGATGACGTTGATGTAACTTCCGTTGAGCAACAGTACGTTGCCGTCGACCTCGCGCAACGCCGCCGGGTTGTAATAGACGGCCGACGGGTCGTCTACACCGGCAGTCAAAGCGTTGGCCATACCGAGGCCCTTTGCGGTTTGGTGCGGGATCATAAAGCCGCCGGCATGACACCGATCATATGCGATGACCGCTCCCAGCAGCACGGCGAGTAGCAATCCGAGCGCAATTTGGCGTCGCGAACGCCAAGGCATGATGTCCAAGTTGCCCATGTGTTCGGCCCCCGGCGCAAATGTGATTATGAACGCGGGTCTATATCAAAGGATGCAGCCTGTATACAAACGCAGCATTGCCGAGCCCATGGGGAGCGCACGCCGGATTCCTCACGGGTTATAGATATATATGGATAGAGCCAACAGGTGGAGAGAACCTTGACTAACAGTGCCAACTGCTGTATAGGAGTGCGAACTTCTACACAGAATAGCCATATATTGCGTTAAAATGCACGAAACTCTTTTGACCACAGACGAACTCGCCAGCTACTTGAAAGTTGACCGATTTACGATATATCGGCTCGTCGCGAGGAAGAAAATTCCAGCCTTCCGCGTCGGCAACCAATGGCGGTTTAAGAAAGCTTTGATCGACGCGTGGCTGCTTGAGAACTCAACTCTCCGTTCGAAGCGATCGACTTGAGGCGAGGCTTAGGAGTACGGGAACATGGCCAGTCAATTCAAGACGCCGAACGATATGAGCATTCAATGCCCTGGATCCGACACATCGGTCTCCGAACCGAATTTCCAGGATCGGATCGAGCGTAATTACTTGATCGGCCTCGTTGAGAGCAGCACGGGTATGCTATGGCGGCAACTGGGTGAATACCTCACCGGGTATGGGTTTCATCCGATCTACAACATCACATGTGTCGGTAGCGTTTATTTTGATAACCGTGACTTTGATCTAACGCGTTTCACCATTCTGAATGGCGGTCGTCACATTCTTGTTCGGCTTCGGGCGTATGAGAGCTATGGCGAAGCACCGAAGCCTATATTGCATTATTGGGTTGAAGTAAAAATCAGAGAAAAAGAACGATGGAGGAAAAAGAGATTTAGACTGGATCGGCGGGATCTTGCTGGTTTATTAACGGGCGGGGATCCTGGTCGAAGCCTCTTTGAATCGAATGCGGTTTCCTCGGTCGCGGTGAGACAACTGTATCGTGAAACACAGGAGACCATCTTAACGAACGGCCTCAGGCCGATACTTTTACTAACGTATCGGAGGCTAGCTTTTCAAAACGACACAGAACGAGTTTGTCTCGATTCCGACATAAGATATTACCACGTTGACGAAGACGTCTACACTTACGATTCGTGGAAGTATCCTATCCAAGAACCAGCCGGGAAATCACGAAAGGTAATTTTAGAACTTAAGTATCCCGATGGCGCGCTTCCGGTCTGGTTAGAGAGTCTCGAACAGCGGTACCCAATCACGTTGACGAATTTCTCCAAATACGTGGAGGGAATGGGCGTTTTGTTTCAGGGGCCGCTTAGAAGCCATAGAGAAGCGACCTACTTTCTGCCGCGGATCGAGACTTACATGCTCAATTCTGAACGACTCTAGCCGAGCCTCCGAAAAAAACTCCGTGAAGACGTATAAACAGACGATGGGTGTTCTTGCCATCGGATATTGGAGCCAAGCTCTAACCAACGGAGCTCTGAGAGTTGTGGTACCTATTTACTTCGCTGCGACCGGAGTGCCCCTTTCTAAAATCGCATTTCTATTCTTTCTGTTTAAATTTGCTGAGATCTTTGCCCCTGCGGGTATAGGTCTGATGCTTAACCGCGTAGGATATAAAGTAACTTTTGTAACCGCTTTGGCACTCCACAGTGTAATTTCATTGTTTTATTCGGCTCCCGGGTTTGCACTGGTTTATGTCGAACGGTTTACGCGTGGACTGCTTTACATGGCGGATATCACGGCAGTCTACGTAAAGCATTTTTCTCCCAAGCATAAACAACGGTTTCTCATTAATGCCATTCTCGGACTAAAGGAGGCGAGCAAAGGAATTGGAATGATCGCAGGCGGGCTGCTGATTGTCTATCTCACGATCGAGAATACGCTCGCAATCTTTGCGCTCTGTACGGGTTTATCGGCGCTTTTTGCAGCGTGGTTTCTGCCTGACCTTAAAGAAGAAGCCAGGCTGCCGGTACTGAGAATCTGGGGTGCGGTCGATACGAGGGTAAAAACGCTCGGGTTAGGATTTGGATTGCTGAACGGTGCTCTCGATGCCTGGGGCGTCGTCGTGCTGCCAATTTACATGACAACGGTGCTCGGAATGACCCCGGGGTTTGTGGGTACAGTCATGATGGGGGAGTATATTTTCCAGGGGCTCATCGTTGCATGCTTCGCAAGGTGGGTTAATCTATCCTGGGCGCCTAGAAAGTTATTGATCTTAGGAGCCTTTTTGTTGATTCCGGTCACAATTGCCCTGTCTTTTGCGACCGCTCTTTACCCTTTGCTGCTGGGAATATTCATTTATATGTTTCTCTTCAGCGCGTCAATGGTTTACTATAATCATCTTATGCTGGACTTCGCCAGTGAGGAGAAAACATCTCTCGACCTGGCTACGTACACAACCTTGACCAATATATTTAAGCCAATTGGGGTCTTTATTTCAGGGTTCCTCGCTGAATCGATGGGATACAGTTGGGCTTACTACTTTGCTGCTATAATGACCCTTGCTTCCGCCTTGACATGCATCGCTCTTCCAAAGTCGGGTCCTCAGGTAGCTGATGCTGGCGCTTCGAAAGTAAACGTTCAAGTGGCTTAGGGAGGGTTTATGGCTCGCGCTGGGGCTTGTTGGCTTGCGGCTTTGCTTATTGTTGTGCAACTCGATGTGGTCTTTGCGAACGATAAGAAGGTCCTTGTTTTCGGCCGAGTATTCGACGATCCCGTTAGAGCTATACGGGATCGTCAGGAGTTCGTGGACTATCTGGCAAGACAGCTGGCGCCCTACGGCATCTCGAGCGGGAAGATACTCGTCGTCGAAAAAATACACATGTTGGCCCAAGCGCTTCGAGAGGGCAAGGTGGACCTCTTTCATGACAGCGTAGTGCCGACATTGGTGCTCTCGAGACGTGCAGGGGCAATTCCGCTTCTAAGGCAATGGAAATTTGGCACGCCCGATTACCAGGGGCTTATCGTAGTGAGGAAGCACAGTGGTATCAATTCTCTTGCTGATCTAAAAGGCAAAGTAATTGCTTTCGAAGAAGCGCATTCCACTTCCGCCACCGTGCTTCCGCGGATGCTTCTAGAGCAGCACGGGTTGGATTTGATGGAAATCAAAACCCCCGGCTCGCCTAACCCAAACGCAGTCGGTTATTTTTACGGCAGCGACGGCAATTCAATTAATGTTTTGATCACCGGCCGCGCGGATGCGGGCACAACCATTCACCGGGAATTCGACCGGTTGCGACCAGAAATCCGGGACTCGTTGAAACTGCTAGCCGCGACCGAATCCGTTCCAAGAAACATTGTAGCGGTTCGCAAGGATCTCGATCCGCGGCTAATCAACGCAATAAAGGAAGTTTTGGTCAATATGGACAAAACACCGGAAGGTAAACGTGTGCTACAAGCGACACAGAATACAACTAAATTTGATCCTATCCCTCCAGAATCAGTCGCACAGTTGAATCGAATTGAAAAGTACGTTTTTTCATCGCTGGGTAAAGAGGTAGATTCGTGGTAGCATCGGCGCATGAATCTCCGGGGACGGTTTAGCCTCAAGTTAAAGATTTTTGTTTTTGCTGGGCTTTTCTTTCTCGCCGCAATCGGCACCCTCACTTTTTTCACCATTCGTTTCCAACGAGAGCTGCTGTTAAGACAAATGGGCGAACGGGCCAAGGCGGGAATCAGCCTGATGGAGCTGAGCGTCACCGGGGCTCTTTACAGGCTCGATACGTATCGATTGGAAACTATTGCTCGGGAGGCCAAAGCTCTACCTAACGTGGATTATGCCTACATTTTTGATGAGAAAGGAAGAATCGTCGGGGACTTTCACGAAAATCAGAGTCACCTTTTTACGACATTCACTGATGCCCTTGGTAAGCGAATTTTGAATTCCGACAAAATCCTGGTGCAGATCGATCATGAAAAGGAGATCCTGGATATTTCGAAGCCCGTATGGTTGGGCAATCAGAAACTGGGAGGCATTCGTCTAGGCTTCGATTTGAAGCCGATACTTGAGGAAATCAAAAGAGCTTCGCTGAGGGCATTGGCGATTTCAGCCGCTATTTTGATAAGCGGCTTAATTGTTATCTTCGTCGTCACCACGCGACTGACCAAGCCGATCGAAAGGCTTACTGTGGCCGCTAAGCGGATCGAAAGCGGCGATCTTCAGTATCGCGTTGGGATCCAAAGAGACGACGAAATCGGTACGCTGGCCGTGGCCTTTGATCAGATGGCCGAGCGCTTGATGCAGCGGGAGAGAGAGCTCAAGGAATCGCAGGATATCCTGCGACGCGCCGACCGGCTCAGTTCGCTCGGCTTGCTAACCGCCGGGCTGGCGCACGAGATTCGCAATCCGTTGGTTGCCATCCGGACCTTTACCCAATTACTCCCCGAGCGCTACCAAGATGCCGAGTTTCGGGAGGGCTTTCAGGGCCTCGCGCTCAAGGAAGTGGACCGGATATGCGGGCTGATCAACGATCTGCTGAGCTTCGCGCGGCCATCGCGCCCAAACGTAGCGGAAGAAAACCTCAACGACGTCGTCGATTCGATCGCCCGAATTCTCGAAACCGAAGCAAAAGAAAAAGGCGTCGAGATCGTTCGCAACTACGCCGCGAATCTGCCCAAAGTTTGGATTGACAGAGAGCAGATGAAGCAGGTATTTATGAATGTCGTTCTGAATGCCATTCAGGCGATGAAAGAGGGAGGTTCGCTTTTCATATCAACCCGCGTGCTCACGAGAGAAGAGGCCGGCGATGGCGGCCTGTTTCTCCAGGTGGAGATTCGCGATACCGGCGTCGGCATCCCAGAGGAGAATCTCGAGCATATCTTTGATCCGTTCTTCACCAGCAAGGATGAGGGAAGCGGGCTCGGCTTGTCGATCTCGCATCAAATCGTTCAGGAGCATGGCGGCTATATTGTGGTTGAAAGCAAGGTCGGCAAAGGAACGACGTTCTTCATCAACCTGCCGGTCGGAAAACAGATTCGCCCTTCAAGCAACGGTCGAGCGATAAATGAAGCGAATCTTAATCATCGATGAGTCGCCTGCCGTTCGCGAAACCATTGCCCTGATTTTGGGCCGAGAATTCACCGTCATCCAACGATCTCCAGAAAAAGGAGTGGAATTCAGCGACAACGCCGAAGAAGCGGAATTGATGATCATCGGCGTTGCCCCGGTCATGGGCGGCGTATCGTCCCACTTGGCTCATCTGGCGGCGCGCGCGCCCGTTGCGATTTTGTTCCTGGTCGATTCCAAAGCCGCCCTGCGTCAGTTTCAACCCGCGGGCAACATCGGTTGTCTCGCGAAGCCGTTCAATCCCTACGAACTGCGCGAAAAGGTCGGCGAGCTTCTCGCCCGCCGGTCGATCCGGCCGCCGGCGCGCCGGAGCCAGGCCGAAAAACCCAACCCGGATCTAACCCGCTTCATCGAGTATCCCTTTGTCACCCGAGCGAGTGCGTCTTTGGTTCGAAGGTTCGCGGCAACGCGGCTCCCGCTGCTGATCATGGGCGAAGTCGGCTCCGGTCAGGACCGCGTGGCGCGCGCGGTGTTCAGCCTCGACCCCCGCGGCGGTACCTGGGTATCGATCAGCGGCGCTGAAGTGACCGCCGCCTCACTTTCCGACCTGAGTCGCGAAATGGCGTCCTTACCCCTCGATCTGGCCGTGACGATCGCCGTGGAGAGTCTCGACAGCGTGCCGGCGCCGGCCTTTTCACCCCTTGCGAACTTTATCGAGCAGGAACAAAATAGGCGGGTTTATTGCCGGCTGCTCGCAACCTCCAGGGGCGACCTGTTGGAGCGCGTGTATCGCGGCGAGTTTCCGGATTTCCTTTACTACAGGTTTGCGACGCTGAAGATCGCATTGGCGCCGCTTCGTGAACGGCAGGACGACCTCGCCGACCTTGCCGCCTGGTTTGCGCGACTGTATGCCGAGCGCCTGGGGTTGGGTGAGGTCGTATTGTTGCCCGCGGCGGTGGCGCGATTACGCAATTACCTGTGGTTCGGCAACGCGGCTGAAATGGAAACGGTGATTGCGCGAACCCTGGCAGCGCGACGAAAGCGTGAAATCGACGAAGGCGATCTGATCTTCGACTTTTCCGAAGAGCCGCTCGTCTCGGAACCGGCGGATACTCTCGGCCGCCAGATTGCGCCCGAAGGCAACGAGGCGATCCGGACGGTTTCGAGCGCCCCTGCCGCTAGCGGGCTGCGCAACGGCAGATCCGTGGAGTTGCGGGTTTTGATCCACGAACTGGCGCACGAGCTTAAAAATCCCATGGTGACGATAAAGACGTTTGCGCAGCTTTTGGGGGAGCGTTACCAGGACGAGACCTTTCGCGCGCGCTTCCAGGACGTCGTCGACGGCGACATCGAACGCATGGACGATCTCCTCGAGGTCATGATCGAGTTCGCGGATTTCTCCCCTCCGCGTCTCGGACGGCTGCTGCTCGAAGATCGGCTGCGCTCGACCGTCGAGGAGCTCGGGCAAGAGTTTTCGCGCAAGCAGGTGACGGTCCGCTGGAGCGGCAACGGCAACAAGCGAGAGATCCTCGCCGACGCGGCGCATTTAAAATACATTTTCAAAAACGCCCTGTTGGCGATGCTCGCTCAGGCGAAGGCGGGAAGCGATTTCGATATTAGACTCGAGCGACCCGGCAGCGCTGAGATCGCATACGTGCGCGAAGGCGCGCGTATCATGCCGATCACGCACTATCTCGCCGCCGCGCCCGGAGAAGCCCCCCTCGAGGTTCTGCCGCTCCGTTTGCTCCTCGCCAAGCAGTTGTTGGAGAGAAACGGCGCGCGAATGACCACCGAGCATTTAGGCGACGAACGCGATCTCATCAAGATGGAGTTTACACTTGCTTAGCACGGAAAAGAAACCGGCCCCAGAGAAAAAGAGAGACATGAGCCAGCCGCTGTTGCTGGTCGTCGATGACGAACTCGGAGTGCGACAGTCCCTCCAGATGATCTTCAGCAAGTCGTTTCGCGTCGTCGAAGCGAGTTCGGCCGAGGAAGCGCTCCAGAGAGCCAGCGAAGACAGGCCCGATATCGTGCTGCTCGACATCGTCATGCCGGGGACGGACGGGCTCGCCGTTCTCAAGCAGCTGAAATCGATGCATCCGGATTGTCAGGTGATCATGTTGACCGCGCTGAACACAGCGCGTACGGGTTTCACGGCGAAGAGCACAGGAGCGTTCGACTACGTGACCAAGCCTTTCGATGTCGACGAGCTGCGCCTGCGCGTGGAGCGCGCGATGGAAAAGATTCAACTCTCCAGGGAACTCGAGCGGCTGAAGGAAGAAGTCGGGCGCAAATACGGCGTTGACAACGTTATCGGCAAGTCGAAGCAGATCGTCGACGTCTTCAAAGCCGTCAGTATGGTGGCCGCCAAAAAGAGCACGGTTTTGATCCACGGCGAGAGCGGCACGGGAAAAGAACTGATCGCGCGCGCGATTCACTATAACAGCGATCGTCGGGCGAAGCCGTTTGTGGTCGTCAATTGCGCCGCGCTACCCGATACACTCATCGAAAGCGAGCTTTTCGGCTACGAAAAGGGCGCGTTTACCAACGCGTCGCAGAAGAAAGTGGGCCGGTTCGAGCTGGCGCACGGCGGCACGTTGTTTCTCGATGAAATCGGCGAATTGAATCTGGGAACGCAGGCGAAGTTCCTGAGAGCCGTCGAGCAGGAAACCTTTACCCGTTTGGGCGGCACCGATGAAATCAAGGTGGATGTCCGCGTCATTGCGGCGAGCAACCGGGATCTGGAGGTCATGGCGAAAGCCGGCGATTTTCGGCCGGACCTCTTTTACCGCCTCAATGTCGTCTCGCTTTATCTGCCGCCGCTCAGGGAGCGGCGCGACGATATCCCGCTGCTTTTGGATCATTTCCTGCGCCTGAAAGCCAAAGAGCACTCGGTTCCGCCGAAGTCGCTTTCGCCCGAGGTGGTCGATTTTTTTACCGCGTACTATTGGCCCGGCAACATCCGCGAGCTCGAGAATCTGATCGAGCGGCTGACGATTTTAACGCCTCATGACACGATCATGCTGCGCGACCTTCCCGAGAGCATGCGCGCGACGGATCAAACCGCGACACTCAAAGAAGACGTTCTGAGCGGCGCCCGGCCATTGAGCGATGCGGTCGATGAGTTCGAGCGTGAGCTGATCGTCAAAGCCCTGCAGAGGACCGGGTTTAACCAAACCAAAGCGGCTTCATTGCTTGGCACGAGCCGCCGCATCTTGAAGTACCGGATCGAGAAGCTGAAAATCCACGAGTCCAGCGTCGACGAGGCGAAGTTGTAGACACAGCTGGACAAAATTGTCCCCTCGACTCTCGCCCCTTACCCTTCGCGGCCAAGATTCCGGTTGTAAATTAACCTCTTAAGTCCGCCCTCTGCTGGCATGCCGGTTGCTTCGCTTTCTCCGGCATGGATGCGCATAAGGCCAATATCCTGATTGTCGATGACGAAATGGGGCCGCGGGAATCGCTTAAAATGATCCTGCACCCGTATTATAACGTCCACGTAGCCGACCGCGGTGCGCGCGCCTTCGAGATTCTCAAACAATACCCCATCGATCTCGTCACGTTGGATCTCAAGATGCCCGGCCTGACCGGCATCAATGTGCTCGAGAAGGTGAAGCAGCACGATCCCGATATCGAGGCGATCATCATCACCGGATACGGCTCCCTCGATACCGCCATTGAAGGGCTCCGGCTCGGCGCGTTCGATTACATCTCCAAGCCTTTCGACGTCAATCACGTGCTGGCGCTGGTCCGCCGGGGCTTGGAGCGCCGGCGCGCCAAGGCGCGGTTGCGCGAAGTCAAGGCGGATTTTCTCTCCAACGTCTCGCACGAGCTCCGCACCCCCCTCAGCGTCGTCGTTGGCTTCGTTTATCTGCTGTTGAACCAGGTGATCGGCAAGCTCACCGACGAGCAGCAGAAGGTGCTCGAGACGGTTTATCGGAATTCAGAAGAGCTGCTCGAGTTGATCGATAACGTGTTGTGGATGACGTCGCTCAATGCGGGCGATAACGATGCCTTCGTCGCTCCGTTCGACGTGCGCGATGTGATCGAGCAAACCGCCAAACGCTACGAGCGCATTCTGCGAGAGAAGGGCTTGACCCTCAGCATCGAGGGTTGTTCGTCGGCGCTGCGCATCGTCAATGACCGGTCGAAAATCGAGCGCATCGTTCAGAACATCTTCAGTAACGCCGTGAAGTTTACCGCGCGCGGCGGCATCCGCGTGATCGCGCGTCCGAGCGCGGCCGGCGGCGTCGAGCTGGAAATCGGCGATACCGGGATTGGTATCGAGCGGGCCAAGTTGGATTCGATTTTTGAGCCGTTTCACCAGATCGATAGCTCGATCCACCGATCGTTTTCCGGTCTTGGGCTTGGCCTCACGGTGGCGCGCCGGATGGCGGAGCTGATCGGCGGCAGCATCGAGCTCAGCAGCGAGCCCGGCGTGGGGACGCGCGTAACGGTTAGAGTTCCCTCCAAAGCCGAAGCCGGCACGGCAGCGCTGGCGATCGAGCAGCGGCGCTACGGCTAAGCTGTCGCTCGGGAGGCGCGCTCGCCCGTCGCGCTTTAACCCTCGACCACGACCTCGTCCATCCTGTCCACTTCCCTGAGTTTCACTTGCACGTCCGCGCTCGACGAAAGGCTGAGCTTCTTGCCGACGTAATTGGCCGCGATCGGCAGTTCCCGGCCGCCCCGGTCGATCAGCACCGCGAGGTGGATCATCCGCGGGCGGCCAAAATCGATCAGGTGGTCGACGGCGGCCCGGACCGAACGCCCGGTGTGGAGGACGTCATCAAACAAAACGACAATCTTGTTGCTGATGTCGACCGGAATCTGGGTGTGATCGATCGTTCTTCGCGGGAGGAGCGCGTTCAAATCATCGCGGTAGAGCGCGATATCCATCTCGCCCACCGGGATGTGCTTGCCGGCGCGTTTTTCGATCAGCTGCGATAGCCGTTTTGCGAGATACGGGCCGCGCGTGCGAACGCCGATGAACACGACTTGGTCGAGAGTGCCGTAGGCGCGGAGGATCTCCCGGCTGAAGCGCTCGAGAATCGCCTTGATTTGAGCGGCGTTCAAAATCCGCTTTTTTTTTCGGCTAGAGCCTTTCATTGGCGACTCGGACGATCGCTTCCGTGAGCAGCTGGGTCCCGAGGCAGATGTCGTCGGGGTCGGTCCACTCCAACGGATTGTGGCTGATACCGCGCCTGCTCGGAATGAAGATCATCGCGGCGCGCGTGATCTTGGCCATTTGCATGGCGTCGTGGCCGGCTCCCGAAGGCATGATCTCGTAGTCGATGCCCTTCTCGTCGCAGATCTCGCGGGTGAGCCGGAGCAAGCGCTTGTCGAGCGGCACGGGATCCTCGTCACGGATGCGCAGGATACGCGCGCCGAGGCCGCGCTCGGCGGCGATGCGCCGCGCCTCGTTCATGACGCGCCGCGCAACGTGCTCCTTAGCGCGGGCGCTGACGCTTCGGATATCAACCGAGAGCTCGGCGCTTCCCGGAACCGCATTGATCACGCCCGGCTCGACCTTGAGCGCCCCGACCGTGCCGACGACGCGGTTTTTTCCCGCTGCCGAGAATCGCTTGCAGACTCTCTCGACGTACTCGATCAGCAACGCCGCGGCGACCAACGCGTCCTTGCGCATCTCCATCGGTGTCGTTCCTGAATGATCGGCCCGGCCGGTAAAGATCACCTTGAAGCGACTCGGGGCCGCTATCGCGGTGACCAGCCCGATGCGCTTTCGCCTCGCTTCGAGCACCGGACCCTGCTCGATGTGGAGCTCGAGGTAGGCCTTGACCGTCTTGGGGTCTCGCTTCAACGACGGCAGCGTGCGCGCGGAAATGCCGAGATCCGAAAGGACGTCCTGCAGCTTCGTGCCGTAGGCGTCCACGGCGTTGGCCAAGGCTTCGAGCTTCACCTCGCCGGCCACGAGGCTGCTCCCCAACGTTGAAAACCCGAAGCGGCTGGACTCCTCGCCCACGAAGCACACCACCTCGAGCGGCGAACGGAGCGCGATGCGGTTTTCACGGATCGTACGCGCCGCCTCCAGGGCGCCGATCACGCCCACGGGGCCGTCGTACTTGCCGCCCTGAATGACGGTGTCCAAATGAGAGCCCGAAAGCACCGCGGGCGCGCGCGCGTGCGTGCCGGCGAGCCGCCCGAAGATGTTGCCGACGGCATCCAAGTGAATATCGAGCCCCGCCTGGCGCATCAGATGAATCAGGAGCTGCCGGCCGCGCAGCTCGTGCACGGAGAAAACCAGGCGGGTGACACCCCCGTGGCGGCCGATGCCGATGCGCGAAACGGCGTTGAGATCGCGCATGAGCCGGCGCTTGTTGATCGTGATGCTCGAGCGAATCTGCGAACCGGCGGCGGCGAAAGGAGGCGTCACGCCCGGATTCTACCAGCTTCGAGAACGAGTGAAAAACGGGACGAGAGGCCGGTTCTACACGGAACGCTCGTCGATGCGCCTCGTTGGCATCGCCGCCACGCTGTGTTATATGCGAGCCAGTCCACGGGAGAAAGGCCGGTCATGAGCGAAGTTGCCCAAAAAGTGGCAGAGGCGCTGCTCCGCACCGAAGCGATTCAAGTTTACCGCGACAAGCCCTTTGTGTTCGTCTCGGGCCGAATTTCACCGGTTTATATCGATTGCCGGAAGCTGCTCTCGTTTCCCGCAGAGCGCGATTACATTGTCACGCAACTCGCCAAGCGGGCCGAAGAAGCGATCGGCCTCAGCCGCATCGACGTCGTTGCCGGAGGAGAGACGGCCGGCATTCCCTACGCGTCGTTTGTTGCGCATCTGCTGAGAAAGCCGCTGATCTATATCCGCAAGCAGCCCAAAGGCTACGGCGGAACCCGCCAGATCGAAGGCATTCTCGAAGCAGGGCAAAGGGTGCTCCTGGTCGAGGATCTCATCACCGACGGCCTGAGCAAGCTGCGTTTTAACATCGGCATCCGGGCGGCGGGAGCGAAGATGACCGACTGCCTGTGCGTTTTCGACTATGCCTCCGACCGATTGGCCCAGCATGAAGGACGGGAGAACCTGGCGAAAAACGACATTGCGCTTCATGTCCTGGCGAACTGGGACGACGTTCTCGACACCGGTCTGGCGAAAAATTACTTCACCGAAGACGCCAACCGGCAGATCACCGATTTCTTGAGAGATCCCGAAAACTGGGGTCGCAAGATGGGGTTTGTGTAGCCGCCCCGGCCGTCAAAGAGGCGGTTGCTCGCGATCCCAGCCCGCGGCTCGTTCGTAAGCGTACGCAACGCGGAGGGCGAGTCCCTCCTCAAACGCCGGCGCGGCAATTTGAAGCCCTACGGGAAGTTTGCCCGAAGTAAAGCCGCACGGCACCGAAACGGCGGGGAGCCCGCTCAAATTGAACGCGTTGGTGAAGCTCGGGCGGAGGTTTTGTTCGTTCGGGTCGAGCCGCTCGAACGCTTCGGGGGGCCGCGGTGTCGTCGGCGTCGCGAAGACATCGACGGTGGCGAAGTTGGAACGCATGCGTTCGGTCAAAACCACGCGCGCGCGTTGCGCGGTAATGTAATCGGCGGCGCTCAGAAAAGCACCCTCGAGAAGCCTCCGGCGCACGCTCGTGCCGAACTTCTCCGGCGCTCGGCGCAACGCGTTCTCGTGGTAGGCGTAGGCCTCCGCGAGCAGCAATGTTTGATTCGCTTTGCGCGCCGCCGAGAAGGGCTCGCCGTCGATTTCGATCAGCTTCGCGCCGAGCGTCTCGAGCTTCGCTAAAGCCCGATCAAAAACCGCTTCGGTTTCCGCATCCGTTCCCTTTTGTTCGTCAAACCAACCGCGCCTGGGGACGCCGATACGGATGCCTGCGATTCCGGATCCGAGCGCGGCGCCGAAATCCGGCACGGCGACGGTCGCGGAAGCGGGGTCGCGGGGGTCTGGGCCGGCGATCGCTTGCAGTAGCAGCGCGCAATCCTCGACCGTGCGCGCCATGGGCCCGGCGTGATCGAGGGACCAGCTGAGCGGGACCAAGCCGAAACGGCTGACGCGCCCGTAGGTCGGCTTTAGCCCGACGACACCGCAGTGGGATGCGGGAGTGCGGATCGATCCGCCGGTGTCCGAACCGAGCGAGCCGAGACAAAACGCGGCTGCGAGAGCCGCCCCTGACCCACTGCTCGATCCGCCCGGAACGTGACCCGGATTCCAAGGATTGCGCACGGCGGGAAAGGGGGCGTCGATCGATGGTCCGCCAAAAGCAAACTCGTGCATTCCGAGCTTGCCGAGTAGAACAGTCCCCGCCGCCGCCAGCCTGACAACGGCCGTCGCATCCTCAGCGGGGATCCAGTTCTCGCGTACCGCGGAGTGGCACGTCGTGCGGATTCCTCTGGTCATGTAGAGGTCTTTGAGAGCCACGGGAATTCCGTGCAGCGGCCCGCGATCGACTCCGGCGCGCAACTCTTGATCGAGCTTGCGGGCTTGTTTCAGCGCCAACTCGGCAGTGACGGTGATGAACGCGTGGAGTTTCTCGTCGTGCGCCGCGATTCTGTCGAGGCAGGCTTGCGTGAGTTCGGGAACCGAAAAATCGCCGCGCCGCAGGCACCGGCCGGCTTCGCCGATCGAAAGGGCGGGCAAGTCCAGAGACGCCATGGACGTTCAGCCGCCGTACGCGCGCGCCGCCGAAAACACCGAAGCCGGCTCAATGCCCTCGGTAACCCAGGAGCGAAGCTCCTCGGCTTGCCGCCACGCGCGGTTCACTCCGGGAAGCAGCCGCTCGATCTCGGCAGCCGGCAGCCGAAGTCCAGCGCGTCGGGCGCGGTCCTCGAGATCAGCTTTTGTAAGTTCGTACGCCATGGGTGAATCGTGTGGCTGTGCCAATAGGCGCAGTTCGATGGATCGGCAGCACAGTAGCGAAGCGTTGAGTGACTTGTCAAACAGTGGACGGTCGCAAAACCGGTGGCCTCGCCGGACGTTTTCGCGCCGCGAGTGCCATCCGGGCCGAATTGGCGAAACCGGCTCGGCTCTTTTGATTTTCTTGGCTCTCCTCGAAACCTTCGCCCCGCCGGTTCGTGGCACGCCCGTCACCTCCCCAAGGCTCCGGTCGAGAGAAAATCCATGGTTCGCGCTCGCGCCGCCACGTGCTCGTTGACGCTGCCGGCGTTGCATGGGCGCGGCGGTGCCGAGCCCTACGATGACGAGCCGGGGTCCGGCATGATCCGCGGAGCCTGAAAACGGCAAATCCCGTCCCCGTGGGTTGATTGCCCGACGCGCGCCGGCAGGCGCTCACCGCCGATCGGCCGGCGAGCTATGGACAGACAACGATTCCCACGTGCTTCGAGTCATCCACTGAAGGAGGCGACGCCCGTGCCGCCCGAGCCGGGCCTGAAACGCGCCTACTTCTTCGGCAGCAAAATCTCCCGGAGCTTGCCGACCATGGCCGCGTCCACCTGGTAGAGCTTGCGCGCGATACTCTCCACCTGGCTTCCGCTCAAGGGATTGAGGTCCAAGTTCGCTTTGGCGAGTTCGGCTGCGAAGTCCTTGTCCTTCATGGTCAGCATGAAGGCCTCGCGCAGGATCGCGAGTCTTCCCGGGGGTGTCCCGGGCGGCAGCGCATAGGCGCGCAGAATCGCCGATGGCGCATGAATTCCCGCTTCGATCAACTCTTTGGCTTCGGCGGTTTTCGCGTAGTCGATCGCGTTTGGCACATGGGGGATATCCGGAGCCTTCTTGGCGTTGACCTGCAAGACCACGTTCACCTGGCCGGATTCAATTCCCTTTTTCCAGGTCGATCGGATCGACGCCCAGGTCCAACAGCCGCCATCGACCTCTCCCGCCTCGGCGGCGATGCGGATGAACGACGTCCCTTTGTAGCCTTCGATCAACTGGATAGGCAGGTTTAGCGCTGCTCGCAAAATTCTCGGAACGTCGGAGTCGTTCGCTCCGGGAGCTTCGCCGCCGAGCTTGATCGGCCTCTTGGACGCGAACCACTGATCGAGCGCGGTTATCCCGCTCGCCTTCGTAAGCGCGCACGCCGTGTCGTCCATGACCGGCGCGCCGAGCCATTCGAACTTCCGGCCGTCGAACTCGATGCCTTGATCGCCCAAGATCTGCTGCAGGAGCAGAGAGCCGATGAAATTACCGATCGTCAAACCATCTGGAGCGCTCGCCTTGTAGAGATAATTGGCCGCAAGCCGGCTCCCGGCTCCGGCCATGTTGTCGACGATCATCGCCGGCTGTCCGGGAATGTATTTCGGCATATGCCGCGCGATGGCGCGCGCATAGGCATCGAAGCCCCCGCCCGCGGCAAAGCCGACGATGACCCTTATGGTTTTACCCTTGTAAAAATCCTGATCCGCTCCGGCTCCGGCGGCGGGCCGGGGAAAAAGCGCGGCGCAGACGGTCAGAAGCAGGAGAGTCCTTCCCATCGTTCCTCCTCCGTGCACGAGAGATGGCCCGTCTTTTACTGGAACGGAGCCAGCTAGCGCAAGTTGCCGGTATGACCGAGGGAGTAGCGGCCCGGTTGCGGCCAAAGGGTGAGCCCGTGGGGTTCGCTCTTTACCGGAATACTTTTCACGGCGCCGCTCGCCGTGTCGATCGCATAGACGACATCGTCGTAGCGCCCTGAGAGCCACAGAGTCTTGCCGTCGATGCTGAAATTCCCCATATCCGGGCTGCCGCCTCCGGGAATGAGCCAGTCCGCGACCACTCTTCGGGTGGCGAAGTCGATCACGGAGACGCTGCCCTTGCCGCGCGGCGGTCCATAGACTCTAGCCACGCCGCGGTTGGCGACGTAGAGTCGGGTTGCGTCCCGGCTCGGATAGAGACCATGCGCTCCAAGCCCGGTCTTGATATAGCCGACTTCGACCAGCCGATCGCCGTCGACGAGAAAAACCCCTTCGGCTTTCATGTCGGCAACGTAGAACACCTTGCCGTCGGGCGCGATGCGCACGTCCTGGGGCATGCCCCCTCGCGAGAGTTTCAGATAGCCGACGACCCGGTTTTCGATCAGATCGATTTTGGCGATGCTGCCCGCGTACTCGCAGGTGAAGAGCGCATAGCGGCCGTCGATCGAGAAATCAGCGTGGTTGATCCCCGCGCAATGCGGCGTTTCAATCGAGTACTTGAGCGCCATCGTTTGCGGGTTGCGGAAGTCGAGCCGCTTGCGCGCTTCCGCGACGATGATGGTCGCGGAGCCGTCAGGCGTGAAGTACATGTTATAGGGATCATCGACCGGGATGGTTCTCACCGGCTTGGCGGTCAGGGGATCGATCGCCGTAACGCTGCCATCGTTACGGCCCTCCGCATTGTTGTTGACCCAGAGGGTTTTTAAGTCCCACGAGGGCACCACGTGCTGCGGGTGAACGCCGACGCGGAACCTGTCCACGACTTTGAACGTGGCCGGATCGATCACCCAAACGTCGTTCGAGCTGCGGTTGGGGACGTAGACGCGCGATAGATGCTTGGCAACGACCGAGCTGAGTTTTCCGGCGCCGATTTCGCTGTAGAGATTTTTGGGATCGATGACCGGCGGCATGCCGGGGACGGTCTGGACTACGGGGACGGAAGGGCTCGCTCGGGCTTCGCTTGCAGCCGCGCCCGCCCATGCCCAGGCGAGGTGTAAAACGCTTCCGAATAGAAAACTTGAAACGAAGCTGGCGCGGATCTTTACGCGCATGGCACCCGTTTGTTGAATCGGCTCTTCAGTCGGATCACGCAGCCTCTTTTTTCGTCTTCCTCTGAATTGCCCGGTAAACATTTTCGGGCTTGAGCGGCAGATCGTAAATCCGAACGCCGATCGCGTCCGCCACGGCATTGCCGATCGCCGCAGGCGTGGGCGCAAGCCCCGGCTCGCCGAGACCTTTGGCGCCATAGGGTCCCTCCGGCTCGGGGCACTCGACCAGGATGGGAACCATTTTCGGCACGTCGAGCGAAGTGACCAGGTGGTAGTCCAGAAACGATGGATTGCGCACTTTACCCGTGCTATCGACCACCATTTCTTCGTGGAGGGCCGAGCCGATTCCCATCGCCAGTCCGCCTTCGATCTGCGCCACGCAGTTCAGCGGATTGATCGCTTTACCGACGTCGTGAGCCGCCGACATCCGCAGCAGCCGAACCCTGCCGGTTTCTTCATCGACCATGACCTCGGCCGCTTGCGTGGCATACATATAAAACGCGGAGGCGTGATCGCTGTGACCCGTTTCCAGATCGAGGTCCTTGCCGATCTCGTAGGTGTACGAGCCGTCGCCCCGCACGACGCCCTCCGGTCCGAACTTGCGCCGCACCACCTCGGCGATCGAGAGGGCGATCTGCGGTTGATCTTTCAGAAAAACCTTCCCGTCCCGGAAGTCCAGGTCCTGAACGCCGGCTTCGAGCATCGGGCTTGCCGCCGCGGCGATCTGTTCGCGCGCGTGAATCGAAGCTTTCCGGACGGCGTTCCCCATATGATACGTGCTCCGGCTCGAAGTCGTCGAAGCATCATACGGGATCACGTCGGTATCGAGCGGGTGCATCAACACGCTTTCAATCGGCACCTTTAATTCTTCGGCCGCGATCTGCGAAAGAATCGTATTGCAGCCCTGCCCGATCTCCACCGTGCCGGCAAGCACGGTCACGTCGCCTCGGCTGTTGACGAGGACGGCGGCGTTCGATGTCGTGGGAGTCCGTGTCGGCTTCTGAATGCAGGCGAAGCCTTTGCCGAATTTGACGCCCGGCCGCTCCGGAGGCTTCTTCCCCCATTCGATCGCCTGGGTCGCCTTGAGCAGTGTTTCTTTGAGCCCGACGCTGTGCAGCTGCTCGCCCCAGTAGGCGATGTCGCCATCGACGAAAATGTTTTTCATCCGAAACGCGACCCGGTCCATCCCCAGCCGGTTGGCGATCTCGTCCATCTGTTGCTCCACCGCCCAAGCACCCTGCGGTATGCCGTATCCCCTGTAGGAGCCGGCGACCGGTTTGTTCGTATAAACGGCGTAGCCATCAACCTTCACATGCGGAATCCGATAAGGGCCGGGAGCGGGAAGGCTGCCGCGGATGCAAACCGTCGGACTCTTTTCCGCGTACGCTCCCGCGCCCCAGTAGATCGTCATCTCGCGCGCCATCAACGTGCCGTCTTTTTTCACGCCGCTCTTACAGTAAACCACCGCTTCGTGGCGCGTTAACGTCGAGATAAAGGTCTCTTCGCGATTGAACTTCACGCGTACCGGACGCCCGCCGGTATGGAAGGCCAGCGCGACCGCGATCGGTTCCACCTTGAGCCCGCCTTTGGAGCCGAAGCCGCCGCCCTGCAGGGGATTGATGAAGCGGATTTTTTCTCGCGGCATGTTGAGCGCTTCGCTGATCTCGTGGAGCGCCCGGAACGGGGCGTCGTTGGCGACCCAGATCGTGAGCCGGCCGCTTTCCCGATCGAATTGCGCGTGCGCCGAGTGCGGCTCCATCGCCGCATGCTGGATCGTCGGGACGAAATAACGCTCCTTGATGATCAGATCGGAGTCGCGAAAGCCGGCGGCGACATCACCGGTGCGGAGCTTAAAGTGTTCGGCGATATTGGGTCGATCGGAGCCGACGATAAAATCGGCCTTGCGGTAGCTGGCGAAATCCTCGTGAATCGCAACGGCGCCGGGCTTGCAGGCCTCTTCCGGGTCGGTGTAAACCGGCAAGTCCTCGTATTCGACTTCGATGAGCTGCACCGCGGCCTGCGCCGTATCTTCGTCTTCCGCGGCCACCGCGGCGACCGGCTCGCCGATGTAGCGGACCTTACCCTGCGCCAGAAACGGCTTGTCTTTGATCGATTCGCCGTGCGTCCACGGCGCATCCGCGCCGGTGACCACCGCGGCCACCCCGGGGTACGCGCGCGCTCTTTCGGTGTTGATGCGTTTGATCTTCGCGTGCGCCCGGGTGCTGAACAGCACCTTGCCGTAAAGCATATCGGGGAGCACGAGATCGTAACCGTAGACCGCTTCGCCCGTGACTTTTTCGAGGGCATCGACCCTCGTTACCGGCTTTCCTACGACCGTGAGTTCCGGCATCACTTTTCTCCCGCAGCGCCCGCGGCATTGCGCTGCCGCAGTTGAGCGGCGGCATCCTGGACGGCTTGAACGATCTTCGCGTACCCGGTGCAGCGGCAGAGATTGCCCGAAAGCGCAAATCGGATCTCCTCCTCGGTGGGATTCGGATTCTCGTCGAGCAACGCCTTGGACATCATCAGCATGCCGGGAGTGCAGTAGCCGCACTGGGCGCCGCCATCCTCGATGAACGCCCGCTGGATCGGGTGCAGCTCGGGCCCGATGCGCAATCCCTCGATCGTGACGAGCTCCGCCCCGTCAAGCTCACCGGAGAACACCAGACACGAGTTGACCGGTCTGCCGTCGAGATAGACCGTGCACGCGCCGCAATCTCCCGTGCCGCAACCCTCCTTGGTGCCGGTGAGCCCGAGTTCGTCGCGCAAGAGATCGAGCAGGAGGCGGTGGTTTGGAACTTCCCGGGCGATGCTCTTGCCGTTCAAAGTGAAACGGATTGTTTTCTTCATAAGGTTAAGTTTACTACGCTTTTCCAAGACTCCAACACTCGGTGACTCCCGCCGTCAGGAACGTATCAATACCGCCGCTCGCGTCGCTCGCACCACGCGATCCTTTCGGCGCGCGGCGCGGCTGCGTTCAGCAAAGCGCGCTTCGTCATCGCCTCGACCATGGCGCGGCGGTACTCCGCCGAAGAGCGCACGTCGCTGATCGGGCGGCTTTCCCGGGCGGCTTCCGCGGCCGCTCTGGCCGCAAGCCCCTCGGTCAAGCCCTGGCCTTCGAGCACGGCTTCTGCCGCGCGCGCGCGCATCGGCGTCGGCGCCACCGCTCCGAGCACGATCCGGACCCGTTCGCAGCGCCGCTCCGGCTCGAGCAGAAGGTAAGCGACCGCAACCCCTACGTAGGCGAGGTCCATCATGTCGCGCGGCGAAAACTTTATGTACTCGCCCACCAGCCGCTTGCGCCCGCGATCCTCGGAGCGGACGGGGCTCGGAATCGTGATTTGCGTGAGGATTTCTTCGGCCGACAGCACGGTCTGTCCGGGGCCGCGGAAAAACTCTTCCAGGGGAACGGTGCGCTCGTGCTCGCCGTTTTCGATCAGAACCGTGGCGTCGAGGGCGATCAGCGCGGGCGCGACGTCGGCCGAAGGCGTGGCGTTCGCCATATTACCGCCGACGGTGGCCCGATTGCGGATTTGAATCGAGCCGACCTCGGCCGCGCTCTGGGCGAGGAAGGGGAACCGCTCGACGATCAGCGCCGAAGTCTCGAGCGCGCGCATGGTGGTCAACGCGCCGATCGTGATGCTGCCGTCTTCGTTTTCTCGTATACCCGAGAGCCCGGGAATCCGCTTCAGGTCGACGACGTACTTCGGCGCCAGTCCCTTTTCTTTGACCGCGATGACGAGATCGGTGCCGCCGGCAAGAAACCGTCCGCCGGGGCCGCGGTTTCGGAGCAGCGCGCTCGCCTCGGCAATCGAGGTCGGTTGGTACATTTCAAAGGGTTCGGGGCGCTTCATTGCCGAAAAGGGATTCAATTCGTTCGACCGCGTTCGCTCGGTTCAACCGCTCCGCTCCCTTCAAACGGCTTGAACCCCGTTTGGCCTTTTGAACGGATTGATCGTCTCGCATACTACACCAGCGGGCGGACCATGCGGCCAATCGCTTTGCCGCAAGGTTCGCCGTCGCGCATCTGCACGTGACCGCGCACCACCGTGCACACCGGCATTCCTTTGACTTTCCAACCGTGCCACGGCGACGGCTTGTTCTTGCTGTGCAGTTTGTTGACGTCGATGACGGCTTCCTTATCCATGTCGACGATCGTGACATCGCCGTCCGAACCGAGGCGGATCGCGCCTTTTTTGGGATAGATCTGCCAGACGCGCGCGGGGTTTTCGCAGGCGACCTTCACATAGTGATTGAGGGTCATTCTTCCCTTGTTCACTTCGGTTAAGATCAGCGGCACGCCGGTTTCAACGCCGCAGAACCCGGAGATGCAGTCCCAGATCGCGCCCTTGGTGAGTTTGCCGTAGAGATCGGAGCCCTTCTCTTCGAGCGTATGAGGAGAGTGATCGGTTGCGATCATATCGACGTAGCCGTTGATCAAGCCGTCCCAGAGCACCTCGGCGTGATCCCGGGTGCGCACCGGAGGATTCATCTTCAGTAGCGACCCCACGTTTTCCATATCCTTCGGCTCGCGCAACAGGTAATGAGGTCCGGTCTCGGCCGTGACCCGCAAGCCGCGGGCTTTAGCGTCGCGAACCATGTAGGCGGCCTGCTTCGAGCTCATGTGAAAAACGTGCAGCTTGGTGCCGAAGGTCTCGGCGAAGAAAAGCGCATGGTGCACCGATTCCGCTTCGCAGATATCGGGCCGTGAAGCTTCCCAGTACACGGGGCTGTTCTTACCCTCCGATTTCAGCTTGTTGGTGCAGTAAGCCATGATCTGGCGGTTCTCGGCGTGAATGCCGAGGGGCAGTTTCGACTGCGCGATGTAATCGAAAGCCTCCATGCACATGCCGTCGTCGGGAAACGGGAGATTGCCGATCGTCTCCCCGAAAAAGATCTTGAACCCGATCGCTCCGGCAGCGGCCATGGGAAGGATCTCTTTCGTGTTGGTCTGGACCACGACGCCCGTGACACCGAAGTCGACGAGCGATTTCTGCTCGCCGAGCTGCTGCTTGATCCTTACCTGTTCCGCATCGGCCGTCGGCGGGACCGTATTCGGCATATCGACGACGAAAGTTACACCGCCGCACACCGCCGCGGTCGAGCCGGTGGCGAAGTCTTCTTTGTGGGTCATGCCGGGTTCACGGAAGTGCACGTGCCCATCGATCACCCCGGGCAGGATGTGCCGCCCCTTGGCGTCGATTTCCTCTTTACCCTGAGGCAACTGATCGTCGGTGCCGATCGCGACGAATTTTTCGCCGGTAATCGCCACGCCTCCTTTGAACGTGTCGGTCGGGGTTACCACCCAGCCGTTTTTGATAACGAGATCTGCTGCCATGTGCGTTCCTTTCTTCAGCGTAGTGATCTTTGCTTTTGGTCGGGTCCGGCCGGGCGGAGCTCGCGGATCGCCAGCCGGCGCTCGAGATCCGACAGGACGTTTTTCTTGCCTTCCTGGATATGCGCGCGGATCAGATCAACGGCCCGGCCGGCGTCGCGCTGCTCGATTGCGAGCAACAGCCGCACATGCTCCTCATGAGCGATCAAGCCGCGCGCGGGGTCGTACAGGCCATCGGTGCGCCGCTTCAACACGATCCGCTCGAAAACGCGTTCCAGCATCTGGGCGAGCGTTTCGTTTCCCGCGAGTCGCGCGATTTCCAGATGGATCCCCTGATCGACCCTGAGGCGCTCGCGCGTGAACGGCCTTTGCAAATCGGCGCCGTACTGTTCGATCCTCCGCCGCAGGCTATCAAGCGCGGGCTGCGTGAGGCGCTCGACCGCTTTTTCGACCGCGAACGCCTCCAACGCCTCGCGCAGCTCATAAAGCTCGATGGCTTCCGCCAGGCCGATTTCCCTACACGTGAATCCCCGGTTCGGTAGAAACGAAACGTATCCTTCTTCCACGAGACGCGTCAGCGCCTCCCGGACCGGCGTGCGGCTCACACCCAGCCGGTCACTGAGTTCCTGGTGGTAGAGCTTCTGCCCGGGCATGATTTGATTGCTGAGGATCAGCGTCTTGATCTGCTGATACACGCGGCTCGAGAGATTTTCGATGACCCGCGATTTGCTCCGAGGTGAATCGAGCGAGTAGGCCATGGGTAAACTTTGCATAAAAAACTTTATGCAATTTAGCGGAACCTATCCGATCGCCGGCTCGATGTCAACGAACCTCGCCAAGCCTTGAAAAAAGAATTAAAAATGATAATAGCTGCCACGATTCGGTTGCGCGGCGAACGCTCCTGAAGATCCCGGCCGAGCGCGACCGGCGCATTCAAAAGGAGGGACTGTGGCACAGACTAAATTGCAGGCGATCGGATTGCGCCATGAGTATTACCAGCCGCGCACCGGCGGGCGGCTCTTGGCGCTCGATAACGTCAATCTAGCAGTCGAGGAGGGTGAGTTCGTTACGATCGTCGGCCCGAGCGGTTGCGGCAAGACCACCTTCATCAACTTGTGCGACGGCTTGCTCACGCCCACCGCGGGCCAGATCCTGATCGACGGCAAGAAGGTCACCGGGCCCGGGACGGACCGCGGCATGGTCTTTCAGGACTCGTGCCTGATGCCGTGGAGGACCGTTTTGAAAAACGTCATCTTCGGGCTGGAATGTCAGGGCCTGGATAACGGCGAGGGTCACGCGCGCGCCCGCAAGTTCATCAAACTCGTCGGGTTGGAGGGCTTCGAAGACCACTATCCGCACGAGCTGTCGGGCGGTATGCAGCAGCGCTGCAACTTGGCTCGAGCGCTCACCGTCGATCCGAAGATTCTCATCATGGACGAGCCGTTTGCCGCGCTCGACGCGCAAACGCGCGAGATCATGCAGCTCGAGCTGCTCCGGATCTGGCGCGAGGCGAACAAGACCGTGCTTTTCATCACCCACCAGATCAGCGAAGCGATCTATCTCGCGGACCGCGTGATCGTGTTCGGCGCCCGCCCCGGCCGAGTGAAAGAGACGATCAAGATCGACATTCCCCGGCCGCGTCCTCTTTCGGTCAAACGGGAACGGAAATTTCTCGAGTACGAGGATCATCTCTGGAACCTGATCGAAGAAGAGGTGAAAAAGACGATGCTCGCGGATCAGGTCGTGCACAATATCAACGCGTAACTCAGGCGTTAGCCGGTCCGATCGGGAGGCGCGGGTGCGGCGGCTCGATTTCCCAACGCATGTTGTTCTAGCGGCGACTCACTTTATTCTCTCTCCGGCCGGCATTCCGGTTGCGTTGGTTGCGCCGCGCGGGTTCGGAGCACGGTTCGGCGGCATCGCCGGTTGAGGGTACGTGCGGCGGCTTTAACTTCGCTGGAGGAAACCGATGGCGGAGAAGAGAGACATGGTGCAAATCGAGTCGCTCGAGAAATACTTCGGCGAAGGGAAGGAGCGGGTGCACGTCTTGAAGGGCATCTCGCTCAACATCCCCGAGGGCTCGCTCTACACTTTCCTCGGCCCGAGCGGCTGCGGCAAGACCACGACGCTTCGCTGCGTGGCCGGGCTGGAACGTCCCGACGGCGGCAGGATCAGCATCGGCGGGCAGACGGTGTTCGCTTCGGGCGAGCGGGTCTACGTGCCCACCAATAAACGTCCCATCGGCATGGTGTTTCAGTCCTACGCGATCTGGCCGCACATGACGGTTTTCGAAAACGTGGCTTACCCGCTGACGATCCACCGTCGCCCGAAGGACGAAATCAAGCGGCGCGTGCGCGACGTGTTGCGGATTGTCGGACTCGACGGGTTGGAGGATCGCCCGGCGCCGAAACTCTCCGGCGGCCAGCAACAGCGCGTTGCATTTGCGCGAGCGCTGGTGAACGAGCCGAAGGTGATGCTGCTCGACGAACCGCTGAGCAACCTCGACGCCAAGTTGCGGGTGCAGATGCGCTCGGAGATCAAGGCGCTCCAGCGGCGGACCAATATTACGACGATCTTTGTCACGCATGATCAGTCGGAAGCGCTGGCGATCTCGGACCAGATCGCCGTCATGCACGCCGGAAAACTCATCGAAGTCGGCTCGCCCCATCAGCTCTATACCCGGCCCAAGAGGAAGTTTACCGCCACCTTTTTGGGCCTGACCAATCTGATCGAAGGCAAAGTGCTCGAGGTCAACGGCGACGGCCGCCCCGCGAAAATGGAGACGAAAAAAGGCGTCTTGACGTTCACGCCGACGGCGCCGTTGAAGCGCGATCAAGCCGCGGTGATTTCGATTCGCCCGGAAAACATCCCGCTTCACAAGGAAAAACCGCAGGGCGTCGAAAACGTGCTCGACGGCACGGTGACCGAGGCGGTGTTCATGGGGGACGCGTATCACTGCAAGGTGGCGGTCGGCGACGACGTGCTGGCGGTGCACACGCATCCGTTCAATTCGGTGAACCCGGGAGACAAGGTCTACCTCCATTTGGATCCGAGAAGCTGCAATGGACTTCCGGCCGACGATGTCGAAGGTGTTGATGAAACGATGATGGGGCACTAAACTGGCGCTATCGCGAAAGGAGACCGTCTCATGACTGCATTGGAAGCGAGGAAACTGGCCGAAACGGAGATCAAGGCCGGCAAGACGCCCAGCTACACCGACCTGCGGGAATGGCTCGAGATCGTCGATAGCTTCGGCGAGCTGAAAAAGATCGATAACTGCGACTGGAACCTGGAAATGGGAACGCTCTCGGAGCTGATTGCGCGCGAGAGCAAGGGACCGGTGCCCGCATGTTTGTTCGATAACATCAAAGATTACCCGAAGGGGTATCGGGTTCTGTTCGCGCAAAACGCGTCGTTCAAGCGGATGGCTCTCAATCTGGGATTGCCCCTCGAGCTCGCCAATCTCGATCTGGTGCGCGCGTTGCGTCAGAAACTCGCTTCCCACAAACCGATCCCGCCCAAGGTGGTGAGCAAGGGGCCGATTCTCGAGAACGTGATGTCCGGAAACGACGTGAACCTTTTGAAGTTCCCCGTGCCGCTGATTCACGAGCACGACGGCGGCCGATTCATCGGTACCGGATGTCTGGTGATCACGCGCGATCCGGACGAGGGGTGGGTGAACTTCGGCGCGTACCGGGGAATGGTTCATGACGAGAAGAGCATGGGCCTCTACATCTCGCCGGGCAAGCACGGCAGCATTCAAAGGGCCAAGTGGTTTGAAAGAGGCAAGACCTGTCCCGTGGTGATCTGTGTCGGGCAGGATCCGGTCCTGTTTATGGTTTCGGGCAACGAGATCGATTACGGTCTGTCGGAGTTCGATTATGCCGGCGGACTCAAAGGCGCACCCATCGAAGTCATTGAAGGGCGCGCAACCGGGCTACCCTTTCCCGCGCACGCCGAGATCGTGATCGAAGGTTTCATGGATCCAAACGACCGCAAGACCGAGGGGCCGTTTGGCGAGTGGACCGGTTACTATGCGAGCTCGAGCCGGCCCGAACCGGTCGTGCGCGTGCAAAACATCTATTACCGCAACGACCCGATCCTCACCTGCGCGCGCCCGGGCCGACCCCCCTCCGATTACTCGTTGGCCAAATGCATGGTCAAATCCGCGCTCATCTGGGAGCAGGTCGAAAAGGCAGGCGTGCCCGACGTGCGCGGCGTGTGGTGTCACGAAGCCGGCGGCGGGCGCCTGCTCAACATCATTTCGATCAAGCAGCGCTACCCCGGGCACGCGCGCCAGGCGATGCTCGCGGCCTCTCAGGTCCACGCCGGCGCTTATCTGGGCCGCTATGTCATCGTGGTCGATGAGGACATCGATCCGACCAACACGTTCGATGTGCTTTGGGCTTTGGCGAGTCGCTCCGATCCCGTCGAATCGATCGAAATTTTGCGACGCTGCTGGAGCGGGCCGCTCGATCCGCGGATTCATCCGAGCAAGAAGGGCTTCAACTCCCGCGCGGTCATCGATGCCTGCCGTCCATTCGAGTGGCTCAAAGACTTCCCGCCCGTCGCCGAGTCGAGTCCGGAACTCAAGGAGAAGGTCCGGAACAAATGGAGGCACGTGATTGAAAGTTAAACAGGCGTGCTCCGTGAGTCATAGAAAGGGCAACGGCGAATAGCCGTTGCCCTTTGTTTTTGTATTCCTGTGGCGGCTATCTTTATCCGTGCGGTCTGATATAGTCAGTTCTCCGCTTGGCCATGCCGAAACGGTCTAATATTGAGCAGAAAGCCTGCGAGGCTCGGACAGCGGAAAATGATCATACGTTATGAAGGTGGTCACATACTGCACCGATGGGTGAAGTGAGCCATCGCGAGTGGCCCCGAAGGCTGAGGCGTCTTCATGAGATTGTGATCATCCAGGGCGGCGAAAGGAGACACGACCATGATTCAGCAGACTCCTCAGGCAGAAAAGTTCAAGGCAGCAACTGCGAGAGTCGTTGCGGCTGGAAACTCTCAACTCTCGCGCGGCGACAATCTCGAGACACGCCGACGTTTACACGTGCGGCGATCAAGACGAGATGGTGTACTTCATTGAAAGTGGCCAGATCAAACTGCTGATGCTTTCATCCGAAGGTAAAGAGTGCATCCTTGCCATCTAGTGCGGGAGATATCTTCGGTGAATTATGCTTGGCCGGTTTGGGTTCGCGTCTGGAAACCGCTACGGCGATGAAACCGGCGGTCTTAAAACAGATACCGTGCAATCAGTTCTTCACGCGGTTGAGCCGCGACTCGCTGTTTGCGGGTTTCGTGCAATACCTCGCCGTGCGCATCGCCGATCAGCAGCAGGTTATCGCGAATCTCGTGACCGCGGACAGCGAGCAATGCTTGGGCAAGACACTCTTGCGGCTGGCGCAAACGCTGGGCAAGAAAGACCCGCGCAGTATCCGCATTGAACTCAAGATCTCACACGAAGAGCTGTCCGAAATGGTGGGGACGACTCGGCCTCGCATCAGCATGTTCATGCAACGATTTCGCAACCTTGGGCTCGTTGAAACGAGCTCGGAACACTTTCTCATCATCAAAGAGACCAAACTAACCGACTATCTTGAGCAAATCGCTTAAAGCTGTCGCAGGGGCAGCACCGGGGTATTATCGGAAGTTGTTCACTATGAGACAGCATGCCCTTCCGGTTGGGGCTAGTTTGGCCACTAACCGCCGATGCCCGAAGAGTGGAGCGGTGGATTGACCGGCTGCGGATCGGTCGCATCGACTCGCGCGCAAGGGAATAGTGAAACGTGACTATGAGTACGATCGTTCAGATCGTCTTAGGGGCATTTACCGGTTGGCTGGCCGGAAAAGCTTTTGGCCAAGAAGGCTACCGACCGGTTAGACGAGAGACCCACGTCAAACTACTCGATGCGATCTACGGAATCATTGGAGCCATGATTGGGGAGTATCTATTTTTTTGGGTCGTCATCGGAGACGGTGATGCCTTCAGCGACTATGGAACCGTGATCTTGGGTTCCGTGACGGTCGTCGGAGCCGCCCGGCTGATCGCGGGAAAGATCCGTGCTCACGGATTTTTACAGTGAAAAGATCAGCAGCGAGGCGAGCTCATTCGAAGTTGCGGTGCAGCGTATTACCAAGCCGAGGCAGTGCCGGTTGAATCGGCCCGGCAAAGAAATCTCGACAGAAAAGGTATCATCCTGGGAGTTGGAAAGATTAGGGACCGCTTTGACTATCGGCGATAATTCAATGCCTCTGGGAATCGTACTGAAAATTGGAAACTGAGCCTGGCTGATGTTGCGGCAAAATAAACGGACACATTGTGAGCCCGGCCAATTGGTCAGGATGCACTTAGGGCGAACGATCGCAGGCAAAGATCGTCTGAACTGACGCTAAATCTTTAGAGGAAAAGCGGCTTGGTTGTTGCGATTGCCATTGTTCTAATTGTTGTTGGGGCAGCCGGCCTGGCCGGGATCAAAGTGTTCAAAGAGTACGAGAGGGGAGTCGTCTTCCGTTTGGGGCGGCTCGTCTCATTTCGAGGGCCCGGGCTGAGCTTTGTCATCCCATTCGTCGAAAGAATGGTCAGGGTCGATTTGCGGACACTAACCTTGACCGTATCTCCTCAAGACGTGATCACGCGCGATAACGTGTCGGTCAAGGTGGCTGCCGTTGTGTACTTTCGCGTGCTGGATCCTAATAGCGCACTCACACAAGTTGAGAATTATTTTCTCGCCACGTCGCAACTCGCTCAGACAACGCTACGCAGCGTGTGCGGCCAAGCGGAGCTGGACCACATTTTAAGCCAAAGAGAGAGGATCAACACTCAAATTCAAGAGATTGTAGATGCGCAAGCGGACCCGTGGGGGATCAAATTGAGTCTGGTCGCCGTCAAGGACATAGATCTGCCGCAGGAGATGCAAAGGGCGATGGCGAAGCAGGCCGAAGCGGAACGGGAGCGGCGCGCCAAAGTGATTCACGCCGAGGGAGAACTGCAAGCGGCGCAGAGACTCGCGGACGCGGCTGAAATTATGGCCAAACAACCTGCAACCATTCACCTCCGCTTCTTGCAGGCTCTCACGCAGATTGCCATGGAAAACAGCGAAACCATTGTTGTTCCACTTCCCATCGATTTGCTCACAGCAATAATGAACAATCGTGCGACTGTTGGTGCGTGGGCGCGCCCCAATTCTCTTTAGGATTGTCCGCCATCGGACAGCAACTCCTGGCGAGCTGGAGCAGTTTGATGATCAACGTGAGGGTAAAGTTTGCTTAAAGAAAATTTGGAGGTGATCTTGTTATGGCCATCGATCGCCGATGAGGTAAGCATCGGGACGCTGGCTGAGTAGTTGAAACATCGGAATACCTTCCGGCTGACGCTGTTCGGGCTGCAACTTCCACGGGCAATTATTCAGGCCCGACTGGTTTCTTACCGGTCGGGCCTTTGTTTTTTACACAAGTTTCAAACACGCCAAAGTCTGGCGATTGCCAGTTGAGCAGGCAAGGTCGGGTTGACCTGACGATTCCGCCCAACGCGCTGGCGCGGGCGGATAAGGTGGTCAAGTGAAAGTGATACAGGCAATGTATGGTCTCGCTGTAGCCACTGTGCTTTTGGCCGTTTACTTTCCCGTTCAGGGACAAAAGACGAAGACCTTGCCCGTGATCGGTTTTCTGTCTCCTTTTTCACCGGCATCGGAAGCAGTAAAACCAACCTTCGAAAGCTTTCCCCGCGGTCTGAGCGATTTGGGCTGGGTTCCAGGTAAGAACGTCACCGTCGAATATCGGCGGGCGAACAAAATGGTCGATTGTCTGAACTCGCGACCGAGCTGGTAAGTCTAAAGGTAAGCGTGATCTATGCAACCTCCTTCCAGCTCGGACTAGCGGCAGCGGGCCGTTGAGAGCAGTTTTTGTCGATCCGGATCTGAATAACTTGCTTCCCTGATCTTCCCGCGACGCGTGACCGGACACGCTCTGTCCCGCGTTTGTTGCGCGAGCGCAAGAGCTTTGTTACTTTCCGTTTTAACTTCCAGACGGAGCCACGATGGGCAAGCGAACGTTTCAGTACGTCGGCAAGAGCGTGCCGCGGGTCGATGGTTGGGACAAAGTGACCGGCAGGGCGAAGTTTCTGAGCGATCTCAGATTGCCGGGCATGCTCTATGGCAAAATCCTCCGTAGCCCGTACCCGCACGCGCGCATCGTCTCGCTCGACGCCTCCAGAGCCGAGGCGCTGGCGGGCGTGGCCGCGGTCGTAACCGCCGCCGACCTCCACGATGTGAATCCGATCTACAACGGACGGCCGGTTGTCGCGATGGAAAAAGTCCGTTACGTGGGCGAGCCGGTCGCTGCGGTGGCGGCAACGGACCCGACGGTTGCCGAAGAAGCGGCGACGTTGATCGAGGTTCACTATGACGAACTCCCCGCCGTGATCGGCATCGACGCGGCACGCGCGCCGGGCGCGCCGCTGGTCCACGAAAACAAGGTCGACAACATCTGTGCGCATGAAAACGTCGTCCGGGGCGATATCAGGGAGGGTTTCAGCCAGTCGGACCTCGTGCTTGAGGATCATTTCACCTTTCCCATGGTCTATCACTACGCGATGGAGCCGCACGCCGTCGCGGCCGATTGGAGCGACGATGGCGTAATGGTCTGGTCGTCGGCGCAGCATCCGTTCCAGGTGCGAAACGACATCGCCAGAGTGTTTCGTTTGCCGCTCTCGCAGGTGCGCATGATGATCACCTATTTGGGCGGCGGCTACGGGAGCAAGTCGTACACGAAATTCGAGCCGCTGGCCGTGGCGTTGGCGCGCAAGGCGAAAGCGCCGGTGCGGCTCTGCAATTCCGTTGCGGACTCGATGATGACGGTGCGCAGGCATGCGGCCAAGGTGAGAATCAAAACGGGCTTCCGAAAAGACGGGACGATCATGGCGCGCGAGGCCGAGATCTTCCTCGATACCGGCGCCTACGACGACAACGGGCCGCAGGTGACGGCGCGCGCGGCCACGAGAGTTCTGGGGCCGTACCGCATTCCCAACATTCGCACCGACGCCTATGCCGTGTACACCAATTCGGCGTCGGCCGGTTCGTTTCGGGCGATCGGCGCACCTCAGGTGATTTTTGCGGGAGAATCGCAAATCGATGCCGCTGCGATCCGGCTCGGGCTCGATCCGGCCGAACTCCGTTTGAAAAACCTGCTCGGCAAGGGCGAGGAACTGCGGCCGGGGCTCAAAGGGATGGATGCCAACCTGCGCTACAGTTTGAAAAAGCTCGTAAGCGCAAGCCAGTGGAAGAAAACGAGATCGAAACACGGAAAACCGGCGGGGCTGGCTTGCGCCGTTACCAACGCTGGAGCCACCCCGGTATCGGTCGCGCTCGCGCGGCTCCAGGCCGACGGCAACGTGGTGGTTCTCGCCGGGAGCACCGAAATGGGTCAGGGCGTACGTACCGTGTTGGCGCAAATCGCCGGCGAAGAGCTCGGTCTACCGCTGGAGCGCATCCGCATTCCCGGGGCCGACACGAAAACAACACCGTACGATAGCTCCACAGGTTCGAGTCGATCCACAACCTGTATGGGGCACGCAGTGCAGCTGGCGGCGCGCGATCTCAAGCGGCAATTGATTAAAATCGCCGCCGACGCTTTTCGGGTAAAGCCGGCCGAGGTGCAGGTGCAGGACGGCTTTTTGATGAGCGGCGAGGCGCGCTTGAGTTTCAAAGAAGCGCTCGAACGCCGATTTGGCAAAGGCGCCGGTGGCGAGTTGATCGGCCGCGGCGATACCGGCCCCGACCTCACCAATCACCAGCTACCGGTTTTTTGGGAAGTCGGAATGGCCATGGTCGAGCTTGATGTGGACCGCGAGACGGGCGAGATCGAGATCAAGCGGCTGGTCTCTTTAGCCGACGTCGGTAAGGCGATCCATCCGGACGGGTGCGTCGGCCAGGAGGAGGGTGCCGCCATGATGGGAATCGGACACACCCTCTTTGAAGAGATGCTTTACGATCAGAACGGCGCGTTGTTGAACCCCAATCTGATCGATTATCGCGTGCCCCGGTTCGGCGATCTGCCCGATGAGTTTCACACCGTGCTGGTAGAGAATGAAGATGGTCCGGGCCCGTTCGGCGTGCGCGGCATGGGTGAGGGCGGGCTTCTTTCGATTGCGCCTTCCGTAACCAACGCGCTCGAGCGCGGCACGGGCGTGCGTCTCAGGGATCTTCCTCTCACGCCCGAGCGCGTGTGGCGCGCGCTACGCGAAACGAAGGGCTAAATGGGCCCGCCAAGCGCTGCACGCCTTTAGCCGTTCAAGCGCAGCGGTTGCTTTCTTGGAAGCGGGATGTCGATTGCGATTTCCGTGCCTTTACCCGGGGCGGTCTTGATCGTCAGCTGCCCGCCGACCTTGTTGATTCTGGCCTTCATTCCCTTGAGACCGTAGTGGAAATCACCCTCGACCGAGGAGAGGTCGAACCCCACGCCGTTGTCGCGCAGGTTGGCTTCGATTCCCGAGGGGCCGTGTTGGAGCGACAGGGTTAACTCGGTTGCCCGCGAGTGCCGCACCGCGTTGAGGACCGCTTCCCGCAGCGTAAAGTAGAGTTCCCTCTCGATCTCGTAGGGCAAGTCGCGCGTGGTGATTTTACATTGGAAAGTGAGATTAAAACCGGTTCGCGCTCGAAAGATGTCGAGCTCGGCTTTGAGCCGCCGCTCCAGCGTGCCGGCCTTTAGGGTCGTCTGCCCTTGACTTTCGGCGATCAAGTTGCGGATTTCGGTGATCGCTTTTTCGATTTCATTTTCGATCGTGTGGAGCTCGCGCTGAAGCGAAAAGGTTTGGTTGAGAAGTTCACTGCGACACATTTCGGCGCGGAGCTTTACGCTCGATAAGAGCTGTAGGACGCGATCGTGGAGCTCGCGCGAGATGCGTTGCCGCTCTTGCCGGGCCGCCACGCTCGGTTTGCTTTCGGCGCCGAAACTTTTTCGCGATCTTCTTTTCATGCACTGGGCACCCGGCGCCGTAGGGCCATGACGCGCCTTGGGCTTCCTGCCTCTGTTCTCACGTATCCTTTAAATTATGCCTGAGGGGGCCGGCTCCGCAACCGCCCCGGCCGGGCCGGTGCCGCGCGCCGCCCGCTCGAAAACCGCCTCACCCGGGTAAACCCGCCGCAGGGCCGTCCTCAGGAACGCGGCATTGTCGCCGGCGTCGGCGGAAAACGCCCGTTTGTGCCGTGGTTAAAAGAGCTTCGAACGAAACCCGTGTCAAGGGGTGCTCTGCCTCGCGAGTCGATCGATGATCGATAAAACGCCGCGCAGATCACGGATACGAAAGGGAGCCGCGGTATGATTTTCGGATGACCGTTCGCGATCGACCAGCGCGGCCACGAGGCCGGCATCGGTGGCTCCTTGCACGTCGTTGGTTTCGCTGTCGCCGACGTGGAGAACGTCTTCGGGACGGAGGCGGTAGCGCTCGAGCGCCGCGTGAAAAATCTCGCGCTCCGGTTTGGCGTGTCCAATCTCGCTCGAAACGATGACCTCGCCGAAACAGCGGCCGATCCCGAGCCCGTCGAGCACGGCGAGCAATCGGGAGTCGAAGTTCGATACCACGGCCAATTTGAGGCCCCTTTGGGCCAACCCGGCGAGGGTCGCTTCGGTTTCGGGATAGATCCTCCACGATTCGGCCTTGGCAAAGTGGCTGAAGAGTTCGTCAAAACAGGCTTCGAATCGTTCGAAGCTTCCCCACGGCTGGAAGACGCTCCGGAGCAGCCGTTTCCACCACTCCCGCTCGCATGCTTTTATCTCCTCGGGACGCGCTCCGGGAAAGGCCAGCGGCGGAGCCGAGGCAAAGCAGAGGCGGAACCGCTTCGATAGCTCCGACGCCGAGGCTTGGATGCCGTAGCGCGCCGCCAACGACGCATAGATCTCTCCGACCGGACGAGCGGGTTTGATCAAAGTTCCCGCCGCATCGAAAAACACCGCCTTTATCGACATACGCTCGCCGCCGGACGTTGCAACGAGCGTACCACCGCCTATAATGGAAATCGATGGCGGACGCGTTGATCATCGTGGACGTGCAAAATGACTTTTGCCCCGGCGGAGCGCTTCCCGTCGCCGACGGCGATCGCGTGGTGCCCGTTCTCAATCGGTACATCGAAAAGTTCCGAGCCGAAAAGCTCCCGGTGATCGCAACACGCGATTGGCACCCGGAAAAGACTACGCACTTCAACACGTTCGGAGGGCCGTGGCCGCCTCACTGTATCCAGGGGACGCGCGGGGCGGCGTTCCACCCGGATCTCAATCTCGGTCCCGATGTCCTGATCGTCTCGAAGGGGATGGGTGAAGCCGAGGACAGCTATTCCGGGTTTCAGGCGGTTGACGCGGCCGGTGTGCCACTGGCCAGGTTGTTGCGCGAAAGAGGCGTGGAGCGGATCTTTGTCGGCGGACTCGCCACCGACTATTGCGTCAAGCACACGGTACTCGACGGAATCAAGGAAGGATTTCGGGTAACGCTTCTCAGGGACGCCGTCCGGGGAGTGAATTTGAAGCCGGGCGATGCCGAAGAAGCGATTGCGACCATGACCCGCGCCGGCGCGTCTGTGGAAGCGCGGTTCGCTTGACCCCGGGCGCACGGCAAGTACGGCCCCTTCGGGCCGCCAAATCGTTTACCCTCTAGCCCTGCGAACGCAAGCGCTCTCGCGCGGCATGCGCCCCCGCTCTCGCCGTTGTCGATCGCAGTGATCTGGTGTTTAATGGCGCAAACTTTGGAGGCGAGCCAACCGTGACCTTAGCGATTCCTGATTTCGAATATGCCAAAGAGTTGGAGACCGCGGCGCGGGCCGGGCGGGAGGCGGGCGCGATCATCATGGGTCTGTTTAAAGGCCGGTTCGATATCCATGAAAAGAGCAAGAATAACCCGGTCACGACCGCCGATCTGGAGGCGAACACGCGCATTCGAGAGATCGTCCGCAGCACCTTTCCGCGCGATGCGTGGCTCTCGGAAGAAGATCGGGACAACGTTGCCAGACTTGGCTCCTCGCGCGTTTGGGTGATCGATCCGATCGACGGAACCAAAGAATTCATTGAAGGCGTGCCGCAGTTTGCTGTATCGATCGGATTTGTCGTTAACGGCAGCGCCAGGGTGGCGGTGGTTTACAATCCGGCCAAAGAGCGTTTCTACAGCGCGGCCGAAGGGCAGGGCGCTTATCTTAACGGTAAAGCCATTCGAGTAACCCCGCGGCAAGAGGTGCGGGGAGCCCTTCTGTTGGTCAGCCGTTCTGAGCCGCAGCGCAAGTTCCGCGTGTTTGTCGACCTCTGCGAGATCAAGCGCATCGGCAGCATCGCTTACCGCCTGGCCAAAGTGGCGGGAGCCGACGGCGACGGGACCCTCACGTTTCGCTCCATCCACGAGTGGGACATCTGCGCCGGAGCGCTGTTGATTCAAGAGGCGGGCGGCGCCGTGGTCGACGGGAGCGGTAACCCGGTGAGCTTCAATCAACCGGACGCGCGCCATCGCGGGATCGTCGCAGCGAATGCCACGCTCGCCTCGGGGCTCCAGGGCCTGTGGGCGGCGGCGATGGCGGAAAACGCGCAATGAGCGAGGCCGCGATGCGCCGCTGCATTTACTGTGGCGATCGGAGACCCACATGGTCGCGGAGGTGCGGCGACTGCAAGAAACTCCTTGCTCGAGTGGACGCGCTGCGCGGCCGGGTGGGTTATGGCGAGTTTCTCGACGGCCTCGAGCAGACGGGTGTGGCGCGAGAGAAAATCATGCGGTTTCTCACCGCCGACCCTGAAGGAAAGGGGAGCATCCAGGATCAGGTGACGGCGGAAATGACGAGCGAGTTGATGAGGGTCATGGGCATTCCGGGGCGGCAAACGCCGGAAGCGGTGAGGCGGATTCGCCAGCAGCTCGCCAAGACGGACAAGTAACGGGGCCTTCAGCGCCGTGGAGTTGACGGTTGCCGTCTCGCTACTCTTTCTCGTTCTCTATGCCGTCGGGCTCGGCATCCGTAAACTGTTGTTCGTGCGCGACCGCCGTCGTATGCGCGCGGAGACCCGGGCGGGCGGGCGGCGGATTGCACGCGCCGGCGAACTCGGGCCGGGGGAGGTCAAGAAGTTCTGGATCATCTGCCGGAAGTACAAGGTGGACGCTTTTCTCGTGAACGACCGCGGGCGCTACTACGCGTACGTCAATCGCTGCCGGCACATGCCCACGCCGCTCGACTTCGTGCGCGATCAATTCTGGAGCGAGGACGGGCGCTATCTCATGTGTTACACGCATGGCGCGCTCTACGAGCCCAGCACGGGGCGTTGCGTCTCCGGGCCGTGCAAAGACCAACGGCTCTATCGCCTGCCGGTCAGAATCGAGAACGGCGAAATCCTGGTCGGCTGTCCCGAGGGCGACATTTCGTATCTGGCGGATTGAAGCCACGGCGGCGTTGCGCCGAGTTTGCGAGCTGAGAATCGGCGATTGCGGGAAATGTGTTTCGGCGAGCGGCCGCCGCTTGCCCCTGCTGTGGGAGAGGTCAACGATCATGCGAGCACGCGATCGCTTGGCGCGCCAGGACCGGCGCTTTACGGAAGGAGCAAGACGATGAAAGGCGATTGTTTGTTTTGCGGCATTGTCGAAGGGAAGACCGCAGCCGCGATCGTTTATCGGGACGATTCGGTGGTCGCTTTCAAGGACATCAACCCCAAGGCTCCCGTGCACATTCTCATCATCCCGTCCGAGCACATCGCCACGGTGCTCGAGCTCGAAGAGGGTCACGGGGCGCTTCTGGCAAACGTCTTTCGCGTTGCCAATAGGCTCGCCCGGGAGCATGGCATCGCGCAAACCGGGTTCCGGATGGTGGTAAACTGCGGCCAGGCTGCGGGACAGACCGTTTTTCATCTCCACTATCATCTCTTGGGTGGCCGGCACCTGGGTTGGCCTCCGGGTTGATCGGAAGCACGCGCTCGACCAGGCGCTGGGGAAAGGGGCTCATGGGCAACGTGGAATGGAGCAATCCCGCGTACGACCTTGCGGTGCAGCAGTTTGACATCGCTGCTGAAAAGCTCAACCTCGACCGCAACGTGGCGAACCGGTTACGCCGGCCGGACCGCGCTCTCATCGTGAGCGTTCCGACCCGCATGGATGACGGCCGGGTCCATGTATTCACCGGGTATCGCGTCCAGCACAACGACGTACTCGGTCCGTTCAAGGGAGGGATTCGTTACAACCCGCATGTGAATCTCGGCGAAGTTTCGGCGCTGGCCATGTGGATGACCTGGAAGTGCTCGCTCGTCGGTCTACCGCTCGGCGGCGCAAAAGGCGGCATCGCATGCGATCCGGCCGAGCTTTCGCGCGCCGAGTTGCAGAGCATGACGCGCCGTTATACGGCCGAGATTCTCAACTTCATCGGTCCGGAAATCGACGTTCCGGCGCCGGATATGGGCACCAACGAGCAGGTGATGGCATGGATCATGGACACCTACAGCCAGCACAAAGGCCACGCCGTGCCCGAGGTGGTGACAGGCAAGCCGATCGCCATCGGCGGCACGCTCGGGCGCAAGGAAGCCACCGGGCGCGGCGTGAGTTACATGATCATGCAGACGGCGAAATACCTTGGCATCGACCTCTTGAAATGCTCCGCGGTCATTCAGGGCTTCGGCAACGTCGGCGCCGTGGTCGTCCGGGAGCTGGCCAACATCGGCGTCAAAGTCGTCGGAGTTTCCGATCGAACGGGAGCTTTTTACGATCCGAAGGGTCTCCCGGTCGCCGGCTTGCTCGAGCTGGCGGAGAAAAATCACAGCTTGGAAGGTTGCGCCTATGGGGATAAAATAACCAACGCGGAGTTGCTCGAGCTCGACTGCGATATCTTGGTTCCGGCAGCGCTCGAGATGCAGATTACCAAGGAAAACGCGGGCCGGATCCGGTGCCGTATTCTGGCCGAGGGCGCAAACGGTCCAACGACCGTGGAAGCCGACGCGATCCTGCGCGAGAAGGGGGTTTTTGTCATTCCCGACATCCTGGCGAATGCCGGGGGTGTGGTGGTTTCTTATTTCGAGTGGGTTCAGGACCTGCAAAATTTTTTTTGGACCGAAGAAGAGGTCAACAGCAAACTCAAAGACATTTTGACGCGGGCGTTTAACGAGGTCGTCGCCACTGCCGAGCGACACGACGTCGATATGCGGCTCGCGGCGCTCATGATCGGCATCAATCGCGTCGCCCAGGCGATGTTATGGCGCGGGCTTTACGCATGACGGCCGCCGCTGAGCGCTCGAGAGCAGCGGAGCGGACCGCCCGCTAAATACACACGCACGAAGGACGTTTCAGCATGATTCAGGCGACACAACTCAGACCCGGGATGATCATTTTACACGACGGCGATCTCTATCGCGTGACCGCAGTGAGGCATTTAACGCCGGGAAACAAACGCGGCTTCATGCAAACCAAGTTAAAGAATCTGAGGACCGGCGTTGGCACCGAGTACAAATTCCGCTCCGAGGACCGGGTGGATCAGGCGACCTTGCAAACGCGCCAGATGCAGTACCTCTACGCCGAGGGCGATCTGCACACATTTATGGACACGGAAAACTACGAGCAAATCACCCTGAGCGCGGAAGAGATCGGCGATTTGCTTGCGTTTCTCTTGCCGAACCAGATCGTTGAGGTGGAGCTGCATGACGGCAAGCCGGTCGGCGTGAGCCCGCCTCCGACCGTGGATCTGACCGTGATCGATACCGAGCCCTCGATGAAGGGGGCTACGGCCAGCGCGTCGTACAAACCGGCGAAGCTCGAAACCGGCGTGACCATCCAGGTGCCGCCGTTCATCCAGGTCGGCGACAAGGTACGCGTCGATCCGTCGGAGGGAAGCTACCTCGAGCGCGTCAAGTAGACCGGATCCGATGGACCAGCTCAGCGACTTGGCGCTCAAGATCCTGCAGGCTGCCGGTGTTCTCGATGATATAGTCTGCAAGCCGCCGTTTCTCATCGAGGCTCATCTGGGCTTCGAGATGGCGGTCGATTTCCTCCTCGGTCAAGCGGTCGCGCTGGCGAAGCCGTTGTCGTTGCGTCTCGCGATCGCACGCGACGAGAACCACCGGGCGAAGCCAGGCGTCGATTTGGGTCTCGAACAAGAGGGGAGCCATATAGACGATAAGCGGCGCGCCGGCTTCGGCGAGCTCGTCAATCCGCTTTCGCGCCAAGCGCCGAATCTCGGGATGCGTGATCGCCTCGAGCTGCTTGCGTGCCTGCGGATCGTTGAAAATAATCGCGCGCAGTTTCTGCCGATCGATGGTCTGATCCGGTCGAAGAACCTCGGCGCCGAAAGCTTCGCGGATCGCGCGCCACGCCGGTTGTCCGGGACGCACGACCTCGCGCGCCAAGACATCGGCGTCGATCACGCGCGCGCCGAGCCGTTCGAGCATCGCGGCCACGGTACTCTTACCGCACGCGATTCCTCCGGTAAGACCCACGAGTTTCACTTTTTTCTCATCGCAGAATCCAGCGCCGCTTGCAACCTGAGTTGCCGGCACGGGGGGGCGATATAGAACCAATGCCGCGCGTGGTTATTTACACCACCTTTTACTGTCCTTACTGCCTTGGGGCCAAGGCGTTGCTGCGGGCAAAAAAAATCGAATTCGAAGAGATCGATGTCGGCCGAGATCCGGAACGCCGCAGCGACATGGAACGGCTCTCGGGAGCGAAGACGGTGCCGCAGATTTTGATCGACGGGCGGCCGATCGGCGGGTACGATGATGCCTGCCGGCTGGATGCCACGGGCGAGCTCGACCGGCTCCTCGGACTCAAGCGCTGAAGGGACGGGCAGCCGGTTCGGCAGGAATTTGGAGGCGGCGAGCGGATTCGAACCGCTGCATCGAGGTTTTGCAGACCTCTCCCTTTACCACTTGGGTACGCCGCCATGCAAAAAAGCTAGCATGTTCTTCCCGCCGGTTGCAACGTTAAGACACGAGAAAGCCTTCCCGTGGCGCCTCCAAACGTTGACAACCCGGGGCTAAACGGCTAATTAAAACACCACCTTCCGAAGAGCCCGATGGCGACAACGATCACCAGCGAATGCATCAACTGCGGCGCCTGCGAGCCCGAGTGCCCCAATAATGCGATCAGCCAGGGGGAAACGATTTACGTCATTGATCCGCTGCTCTGCACGGAATGCGTCGGGTTCCACGACTACGAGGCTTGTGCCGCCGTTTGCCCGGTCGATTGCTGTGTGACCGATCCCAACAACATCGAAACCGAAGAGGTCTTGATCGCACGAGCCCGCGCGCTCCACAAGGAGATCGACTTTGGCGAAAATTTCCCCTCCCGCTTTCGCAAGGCCGCCGGTACCGAGTCCCAAGCCCCGGCAAGGACGGCTGAGCCCACGCGAGCCGCGATGCCGATGGCGGAAACCAAGCTAGCCCCCGCTCCCTCGGCGGAGGCGACCGTTGCGCCGGTGGAAACCAAATCGCCCTCGCGCGAAGCGGTTGTGACGGCGCCGCCCGCAAGTACTCCGGCGGCAAAGCCTGCGCCGGCGGTCACGCCGCCGCCGCGCCAAAAAGAAGTTAAACCTAAAAAGACTTTTCCGCAGGAACTCCCGCTGAGCTTTGAAGAAATCTCGAACAAGTTCAGGGGGTGCGGGGCTTTGTCGCAAACCTCGACACGGCTTCTGATCGCGCTTTTGCAACCGTTACTCGGAGCCCTCCCCCACCGCGCCAAGAAGAACCTGGAAGACGCGGTGCAAAATCCGGTGATTTTTTCGGCGGCCGGCAGTACGGCTCTCAACGTGCTCCATAATATCGTGCTTTACCCTCTGGTTGCGATTGCGGCAGCGGTCGCGTTGAATGGAACCGGAATTATTTTCAGTCGGGAGATCAATATTTACGTCATTTGCGGGATTCTTGTGGGAGTGGTCGAAGGGGCGCTGCGCTTGCGGGATGGGATCTTTCGAGCCAAACCGGCCAGCGAAATGGCCTTTCCGGCGGCCTTTTACGGCGTGCCCCTCGCGCTGTTGCTGGCACCAGTTCTCGGTAGGCGGTCAGGCGTGGTCCGCGATGTTCCAATTCCGGTAGACGGCTTTTACGCCAAGGGGTTCGTCGAAAAATTAGAACGCGAACGACGCTACGGCAATGTCTACACGCTCGAGGACCGCGGCGGCGCGTTGCTCTTGCGCTTGGAATTCCCGCGCCGCGTTCCCGATCTCGGCATACCTGAGCGCGCGCGCGTTCCCGACGAGATGCCGGATTACGATTATGACCTGATTCTAAAAGACGGCCACTTCATCGTGAAGGGACGATGCACCGAAGAACTGGTGCGTAAGATTTCTTCGAGTGTCGGCGCTTTTCCACCGGAGTTCACCACTGTGATTCCTCTACCGGCCAAGATCTCCGGCTTTGTTCACCGCTACGATAACAAACTCCTGGAAGTCTTTCTCGTGAAAGACAGCGGCTCTAACGGCGCAGCCGCATATCCGACGACGTAATTTCGCATGGAGCGAAGCGCCTCTCAGAGAACACGGGAGCGCGATTTGCGCGGTTTTTTCGCGGCGAACGCGCCCGTTACGTTCCGCGCGATGACGCTCGGCGATATCGATTCAGTGATGGCGATCGAGCGGTCTTCTTTTGCTTACCCTTGGAGCCTGCGCTTCTTTCTCCAGGAGTTTCAGACTCAGTGCTCGCGCGCGCTCGTTGCCGAGAGCGAAGGAAAGGTCGCAGGCTATGTCTTGTTCTGGCTGCTTCCCGATTCGATCGACGTGCACAATATCGCGGTTCATACCGCGTTTCGCCGCCGCGGCATCGGACGCGCGCTCCTGCAGCAGGTCGTACGCCATGCGCAAGAGCGGGGGGTAGCTCGAGTCACACTTGAGGTTCGGCGTTCCAACTTCCCGGCACAGAAACTTTATCAATCTTTGGGTTTTCTCATGACCGGTATCCGCAAGGGGTACTACTCCGACGACGGCGAGGATGCTTTTGCGATGGCTCTAGAGCTGGGCGAGGAGCGATCAAAACTCGGCTAATGCTTTAACTTCCTCTCGTTTCGAACATCACTGGACGTTTTAAATTTAAAGTATTGAAAAGTTTCGACTTTGACGGGATCGGGCTTGACGCGCCATTTTTGTCTGGTGTATAGTCAATCTTGACCGTCGAGCGCACGCATTTTTCTTCTCGCCAGGTCTTTCCGGCGAAGGGGAGCTGGACGTTGAACGATACCGCAGTCCAAACGCTACGAAGCACTCCGTCGCCAAGGCAATCTCCCCTCGAGCCGGTGTTCAAGTCCCGCGCTTTTTCAGTTGCAGTTCCGATCGACAGGCTGCCGAACGGTTTTGGTCAACGTTTACCAGGAGGTCACCATGTTTAAAGTCGGCGAGAAGGTGGTTTACCCTGCTCACGGCGTGGGGCAAATCGAAGCGATTCGCACGCACGTGATTTCGGGTACAGAAAAAAAGTTTTACATGCTGCGCATCCTGGAAACCGGCATGAAGATCATGATCCCGATCGACAACGTGGAATCGGTGGGCCTCCGCAAGGTGATCGATCGCGCCATGGTGTCGAAAGTTTACAAGGTACTCCGGCAGAAAAAAGTTCAAACGGATCAACAAACCTGGAACCGCCGTTATCGGGAATACACGGAAAAAATCAAGACGGGATCGATCCTGGAGATCGCCAAGGTGCTTCGTGACCTTTTCGTGCTCAAGGCCGATAAGGAGTTGTCGTTCGGCGAAAGAAAGATGCTCGATACGGCGCGCAACCTCCTGGTCAAAGAACTCTCGATCGCCCGCTCGCACTCCGAGGAGAAGATTATGGAGGAGTTGCGCCACATCTTCACCCACTGAGCATTCGCTCCCGCCAATCGACCGCGCGAGCCGAGAGACTTCTCTCGGCTCTTTTTTTGACCGACATCATGCGCGCCACCGCCGTGATCGCCGCCGCCGGCAGAGGAAACCGCATGGGCGGCGCCGGATCCAAAGTCTATTTGCCGCTGCACGGCCGCGCCATGCTTCTCCATACCCTGGATCGCTTCGCGGCCGCGCGGCGCATTGCCGACGTCATCGTGGTTGTCGCCGCGGCGGATCTCGACGGTTGCCGGGCGCTGATCCAGGCCGATCCCCAACTCCGGACCTCGGAATATCGGCTCCAAGCGGGCGGCGCGAGCCGGCAGGAGTCCGTCCGTCTCGGCTTGCAGAGGCTTCCCGCCGAATGCGACATCGTTGTCATCCATGACGGCGCCCGGCCGCTCGTTTCGCCGGCGCTGATCGATCGCTGCGTCGATGAGGCGTGGCAGAAGGAGGCGGTCGCAGCCGGAGTGCCCGTGCGGGACACAATCAAACAAGTGTCACCCGCCGGTACGGTTCGATCGACGCTGGATCGAAGCGCGCTGTGGGAAATCCAAACACCGCAGGCATTCCGCCGCCAGATCATCGTCGAGGCGCACGAGGCGGCTCGCAGAGATCACGCGGTTGCAACCGACGATGCTGGGCTCGTCGAGCGGTTGGGAAAGCCGGTTTACGTGCTCGACGGGGAACGGTGGAACATCAAAATGACGGTAGCGGAAGATCTGCTCCTGGCCGAAGCGTTGATGCGGGCGGGACGCCTTCCATGGCTATCCGAGCAGGGTTCAAGCTGAAACGGGGCCCGAGTGTATCGCCTCGTTCATGCTGCCGCTACGGTAGCCCTGAAGATCGATGCTCACATATTTGAAACCCGTAGCCTTGAACTGTCGCACCACGGCGTCGCGAACGGCGCGGTCGAAAAACCGGTCGAATTCCGCTTGCGCAACTTCGATCCGCGCGAGATCGCCATGGTAGCGGACGCGAAACTCCCGAAACCCGAGCTGTTTCAAAAAAACTTCGCAGGCGCCGACTTGCTTCAAGCGATCCAGATTGATGGCCGTGCCGTAGGGGAACCTCGACGACAGGCAAGGACTCGAAGGCTTGTCCCAGGTCGGCAGTCCCAACTCCCGGCTGTAGCGCCGAATCGCATCCTTGGTGAGACCGGCTTCGACCAGCGGATGACGAATACCCCACTGGCGGGCCGCTTCAAGCCCCGGCCGGTGATCGTTGAGATCGTCGAGATTCGTGCCGTCGGCAATCGTGGAAATGCCCAAGTCCCGCGCTTGCGCGCGGCAGATCCGGTAGAGCTCGTCTTTACAAAAAAAGCAGCGATTAACGGGATTGCGCGCAAACGAGGGATTGTCCAGCTCGTTGCTCGATACGATAACGTGGCGGCAGCCGAGCGATCGCGCGAAAGCCGTGGCCGCTTCGAGCTCGCCGGGCGGCGCGGTCGGCGAAGCAGCGGTCAACGCCACCGCGCGATCGCCGAGCACCATATAGGCGGCCTTGAGCAGAAACGTCGAATCCACGCCCGCGGAAAAAGCCACCAGGAGCCCGTCGAGCCGCCGAAGAATGTCTGTCAGCTGGTCGAACTTTGCGTCCATCGCTTATCGCCGAAGAGATCCGTACTGAGGTAGTGCTCGCCTTTGTCGGCGAAAATCGTCACCACGACGTGTCCCTTGCCGAGATCCCTCGCGACCTTCAAAGCTGCGCAACAAGCGGCGCCCGAGGAGATCCCCACGAGAAGCCCCTCTTCGGAGGCGAGGCGGCGCGTCCAAGAAACCGCCTCCTCGTCGCTGACGGTAAGCACCCGATCCAAGATCTGGCGGTTCAAAACCGCCGGAATAAAGCCCGCGCCGATCCCCTGGATCTTGTGGTAGCCCGGCTCGCCTCCGGAAATCACCGGTGAGGAGCTGGGCTCCACGGCGCACACCTTCACGTGCTTCATTTTTTCTTTGAGAACTTCTCCCACTCCCGTGATCGTGCCGCCGGTGCCGACTCCGGCGACAAACGCGTCGATACGCTTGAATTGCTTCAGCAGTTCGACCGCCGTGGTCTTGCGATGCATCTCGGGATTCGCCGGATTGTTGAACTGTTGCGGCATGAAGTACTCGGGATGCGCTTGCAACAGCTCTTCGGCCTTGTGGATGGCGCCGCCCATGCCCTTTGTATCCGGGGTGAGAACCAGGCGCGCGCCGTACGCCGCCAACAGGCTCCGGCGCTCCTCGCTCATCGTGTCGGGCATCGTGAGGATCAACCGATAGCCTTTGACGGCAGCGATCAACGCGAGACCCACGCCGGTGTTGCCGCTCGTGGGCTCGATGATGGTTGCTCCCGGCTTGAGCTTTCCTTCCCGTTCGGCGGCTTCGATCATATTGAGGCAGATCCGATCTTTGACCGAACCGCCGGGATTGAACGACTCCATCTTCGCCCAGACCTCGGCGTCGTTTTTACCCGGGAGCTTTCTCAATCGAACAACGGGTGTGGAACCGATCAGGTCGAGGATCGATCGGGCACCGTTCAAATTGCCCACGCTGGTCGTCTTTCGCGAATGAAGTCGAACGGAGCTTATGCTATATACTGGGAGTCTTGAAGTCAACGAAATGAAATCCAAACGCGCTCGAGCGACGGTTCATGCGCGCAGGGAGTCCATGAAAACCCAGGGTTTCGGTTCCTCCGGGAAGACGCTTCCCGGCCGCAAAGCAACCGGCTGCGCCTTGGTGCTCATGGTGCCCGCGGCTTTCGGCCTCGGCGGTCAAAACAGCGGGATGGCGCATGCGTAGCCCTCGGAAACCGGCTAAGCGGGCGCTGATCCTTTTTCCCGGCGCGCTGGGTGACTTTGTTTGTTTCTTGCCGGCTCTCCGTACGATCGCGCGGGGCGCGCGCGTGGACCTGCTTGCCAAGAGCGAATTCGCCGACCTCGTGCCGCCGGCGGTTACGGTCTATTCGCTGAATGCCGGCCTCGTCGGGCGGCTATTCATGCCGCGCGGGGGCGAAAGGCCGGATGTCCAGCGGTTTTTTGCGCCCTACGATGTGGTCTATTCCTGGTTTGGCGCGGCCGAGTCGGTTTTCGCCCGAGAACTGAAGCGGGCAACGCAAGGCAAAGGCCTCCTCTTCCCTTTCCGGCCGACCGACGGAACCGTGCACCAGTCCGATCACTATCTGTCGTGCCTCGGGGAGACGGGCTCTTCTCTGCCGATCGTTACAATCAATGGCGCCGCGCGCGCCTGGTGCGATCGATACTGGCTCCGCCATGAACTTCAGGAAAAGCCGGTCCTGGCGCTCGCGCCCGGAAGCGGCGCGCGCGAGAAGAATTGGCCGGTGGCTTTCTTCCGAGTGATCGCAGACTGGTGGCGGCGCGAATCGGGCGGCGCCGTGATCGTTGTCCTGGGACCGGTGGAGGAGGAGCGGGGAGGCTTCGAAGCGCTGCAGGATGTCGGGCCGGTGAGTGGCGCGCTCAGGCTCGGTCAGCTGGCGGCGCTGCTGTCGCGTTCTGCCGCTTATGTCGGCAATGACAGCGGCACGACGCATTTGGCGGCCGCCGTGGGCGTTTCGACCGTCGCGCTGTTTGGTCCCACGGATCCCGACCGCTGGGAGCCGCGCGGCCGCCGCGTTGCCATCGTGAGGAGAAGGCTTTCATGCTCGCCGTGCGCCGGCGAGACGATGAAGCACTGTGATCACCGGAGTTGTCTCGCAGCTTTGGACGCCGCCGATGTCATGATCGCCTTGGGTTCGGCGGCCGGGATCGGAAGCGGATCGCGCTCGAACCGAGCGATGCAACCGCACGTGGCGGCTTGATGACCGGCACGATGGAAACCGTGGGCGTCGTCGGCCTCGGCCGCATGGGGTTCGATATCGCCTTTCTCTACGCGCGCAGCGGCTATCGCACGCTGATCTACGATGTCGCGGAACAAGCGATGCGGCACATCGAGGAGCGCTCGAATCGAGCGATCGCGAGGCTGGAGAGAAGAAACCGAATCTCCAAGGCGGAGGCGGCGCGCGTCAAAAACGGGCTCGTTCGCGTATCCGGTCCGGCGGCGATGGCACGCGCGCAGTTGGTGACCGAAGCGGTGGCGGAATCTTTGACGACTAAAAAAGCGGTTTACCGGGCGCTGCGCGACGGCGGTTTCAGCGGCATTCTCACGACCAACACATCGTCCCTGCCGCGGGCGAGTCTCATCGCCGACGGCGACTATCCGAGCGAGAAATTCGCCGCCGCGCATTTCTTCAACCCGGTGCTCTACACGCAGATGGTCGAGGTGGTGCGCGGCGATATGAGCGAGCCGAATTACGCCGCGCTAACCGCGTTTCTTTCAACGGTCGGGCGGAAACCGGTCTTGACGCGCGACATCTCGGGCTTTGTGTCCAACAGCGTGTTGATGTTTTATGCGGTGACGGCGCTCCGCCTGCTCGAGTGCGGCGCGGGGATCGAATCGATCGATGGCACGGCCAAGGGGCTCGGCGCATTGCCGCCGCTCTTCAGCCTGGACAGCTGGAAGCCGTCGATCGTCGAGCACGTAACCCGCGCGATGTGTGAGTTTCGCGGCGATGATTTCTTGCGATCTGCGAAATTGCTCTCTGCGCTCGCGCGGAGAAACCCGCTGTTCTACGTGGGAGAGAAACCCAATCCCGCGATCTACGACCTCGTAGACAATCGTCGGGCGGCGCCGGCTCCGGCCGAAGTCGAGCTGGCGCTGCTAACCTCGGTGCGCGTTGCGGCGGCGAGAACCGTGGAGTTGGGCGAGTCGCCGGCAACGGTGGACTTAATCGCAGTCGAAGGGCTCAAGTTTGCCGAACCGCCGTTGGCGACAATCGATGCGCTTGGTGCCGCGCGCGTTTTGCAAGATCTCCAAAGACTGAATGATGCGCTGTCGCTCGGCATGCCCGCGCCGCTGCTCCTCCGCGCCATGTCCGAGGAGAAGGAGTCCTTTTACAAAAACGGGCACGCCAATCCCTGGCTCTCCGCTCGGTGCCCTTCGGGATAGCAACTTGCAAATCTCAAAGTTCAAAATGGCCACTCCGAGATGGTGTGATGAGACCTTCCGGGCGCAGCGAGGAAGCGATGCGCGCGATTGACGTTCACGTTCACCCGAGCACGCGCGGCGTTGACGCGCACGCCTGCGCCTATTTCCGGCGCGATGCGCGCGAGGTGCCGCAAACGGCGGAGGCGTTCTCGGCATTATATTCGCGGCACGACGTCCAAGCCCTTTTGATCGGCTGGCACCCGTCGACCGTGCGTGAGGGGTCACGTAATTCGAACGAGCATGTCATCGAACTCTCGACGAAACATCCGGACTGTTTTCCGGGCGTGCTCGCTTCCCTGGATATGGCCGCGCATGATTTGCGCGCGGTGGCGCGCGACGCCGAAGCGCTGGCGCGCCATGCGAAAGTCGTCGGCTTCAAATTTCACCCTCCCGACCAGGCGTTTTATCCGAGCGACAAAAAGTACTACGAGATCTGGGAGGTCCTCGAGGCCGCGGGGAAACCGGTGATGTTTCACATCGGCTTTACCGTGCTCGGCGCCGGAACCGCGGGCGGCAGCGGCATCGGCCTCGACTACGGGCGTCCCGTTCATCTCGATACGCTTGCCAGGGATTTCCCGCGGATGACCGTTGTCGCGGCGCACCCGGGCTGGCCCTGGGTCGACGAGGCGATCGCGGTGTTGACGCACAAGCGCAACGTGTACGTGGACACCTCGGGCTATTTGGCGGAGCAGTTGCCCCGGGTTTTTCAAAAAGCGATCGGCGGCCGGCTCCAAGACAAGGCGCTGTTCGGCACCGACTATCCCTATGTCGACTTGGCCGAAGCCCTCGCCAGCTTCGACCACATGGATTTCAGCGATCGGGTTAAAGACAAGCTGCTCGTGGAAAACGCGAAAAGAGTCTTTCGGCTTTGAAGGGAACATCCCGATGGCGGACACCGAAGCG
>DATMBL010000159.1:0-9524 GCA_035559295.1 Candidatus Eiseniibacteriota bacterium
GCGCGCCCGTAATATTGCCGCCCGGATGGCAGGATGAGCCGCAGAGATACAGTCCCTCGATCGGCGTCTTGTACTGCGACCAACCCGGGAAGGGGCGGTTCTCGAGCGCCTGGTCCCCGGAGTACTCGCCGACCATCCAATCACCGTAGCGCATGTTCGTGTCGTGCCGCTCGATATCCAGCGGAGTCGTCGAATCGGTCGAAAGGATGTTTTGATCGTCGAGATTCGGCGCAAACCGCTGCCAGACCGCAAGCTGCTTTTGGAACCAAGCGTCGCGCGCTTCGTCCCAGTTGAGCGGGTTGCCCCAGAGATTGTAGGGCGCAAGCTGCCACATGAAGGCCGTCGCCTTGCCCGGCGGCGCCTGCGTCGGGTCGTGAACCGAAGGGGAGGCCCCGTTCATAAACGGCTTTCGCGGTAGTTGCCCGCTCCGGCAATCCTCGAAAAGCCCCCTGAGATCATCATACGTATCGAGTCCGACGATGTGCATGAACGCCCCGGCGACTTCGGGATACGCCTCCTCGGTGATGTACTTCGGCGGCTCGTTCAACGCGAGATTCACCGCGAAAATCGGCGTGGTCTTCGAAAAGCGGAAGCCCGCCGCCATGTCGGCAAATTCCGGTTCGAGGTTTTCGCGGCCGACGAGCCGGATGAAGGTCTCGACCGGATTGACGCTGGAAGCGATGAACTTGGCAGCTTTGATCACCGTGCCGTCTTCGAGCACGACTCCGGTCGCCCGATTGCTTTCCACCAGGATGCGCTCGACTCCGGTCGCCTCGATGTAATCCACGCCGTTGTGCGACATCATGTGGGCGAGATTGTCTCCGAGCGCGTGCGAGGTGCCGCGACACAACTGCGGGTTGACGCCCCAGGCGATCATCGCCGGAATCAAGTAACCGGTTTTGGGAGCGTCCAACTCATAGCCCCTCATGACGCCGAGAAAAGCGATGAAGGCCCGGACCCTGGGGTGTTCGAAATGTTCGAGCACGAATTCTTCCGGGGTGGTTTCGAAGTATTTGAGATACTCCCGTCCCTCGGGGATTTTCTCGAGCAGAGGCTTCTTTTCCTCGAACGGAACCGGAACCGCGTAGGTTTCCGGAAAAACGATATGCCTCACAACCGGTTGCCAGCGGGTCCAGAGTTCCATGAAGGTCGCCGCGTCTCGCTGCGAAAAGCGGCTGATCGACTCGACCGTCCGATGCACGTCGGCAAACCAACCGAGGCAGGTCTTGTCGAGAAAGTGGTGCACGACGCCCGGGTCGGGACGATAGTAGTGGATGCCGAAATGCTCGAGCTGCAGATCCTTGTACCACGGGAGCATCAGCAGACCGCGGTGAAACACGGAATGGATGTTGTGCCAGAAGCCGGGGTAGTTTCGGTCCTCGTGCGAGTCGAGGCCGCCGCCGACCTCCATGTTCTTTTCCACCACCACGACCCTTTGACCGGACTTCCCGAGGTAACCGGCGCAGATCATGCCGTTGTGCCCCGCGCCGATGACGATTCCGTCGTATTCGAAAATCTTTGCCATGGGAGCTTAAGGGATTTCCAGGTGGAGATCCTCCTTGATGACGCGCCAGGCGTTTCGGCCCGATCCTGCGATGACCGCATCCGCTGGGTGGGTCGCGACGCCGATCTGGTACAGTCCTTCGATCGGCGTGCGATACCCTGCCAACTCGGGCAACGGCCGATTCCCGAACATCTGGCCGGGAACTTTGCGGGCGACCCAGACCGATCCACGACGCATGTGCGGCCAGCGGCCGGCGATATAGAAAGGATCCAGCGCCGCCTTCATTTCGATGTTTGCTTCCGTCAGGTTCGTCGCAAAGCCGCGCCAGAGCGCGAGCGCTCGTTCCATGAACTCATGCTTCAACCGAATCCAATCCTCGGGCCTCCGGCCGGCAAGCTCGAACGGCACCGGCAAAAAAAGCGAAGCGGTGTGACGGTTGGGCGGAGCCTGAAGAGGATCGAACAGCGTCGGGCAGATCGCATGCAGGCAAGCGTGGCGCGGGAATTCGCCGGATCGAATCTCGTTCCACATCGCCGCCAGTTCCGCCACGGTCTGCGGGCCGAACGTGACGCTGAGCGCGCGGCTCACGGCCGGATCCCGCGCCTCGTGGATCGCGTAGCGCACCGGCGCCTTCAACGCCAAGTGCACCTGAAACTGCGAGAACTCGTCGGGTTCGATCGCCTTGACGCGCCGCGCGAACCCTTCATCGAGATGTTCCTCGCCCACCATCGTAATGAACGTCGAATACGGATCGACGTCCGAGACCACGGCCCGGCGCGCGGTCCACTCGCGCCCGTCGCGAAGCCGGACCCCCACCGCCCGGCCATGCTCGACCAGGATCCTATCGACGTGATGCACGGCGCGGATCTGACCGCCGTTTCGGACATAAGCGCGTTGCAATACCTGAGCGATCGCATGGGCGCCGCCTCGCGCCAATTCCGGATTCTCATCGCCGGCGATCATCTTGAGTATCTCAAGACCGCCGCCGTCGTCATCGATGGCGAACCCGCGCGGAATAGCCATCTGGGAGAGCAACAAAACCTTGACGGCATCGCTCTCGAACAACTCATCGACGGCTCGTTCCGCGCTCAGCCGCGCGAGCCGCTCGAAGCGCGCCCCGCCGTCCACGGCGCTCAGCCGCTCGGACAGACCGCCGTTTCGTCCCGGCGGCTCGTAATACGCCGGCATGATCACGTCACGGATCACCGGGCCGTAACGACCGTGAAGCTCGCGCCAGACTTCGGCGTCGCGCGGCGAAAACCGCGCGATCGACTCGAGCGTGGCCGCCAACGATCGATGCTGCGAGATCGAGCGGCCGTCGGGAAAAAGCAGCGACCGGATGACCGTTGGAGCATGGAATGCCGCATGGTGGCGCTCGTCCCACCCGAGCTCCCGCCAAACCGGCGAGAGCGCCCGGTTGTCATGAAAATAAGCGAGCGTATTGTGCCAATACCCGGGCCGGGTGATTTCCTCGGTCGCAAGCCGCCCGCCGTTCTCGAGGCGCGACTCGCAGATCACCGTCCGCAGCCCGGCCATGCCCATGTAGGTGCCGAGGGCGAAGCTGTTTTGCCCGGCGCCGATCAAAATGACGTCCCATGCGCGATCGATCATGGCTCACCGAGATCGTTGGACCCGAGGCGCGACGTTCTCATCGTTGCTCGAGCGAAACCTACGTTTGGCGCGTGCGCGCGGGTTTCCTATCGTTGCAGGAAGATCTTTCGGTACTCGGCCATTTTTTCGCCGAAAGCTTTCCGGTCCATCGGTTCCATCTCGACCGTCTGGATTTTGTCCGCGTCCGGCAGCGGCGGATAGATGCCCTTGCGATTGACGAACTCGCCGACGCTCGCCATCAACCGCAGTCCCTCCTCGCCCAGGAAAAAATCGATGAACGCCTTGCCCGCGTTCGGATGCGGCGCCTTCGCGCCCAGCGCGATGTAATGGCCGTCCCCCATGAACTTCCCGAGCCGGACGTAGTCCAACGGGACGCCTTTTTGACCGTAGAACACGACGTTCTTGACGAAGGCGATGCCGATCGGCGTTTCTCCCGTGGTAATGCGCTCGCCCGCCGGCGTGAGCGACTCGACGAGCAAGGGTTTGGTCGCCGCCAACTCGCGGATGAACTGGTCGGCCTTCTCCCTCCCGCCCATGATTTTGTGCAGGCTCGCGAGCCATTGCGCGGTGGTGGTGTGCTGGCTCGGATCGGGCATCACCACTTTGCCGCGATACTGGGGCTTGAGAAGATCTTCCAACGATTTCGGCGCATCGGCCGGCTTGATCATGCCGGCGTGGTAAACGATACCGATGATGACCGTGCGATATCTCGGACCGAGGGCGGGATCGATCGCCTGGCTGGGAAAGTACCGCGCCGCCGGCGATTCGTACTTCGCGAAGGCGCCCTCTTTGTGCATGAATTCCATCGGCGCGTCGTTCGTCAGCACGACGTCGAAAAGCGGCTTCCCGGCGCGCGTTTCATTGATCACGCGATCCATCACCTTGGTCGCCGAAGAGCGCCAGAACTCGACCTCCAACCCGGTTTTCTTCTTGAACGCCGCCGCGATCAGATCCATCGTGTCGTTTTCGATCGAGCCGTAAATGACGACTCTGCTTTCTTTCTTTGCCGCTTCCAGAGACGAACTGCTTTGTCCCGCCGCGTTTCCGACCGGGACCGCAAACGACCATAGGATCGCCACAACCAGGGCGCTCATGCTTCGCATCGCCGCGACCTCCTGAAGCGTGAAATACTCCTGCTTACCGCAACCGCGCGGCAATGTAAATTCCCCTCTCCCCTGCGGGCAGCCGATTTGTCCTCGCACCGTTTCTTACGCTAGTATGATTGCGTATGTCGCCTGCTGAAAAAATCGCCCAGATCCGCCAAGAGCTGCGCCAGACGTTTATCGAACGGGGCGAGCTGATCGACTGCGCGCTCGCCGCCCTGCTCTCGTCGCACCACCTCCTGATCGTCGGACCGCCGGGGACGGCGAAATCGATGCTCGCCGACGAGATCTGCCGGCGCATCGAAGGGGCGAACTATTTCCAGTGGCTGCTCACCCGCTTTACCACGCCCGAGGAGGTCTTCGGCGCCGTGAGCCTCAAGGCCCTCGAACAGGATGACTACCGGCGGGTCACGTCCCGCAAGCTGCCCGAGGCTCACATTGCCTTTTTAGATGAGATCTTCAAGGCCAACTCGTCGATTCTGAACGCGATTTTGACCCTGATCAATGAGCGGCTTTTCCACAACGGGCGCGATCTCGTGCGCGTGCCGCTTTTGACTCTGTTCGGCGCGAGCAACGAGCTTCCCGAAGACGACGAGCTCGTGGCGCTCTACGACCGTTTTCTGCTGCGCTTCGTCGTAAACTACATCGGCGAGGATTTTCGTTTTCTCCGCATGCTCCAGTCGGCGCCGAGCGGGGCGCGTACCACGTTGAGCCTCGCCGAACTCCGCCAGGCGCAGAACGAGGTCGCGGCGATCACCGTCCCGCAACACCTTTACCGCTCGATCGCCGACATCCGGCGCGAACTCAACAAGAAAAACATCCTCGCCTCCGACCGCCGCTACCGCCAGTCGCTTGGGGCGATTCAGGCTCACGCCTACCTCGAGGGGGCGAGCGAAGCGGCGGAAAAGGATCTGTTTTTCCTCGAACACATTCTCTGGCGCGATCCGTCGGAACGCGAGCAGGTGCGCGCGACGATCCGCGAGCTGCTCCTCGGCTACGAAGAGGAGATCACGGAACTGCTCTACGAGTCGCGCGAGATTCGCGATTCGGCGTTGCGATCCTGGGAGACCGCCGACGAGCGCGCGCGCGCCTTGATCGAATTTCACACCAAACTGCGCAACATCCTGACCAAAGTCGATCAGATCATCGAAAAGGCGAGACGGCTCGGCCGCCCGCTCGAGCGTGTCGATTCGGTGAGAAACGAAATCGAGCAGATCCAGAAGGACATGCTGGAGCAGTACTGATGCCGCGCAAGAGCAGGAACGCCAAGGGCCGGCCCCGGCAAACGTTCGAAAAATTACCGCAGAACACCTGCTGGATCGAAAACGACGCTTACGACCGGCGGGTCTACCAGCAGCTCCGAAGCGAATCGCAATCGTTTCGCGAGCTCGAAGACAACGGCGGCACGTTCGTTCCCCATTTCGCCAGCCTCTTACAAGACGTTTTTTCGCTCCTGTTCAAGAACAACGTCCGGTTTCACAACGCCGCCGAGGTCTTGCCGAGCGCGCTCCTGAACGAGAGACTCCTGCGCGCGCTCCAGAGCGGCGGCCCGTACGAGTTTTTGCGCGAGCAAACCGTTTTGAACGAGGCGCGCGCCGGGCTTTCCACCCTGTTGATCGGCGAACGGCTACTCGGCCTGATTCGCGCCGAAAAGATCCTGCGACGCGGCGACATGCGCGATCTCTGGGACATCCGGGCTCAGGAGAATCTGCTCGAGCGGAAGCTCGCGGAGCACGAGAACGCCGATCGCCTGCCCGAAACAGGCCTGTCCGACGAGAACAAAAAGGCCCTGGCCAAAGCGAAGCAGCGGCTCGAAGGCGAACTGCAGGGCGCCGAAGCGCTGCTGCGCCACAAGGCAGCCCGCCTCAAGGAGGATTTGCAGCAAATCGAAAGCGAGGCCACGAACCGGCTGCAGGCGGAAGCGATCAAGGTCGCCCAGGAGCTCGAGGAAGCCACCGAAGAGGCGGAGCATTGGGGATCGGCGATCGGCGCCGGGCACCGCTCGCCTCCGGGCCAGAAGCTCGAACTCGGAAAACGACTCGCCGGCAACGAGAAGCTCAAGAAGCTCGCGCGCATGATCGGCCGGATGAAGCTCCAGGCGATGGCGCTACGGAAAAAAGTCTTCGAGCGCTCGAGCGAGGAGATCCTCGAGATCGAGCGTGGCGAAGCCATCCACCGGCTGCTGCCCCATGAAATGCTGAGCCTGCACCATCCGGTGTTGCGCAAGGATTTCCAGCGCCGCTACCTCGACCAGGAACTGCTCCAGTACTCGCTCAGAGGCATCGAAGAAAAGGGCAAAGGGCCGATCGTCGTCTGCCTCGACGGCAGTTCGTCGATGGCGGGCGAGAAGGAAATCTGGTCGAAGGCCGTCGCGTTGACCCTGCTCGACATCGCGCGTCGCCAGCGGAGGCTTTTCCGTTCGATTTGCTTTGCTTCCGCAGACACTCCGCTCCAGGTCCTCGACCTCAATCCCCGCGATCACTACGACGTGGAAATGAAGAACGTTCTCGACCTCGCCGAGTACTTCCCGGGCGGCGGCACCGATTTCGAGACGCCGCTCAACGCGGCGCTCGAGTGCCTGAAGCAGTCGCGCTTCAAGAAAGGCGACATCGTTTTCATCACCGACGGTGAATGCCAGGTCGGGGCCGAGTGGGCGGAGCGCTTCCGGCAGGCGAAGGAAAAGCTCGGCTTCTCGCTGTTTTCTGTATTGATCGATCTCGGCGCCAGCTCGATCGGCACGCTCCGCGAGTTCAGCGATCGCATCACCACGATCCACCAGCTCACCGGCGACGAAGCAAGAGAAATATTCGTCAGCTTTTGATCTCCCTTTTCGGCAAGCCTCGTCCCGAGGAACCGAAGCACGACGCTTTGCTTACCGAGTCGCGCTGCGCGTGAACAATCGGGCTACGGCATGGTTTCGAGCAAACGGCCGAAGCCTTTCACGCGCTGCCTCACGTGGAGCCGTTTTTGCACCGCCCAGACGCGCGCCGGCACCGGATGGATCACCGGAACTTGCAAGTCCTCTTCGAGCAGGCGCACGATGTCGAGGCAGCGCCAGCCCGTACCCAGCAGGTAGATCGCTTCGGCGCTTTTATTTTTTAAAAACGCCTTGCGCGCGTGAGCGTAAATCTCCTGCGAAGCGATGCGGCCGACATCCTCGAACGGCACCGCCATGCCTTCCATTCCGAGAACCTCAAAACCCGCCTCCTCGAAGTAGCGCGTCGTGATGTCGTTGACCGCGCCGACGAAGTAGGTGATGCCGACGAAGCGCCTGACCTCGAGGGCGCGCAGCGCCTCGACCTGGGTCTGCGCCGCAGTCACCACGGCGGTGTGGTATTTCGCTTCCCAGCCTCGCGTGATCTCGGCCTCCCCGTGATAGCCGTGCACCATAAAAGGGGGCGCTCCCTCGGGATGCACGAGATCGACCCCTTCCCGCGCCAGCTCCGCGACTTTTTCCTCGATCGCCCCGAGCGCCGAACGGAACTCGTCCTCGGTGCCGCGCTTGAAGTTCAGATACACGGGCACGACGCCGATCCCTTCGGGCAATAACCGAATGAACTCCTCGAGAGAGCCGGGCCGGTGCGTCGGCTTCACGACGCCGACAACGCCGCGCCAACTAGCGAACACCATACGGACTCCTTGGCGAATCAACAAACATTTGACCTCACCACGAAGGTCACGAAGAGCCCAGCGCGGCCCAGCCGCAACCAAGAAAATACGGAATATCTCGCGCAAAGAACGCAGGCGCGAGAGAGTTTATCCTTTGAACGCGTCCGGGAACTTCGCCTTGAGTTGCTTGCGTACGTCTTCGGGCACTTCGACCACTTTGGGAAATTCACCGCGTAGCTTTCGATTGTAGGGGATGCACGCGTCGATCAGGATCCGGTTGTTGAAATTTCCCGGGAGAAACATCGGATCGCGCCCCGACGACCAGGCCTTCTGGACGATATCGATATCGGTCACCGGATCGAACCGCGTGCCCATCGCCCAGAGCACCTGATCCATATCGGAGCAATCGACGTCATCGTCCACGACGACCGTCCACTTGCCGTTGTAAGCGCCCGCCATGCAATTGGAGGCGACGTGAAGGACGTTGCGCGCGTGGCCGGGGTAGCGCTGGCGAATCTGGATGACGGTAAATCGCGTCGCGGGCGCCCCTTCGTGATTCCAGACGCCCAGAATGTCCGGCAGGCCGCAGGCTTCCAACGCCTTCCAGATTTCCGCCGCGCCCGCGATCCCTTTGAGCAACCCGGTTTCGTCCACCGGTTTGTGCTGCGGGGCGCACGTGAGGATAGGATCGTTACGGAAGAGCACGGTCTTGACGTTGATGTAAGGACGGGGAACGACGTCGTCGGAGTAGTAGCCCATCCATTCGCCGAAGGGTCCCTCCGGTTTCACCTGCCCGGGAACCGCTTCGCCCTCGAGGACGATCTCGGCGTCCGCTGGAATTGGAAACCCAGTATACGGGCCCTTCACGACCTCCACCGGCTCGCCGCGAATCCCTCCGGCGAAGTCGTACTCGGACACCCCGCTCGGCAGCGGGCTCGCGGAAAGCATATAAAGGAGCGGATCCTGCCCGCAGACGATCGCCACTTTCATGCTCTGGCCGCGTTCGAAGTATTTGTCTCGGTGAATCCGCCCGTGCTTGCCCTCGGTTATCTGGCACCCGACGGTCTTCGGATCGTAAACCTGGCAACGGTACGCCCCGAAGTTGTACCAGTCGCTGTCCGGATCCTTTGTAATGACCATATCGGCGGTCCCGATGTACCGGTGCGTATCCAGTTGATGATGGATCGGCACCGGCAGTTTCAGCACGTCCACCTGGTCGCCTTCCAAAACGTTCTCCAGGATGGGACCGCTTTTGACCAACCTGGGTTTGATCAACTTCATATCTTCCATGCGGCGGTGGTAGGCCTTCACCACATCCGCCTTGCGCTCGTATTCCAACGGCAGTCCGAGCGTCAGAGCAACGCGCCGGATCGTGGAAAACTGGCCGTAGAGCGTGCGATAGCCTTTCGGATAGCCGGGAACTTCATCGAACAAGATCGCCGGAGCTTTCCCCTTCCCTCCTTCGGTGAGCATCTGCGTGATCGCACCCATTTCACGGTCCCAGTGCGCGCCGCGAATGCGCAACAGCTCGCCCATTTTTTCGACTTGCTCGAGCCAGTCGCGAAGTCCGCGATAGGCAACCGCGCTCTGCTCGCCCCCGATCTTTTCCGCTCGCGCCATGAACCCTCCCGGCGGCCGTCGGGCCGCCCTTTCAACGATTGGGTCACGATACGGCCCGACCGGTTGGTTGTCAAGAA
>DATMBL010000160.1:0-11147 GCA_035559295.1 Candidatus Eiseniibacteriota bacterium
CGAAGAGCACGGCGTAAAGCCCGAGCAGCCACCGATTAACCCCGCCGTGGCGCGACTCGATCTCACCGCCGGCATACCGGCTGATATCATCGACGCTCCGATGTTCGTCTTTCATCGTTTTCAATCTCCAGAACTCTGTGCTTGATTTCCTCGAGATTGTTGAAGGCGCCGTCGAGAATGCCCCAGAAGAGAAAGCAGCACGCCGCAAGCCCCATGAAAAAGGCGACGACGAATTCGATCAACGTGATTATTTCGAGCATGGCTTTGCGTTCACGCGCCCGTCACTCCGCTATTTTCAGATAGTTCCTGGCTTTTTCCGCGGCCACCGCGGTATCCGCCTTGCGCGGGTCGAAAGCGGCGCGCCACGTGGGCGTCTTGAGTCTCGGGTCGTCGAGAGCCGCTTTCACCTGCTCGGGAATCTCGAGCTTCTTTCGATGCAGCGGATCGGTATAGGCCGAGAGGCTCAGGATATAATAGGAGACCGCCCAGCGCTGCTCGTCGCTCAGGTTTTCGGCGAACGACGGCATCGCCGCGCCGTTTAATCCCGTGGTGACGGTGCGAAAGACATCGGTGACGTCGGGACCGGACTTCAAAACGCCTGTGGTGAAATCGGTCGCGAGCAAAGGAAATCCCCAGTCGTCCCTCAACGTCGGCGCCGATGGTCCGAGACCCCACGGATAGTTGAAAGGTTTATCGTCCTTCATTCCCGGCCCGCCGTGACAGTTCCAGCACCTTCCTTCGTTGATGTAGACTTTTTCTCCCTGGGCGATGAGCTCCTCGCTCGGCGGCGGCGGATCCGGCAACGCAACCGGCGGCGCTTTGAGACTCTTCTCTTTCCAGAGGTTGGAGAAAGTTTTGACATACAAAATCACCGCCAGGCGGTCCTTTTCGGGGATTTCGTGCCAGGGGGGCATAGCCGTTCCGCGAACGCCGCGCGTGATCGTGCGGAAGAGATCGCCTTCCGTCGGCAGCGCGCCCGACGGCGTCACGCGAAACTTGAAAACCGCGTCTCTGAAATCGCGCGGGCGCGGGTTCATAAAGGTCGCCGCGGCGCCGTTGCCGTCCCCCTTTTCGCCGTGGCAGCCGACGCATCGGCGCAAGTAAACTTCCTTTCCCCGCGCAATCCAGTCTTCCGACTCGGGAATCGAAAACTGCGTGACCAAAACCCTCTGAGGCTCGAACAGATCGCGCCACTGCCCGCGGTTCATGCCGAGCTTTTGGATATAGGCAACGAGCGCCCTCGCCTCGCGCGTCGGGATCACGATCGTAATCGTCTTTGTTTTCGGCGGATCGGGTAGGAGATCGAAATTCAGCACCGGCACTCCGTCGGTATCGCGCGCAAACGCGAGTCCTTCGGTGTTCGGCAGGATCAGGATCTCCTTTCCTTCTTTGAAGGTGAAGATTTTCCGCAGTTCGGCGTCGTCTCGAAACGAGACTTTTCCTCCTTTTTCCTCGATGGCCACCGTCACCTGGTCGTAGAGCCAGGGAAACGACGGCATGTTGGAGTCGGGGACAACCAGGCGGGGATTCCAGTGATGCGCGAAATGCCAATCGTCGCTGTACTTCAAGCCCACGCGCGTGAGGTCGGGACCGATCCTTCGGGTACTGAACAAGTGCGGCACGTCGAACGCGTATTCACCCGCCTGCGAAACCGGCCCCCAGCGGACGTCCTCGCCCGTCACCGGGCGAACGTATTGAGAGTGACAGTACCAGCACCCCTCACGGATGTAGACCCGCCGTCCCAATCGTTCCAAATCCGTGTAGTCCTGCGCCGGATACTCGACCCACTTGACCTCGCCGAGTCGCGTCCGCACCGCGCGCGACACGAGGTCCGAGCGAGACTCCGGGAGCAGCGCCGGAAGAAGCCCCTGAACGAAAAGGGCCAGCGTAATAAAGCCGAACCCGGCAACGGCGGCTACCGTTTTGGCGTATCGCATCCTCTGCTACTGTCCTCGAGATTTTTCGCAGCTAGCGCGAATCTTTCCGGCAACATGGCTATCGAAGCACACGGAGGACACGACCGATGCGGAAAATCGCTCTATTCAGGTTGTAACTTCGTGTTCTTCGTGCCCTCGCTGGTGAGTACCCGATTCTTTCTTGGTTGCGGCCATTAGCCGCGCTGTTGTCTCGATGGGATTCATGCATCAAGGCGCGGCCGTCGCGGCGCGCGGTCGGCCCGCCAATGGCGATTCCGTCGCCGGCCGTCCTCGTAACAAGCTCAGCAACAGAAGACTCATCCCGACGTCCATCGAAATGCCCGAGAACGTTCGAAACCACCAGAACGGGTGCATGGTGTTCAGCGAATCGATCCATTCCGCGCCCGCGATCAGCATGAAACCCTGCTGCAGTCCCTGCGCCGTGAGGATGATGCCCATGGCCGAGATGCCCATCGTGATCAGCCAATAACCCCAGTTCGCCATGTTGAAGTTATAGACCTCCCTGCCGCTAACCCGCGGCCAGACGTAGACAACCCCCGCCAGCGCCCAGAGGACAAACGTCCCGAAAATCGTCAGGTGCGAATGCGCGATCACAAAATCGGTAAAATGCGTCGGCCGCTGCAGCGCCTGAAGCGCTTCGGTAGAGCCCTGGAAACAACCGATCAGGTACATCAACGCCCCGGTGATGAGAAACTTGGCCGTGAGGTTCCCGCTGAATCCCTGCCACCGGCCGATCATCGTGCCGAAAAAGTTTTGCAAAACCGTCCAGACTGGCACGATCAAAAGCACGCTCATCATGATCGAGATCGTCTCGGCCCAATCGGCGATCGGGCTGAATAGGTAATGATGAATGCCCACGAACGGATAAAACAACGCGAGCGACCAAAAACCGATGAGAGAAAGTTTGTGGCTGTAGATCGGATTTCTGACGCTCGCGGGGAGGAAGTAGTAGATCAGCACGTAGCCGGCGGGGGTAATCCAGAGCCCGACGATGTAATGGATGTAAAGACCGTGCAGCGCGGCGTTGTTGATGCCCGGTATCGCGTAGGGAATGATGAAGTTCCCGAACGGCCAGTTGATGTCCATCCAGACGAGGGCCGCGATCAGATACCACAGGCTGACGTAAAGTCCGCGTTCTTTTCGCCGCGCCACCGTCACGAGCAACTGCAGCGTGACCGCGAGCAACACGATCCAAATCAAGATATCGATCACCAGCGGAAATTCCGCCGCTTCGAGACCCTGGTTGTAGCCAAGCACGAGCGATGCGAAACCGGCGATCAGCGTGAAATTCCACATCCACAGCAGCGGGTAGCCCCACTCCTCCTTGTAGATCCGCACCTGGGCAAGCTTCGGCACGATGTAGTAGCACAGGCCGATAAAGAGCGTCGAAAAAGTTCCGAAGATCACGCCATTGACATGAACGGGTCGCAATCGGCCAAACGTTAAAGCCGAAAGCCCGCCCAGAAACTCCGGATAGGTGAACTTCGTCGATACGATGACGCCCAGAGTCGGGGCGAAGAGAACCCAGACAAACCCCCACAAAAGCCAACTTCGAATGAGCTCCTTGTTGATCAGCTCGTTGGGGTTTTCGATCGCGCGTTCAGCCATACCGCTGTTCTGATTCAGGTTAACGAACCAGCGGCCGCCTGCCGGGCAGCGTTAAGCTGGTTTCCGCCATCGTCTGGCCGCCGGTTTCGGCGGCGGAGCTGTCTTGTGGCGCCGGCGCGTACCGATAGCGCATCGCCGCTCGAACCGTAAAGCGCCGCGCGTCCCTGGGTTCGACGCCGAAGCTGAACTTTTCCACACGCGTCTCTTCGGCGGCCAACGAAGTTGAAGCCGGCGACCGCTTGACGATCTCCCATGCAACTCCGGTGGTCCGTCCGTTCTTGTCCACGCCGAAATTGGCATAGACCCGCTTGACTGTGTCGAATTCCCAGCCGGTTTCATCTGCGACGGTCACCTCCAGGACCGCGTAGCTGTTCCACGGTCAGCCGTCGGGCAAGCGATGCGGCGTAAGGTTGCGCGCGGTGACCGCGACTTCGAGGCGATCATTCCGAAAACCGGCTTTCAATCCGAGCGCCACCCCCTGTCGCGCCATCGCGTCGGAGCGCGCGCCCGGAAACACATGGCTGTGCAATTTTCTCTCGGGTCCGCCCGCAACGGCCGCACCGGTGCGCTCCGCCATGTGGCAATGCTGACAGGTTTTTCCCTGCTTTGCCGCGAGGCTTCTCTGCCAATCGCTGTAAACGTCGGAGCACGGGATACTCGACGGCGTCCACGCGTGACAGCGGGCGCAAAACGCGCCTTCTTTGTAAAAGGGAGAAAACTCCGAAGCGTGAAACGGGTTCGGCTGCGGGCGGGCAATCGGTCCCGAGAAGGCGCCGCTCGGCTCCGCGTGACAACCGACGCAGCCTACCTCGTAGCCGTCGAGATTCTCGACATCTCTCGCCAAAGCGAGAGTCGAAACGCGGTAAACGGCATCTTCACCCGCAGCGTTCAAAACCGGAGCATGGCAGCTTAAGCACTCCATGGCTACGCCCGGGTCGTCGCCCCGCGGCGCGCCGCGAAATTCAAGGTACCTCGCAAAGTTATTGAGAAAGTCCTCGGAGGCAAGCGAGCGCGCGTGAAACGAGCGGCGCCACTCCCGGTAATGCTCGACGTGACAGGCGCCGCAACGGGCCGATGACACCGGGCCGGTCCAAAAACCCTCCCGATGTCCCGCGCGCGATAGAAAGCCTCTTCCCGCTGTCGTCATCGTTGGGTCCGTGGATACGATTGTTTCGGGAGCGATCTTCCAGGAGAGCCCGGCGATAAGAAGCACGCCGAGGAGCCGGCCCGCAGGTCCTACGATAGGACAACCTCCGTCACGGCTTTGAATTCCTCTCCCCGGCTGTTTCTGAACAGAATGCGAAGCGGCTTTTCTTCCAGAAATTTGATCGTGAACTTGAGAAAGGGACTGTCGCTCAAACCGGCGGTCATTTCGTAACGGGTAACCAGGCGATCGCCGTAGAATACCTGCATCAGCGTGAGGTACAGCGGGTCTTCGACCTTGACGAACCGATGGTTCTCGTACGCGAGACCGGTCTTGCTCGGGTGTTTGAATTTCACCTGAACCTCGGCCGTTTCTCCTTTCTTCAGTCGCCCCCTGCGCACCAGTTCGGGGATGCGGATTACGGGCGGTAGAATCGCGTCCTCCTCCGCAGCCTGTTTTGCGTTTCCGGCTGTGGCGCAGCCGCCTTGACCTTCAGGAATCGCAATCGTGCGCCGCGCGGCCCAGGGCCCGTGCAAATTGCATTCGGCTACGGCCACAACCGCGGATGTCCCACTGTGCATCCGCGCTTGAAAAGCGAAAAAGAGTTCGCCGTTCGCCGGCGTCGGATAGAAAACGCCTTTCGACGGAATGGGGTCGCTCTCGTTGAGGAACTCGACGCGCACAATCCGATGCCCTTCCTCCATCGGATGGTTCATCTTGACGGCGATCGGAACGTGCGCTCCGTTTCCCGTTGCCGCCGGGACGATGAGCTTCGGCGTGTGGATCTCGGCCAAGCTCCCGGCGGCATTCCAACCGAAGGAGAGCCGGCTCCTTGTTCCGGTAAGGACGCTCGTGAGCACGAACGACGAACTCCACTTGCAGAAGTTTCTTCGCGAAACCCGAGGGTCCATAGCGTTTCTCGGGCGTTCACACCTCCCGGCGATCGTGTCTTCCGCTCAGTGCCTGCCGGCCTCCAGGATAGAGCCCTTGTTCGACCAATAGGTATAAGCCTCCAGCGCCTTCATCGCCGGACTGTTGACGTCGATTCTCTCGCCTTCGTTGGGGTTTTCGATGCACCAGTTGATCATGTCGCGCAGCGTGGCAAACTCCTGCATTTGTTCCTGGAATTTCGGGAACTCGTGCGGGTGGGTATCGGAAGCAAAAGGATGGCACATGGCGCATGCCATGCCGGTTTTGGACAACGTCACGCCGAGCTTTTTTTCGGTCTCGGCATCGCCGTGAAATAGGAGGTCGCCGATGCGCACTTGCTCCATGAACACATCATGGAACGCCTTGAGTTGCTCCGGCGTGTGCTTCTCCTTATGAGCCTGAACGTGATCCAACCGGGAAGTGAAAACCAGAAGAAAGCTCGCTGCCACCAGCAGCGTCGCGCGCCATTGGAGAATCTTTCTCATACGCTTCACTTCTCCTTTCCGCTACTTGTAGGGCCACATCTGGTCGGCAATGCGCGGCCTGAGCCTCTGGATGTCGTTGTCGCCGGTGCCGGAATCGACTTCCGCCTCGGCGTATACCGCCGGCCTCCACATCATGTATTCGTGTTCGACTTTCGGCGCTTTCACCGTCATTTTTCCCCATCCGACGCCGTCGAAAATGTCTCCCGGATTGACCCGGATCATCGGCTTGGTCAGCGCCGGCACCCCTTCAGGCGCATACGGCCACGGCCATGACGTCGCCAGCATCCCGATGGATCGCATCGTGCCGATCTCGTTGTAGAGCACCTGGTGCGTATGACCGTGAATGTTGGTCACGTTGCTATAGGGTTTGAGGATCTCGTGAACTTGGCGCCAATCCCGCACCCAGAAATTCCAGGGTGGGTAATACTCGTAGAGAGGATTGTGGCTGAAGATCACGATCGGCTTGTCTTTCGCCAACGGCGAGAGGGTTTTGCTCAACCACTGTAGCTGATCGCTTCCCACGCCGGCCCATGGCCCGGCGACCGAGCCATCCAGAGTCGCCATGTGAGCCATTCTCTCTTTGGGGCTCATCTTCGTCGCCGACCAGTAGTCCGGCGCGCGACTGATCGTATCGAGGCCAACGAACGTCACGCCCTTGTGCTCGAAGGTCCACGGTGGTGCGCCGAACAGCTTGACCCAGGTCTTTCCCATGTCGAGGTACCAGTCGTGCTCCCCCGGAATGAAATGCTTCTTGATGGTTATGTCTTTTAGAATGTCGTTCCCGAGCCGGAGCTCTACAGGATCACCCAACTGGGCCAAGTCGCCGCCGAAGATCAGGAAATCCGCCGGCGGCTTCATCGCCTGAACCTCCTTGACCGCCCGCGTGGCTTTCTCGACAAACCGGGTGTTGACGTCCTTGGGATAAAGGTGCGTGTCGGAAATCCACGCGAAGGTAAACGGAGCCTCCGCGCCATACGCCATCGTCAATGTGTTGATCAGGGGAAACCAGCCGTACGTCGCCGCGCCCGCAGCCGCGCCGGCGACGATCGATCTGTGGAGAAACGTTCTCCGGGTGATCTTGAGAGCTGGGTCGGGACACCTCCCGGCTTTTCTCAACTGGCGCGCCGCCTCACGCCATTCACGCTCCCGGTCGCTCATCGAAATCCTCCTTCCCTAAACGCCATCAGAGCGCTCGCGCTCATTTCTTCAAATCGACATTGACGTTGCTCGTTTTCTTTCCCTCGACGTTTACCGGAGTCTCCTTGACGCCGGCGTGGGCTTGAAAGGTAACCAGCGTATACTTGCCGGGCGGAATATCTTTGATGGCGAACGCGCCGTTCTTGTCCGTGATCGCGTAGTAGGGGTTGTCCGCCACCAACAGCCAACCCTGCATCCAGCCATGAACGTCGCACGCGATATCCACGATTCCGGGGAGCTTGAGCGTCGTTTTTACCTGCTGGCCCTTTTGTGGAAGCGCTTGATTAAACACCGTGCGGCCCCGCCGGCTGTCGGACAACAGATACCCGTGCGTGTTGTGGAGCACGGGATCCGAGTTGGCGATCACCAACTCCGTTCCCACAGGAGCGACCTGGATTTCGGGTACAAACCTGCATTTCTCGTTGTCCACGACGGGTGGTTTTTTCGGCTTTTCGAACGGCTTACCCTTTTCCACGCCTTTGAGAAAAACGATCGCCCCCTCAACCGTCTTGTCCGGCCCGAGCACGATGCGCGGCTCGTCTCGCGGGCCGCCGCAGACTTGCTGGTCCTGCGTAGGAATGACTTTGCGCGGACCGGGAGGGACGCCGGTGAACGTAACTTTCCCTTCGATTGCGCCCCCGTCTGCCACCTTGACTTCCTGATAGGACGACACGAACGCGGGCGCGATGATTTGAGCCGAGACAAAGACCGCCAGGGTGAGAACCCGCACAACGACCCGGTGCGTGTAGGTCATGCGTTGCCTCCAATCGCGAAATGCGAAACCGCCCGGCCGGCAACTCGACCGCCGGCCGCGTGTTCCCGTTCTTTTGATAAAGACAATCGACCGAACGATTTATTCCCGAGAATCGACCGCAATCTGAGACTCGTAAGCGCCGGCGCGAGTTTCTCGATCGACGCCGAAGCTCCGGTTGACATGCCGGGTCAAGAGATTTAACTAAGGGGCTGGTCGTGGTCTGACGAGAGAGCCAAGCCGGCGGCGAAGCAACCAACCGGGAGAGCCTGATGTGATCCGCTTCCGCAAAGCACACACAGGCACAGCCGAGAGCGCCATCCTGGAAAACCTCGATGCGCTCTATGGATTTGCGATGTCTTTGACACGCAATCCAACGGACGCCGAAGATCTGGTACAGGAGGCCTGCCTCCGCGCCATCAAAGGCTTGGCGCACAATGGCATCAGGAGCAATCCCAAAGTATGGTTGTTTACGATTCTGCGAAATGTTTGGATCAATGAATGGCGCCGGCGGGCTAGCGGCCCGGAATTTATCTTTTTGGAAAAAGCGCGTGCGGAAGGCGGGCCCTTGCACGAATGCTTGTCGGACGAGCGAGAGCGACCCGAGGATTGGTTGGAGCGAAATATGGCATCCGGCAGACTTCGCTCCGCACTTTCAGGACTGCCTGCGGCGTTTCGCGAAGTCGTCGTGCTGCGCTATTTTGAAGGCTTCAGCTACCGGGAAATCGCTACGATCCTGGGCTGCCCTGCCGGGACGGTCATGTCCCGCTTGAACCGGGCGAGAGCCGAGCTGCGTTCCATGTTGGACGAGGAAAATACGTCGTTGATTTTGCGGCGAAAACGCGGAAGTGGATAAGCACATTTTCGAACAGATCCCCCTGTATCTCGATGACGAGCTTCAGGAAGGCGAGCGGCTGGCGGTGGAAACCCACGTGAAGGGCTGCCATGATTGCCGCGCGGCGCTCGATCGTGAGCGCGAACTGATTGCCGCCATACGCCGCGCCCGCCCGCTTTACAGCGCCCCCGAAACGCTTCGCGGCCGAGTCACGCGCCTCCTCCGCCAGTCGAACCCGCCGGAGCGGTTCGGTTCCTACCGCGCTCTGATCGCGGCGTCGGCTTTTCTGGTGTTGGCAAGCGCCGGTTGGTGGCTTTCGGCCGCGACGCTTTTTTCGAAGGACCGCCCGTCGCTCGTCAACGTCGCCGTCGATCATCACGTGCGCTACCTCCAGGGCCGGCTGCCGCTCGAAGTGTTCAGCGATTCGCCGGAAGCGATCTCCGCCTGGTTTGCGGGTAAGCTCCGGTTCAATTTCAGGTTGCCGGACTACCCTCAAGGTCCCAAACCCTACCACGTCGAAGGGGCGCGGCTGGTCGGTTTCAAAGACGATTATGCGGCCTATGTCGTCTATCGACTCAATGGTCACCCGATATCGTTGTTGGTGACTTCCAATGCTGTTGCCCAACCTTCAGGAGGCGAAGAGATACCTTGGGAGGGCCTTCGATTTCATTTCCAATCCGTAGCGGGTTGGAAGGTCCTCACCTGGTCAGATGACGGTTTGACTTACGCGCTGGTCTCTAATCTCGAGGAGCGCGGGCAGGCCTCGTGTGTCGTCTGCCATCAGGATGAGCGCGTCTTTCGCGGCCTTCACTCGTCGCGGGAGCCTATGTGAACGTGCGAGTTTGCGGCAAGGAGCGCGCCGGCTCCCTGCCGCATCCACCGCACCTCCGACGCCTACGTGCCCGCGGCGGCGCGCGCCGGCTGCCTGTGTCTTCCTTCGGCAAACTCCTCGAGCATCTTGCGATTGAAGGCGGGAAGATCCGCAGGCTTGCGGCTCGTGACGAGCCCATTGTCAGTGACCACTTCCTGGTCAACCCAATTTGCGCCGGCATTGATCAGATCGGTCTTGAGCGACGGCCATGACGTAACGGTCCGCCCGCGGACCGCTCCGGCTTCAATAAGCGTCCACGGGCCGTGGCAAATCGAGGCCACTGGCTTTCCGGTGTCGAAGAACTCCCGGATGAACTCGACCGCTTTCGGTAGCATCCTCAATTGATCGGGGTTGGCGACGCCGCCGGGCAACAGCAGCGCATCGAACTCCCGCGCCTGCGCCTGTTCTAGCGGGATATCGACCGGAAACCGGTCGCCCTTGTCGAAGTGGTGCCATCCCTGAACCTGCCCCTGCGCGGGCGATACGATGCGCGTCTCCGCTCCCGCGCTCTCGAGCGCCTTTTTCGGTTCGCTAAGCTCTACCTGCTCGAAACCTTCGGCCACGAGAATCGCAACCTTCAATCCTTTCAAGTCTTGCGCCATGACGAACTCCTCCCTTCTGAACTTATCGCGCCGGAGAAGTCGCAAAACGCATGCCTCGTCTAGGAGCAAACCATCCCGCTGGCTTTTGCCTCGGGTGTCACTAAATCGCAAAAAACCCGTCCGAAAGATCCCGTATGCGGTACAACCCTCGCCCTACTTGCATCCGAGTTCTACGGATAGCTGGGGCGAACCCTCGCTTTTTCTTGCGACGCGCGTACGGAGCAAGAACGTTCGCGCTCCCCGACCAAGTTAAAGGCCCTTTCCCGTTTTCTGAGCGTGCGGCTCCGAAAGGCGGGTTGATGCCATCAGCTGAACAGCGCCGCTGCGGCAACTACGCGCCAAGCCACGCCTGAATCAGGCCGTCTTCGAACTGAAGCTGAACGACTCGCTGGAACAGCAGGTGAAAAGCGATCCACGTTCCCGCCGTCAAAGCAGCGGTTTGCAGCCAGCCAATGCGGCTTTGAATCTTCAGATAAAGGAAAACAAACAGCGGCACCGCGAGCGGGAAGCCGATGAGGGCGACAAAAGCAATAAAGCCCGCGATCCACCCGAAGATCGCAAGTTCGCGGCAGCGCGCGACATCCGGGCTCACAGGCTGCGAGAATTCCGCCTCCGCGACCGTGCCCCCGGGTTTTTCAGGCCCGCCGAAGAGCTCCAGCAGCAGATGCGCCGCCGCCAGGACGATGAGCGGAATCGCGACGGTCAGAGGGAAGAAGCCTGTCTTGAACGACCAGCCCGATGCGGCGTAGGCAACGTAGCTGCCGATTAGAATGAGGAAAACGCTAAA
>DATMBL010000161.1:0-8760 GCA_035559295.1 Candidatus Eiseniibacteriota bacterium
TTTCACCGACTGCCTCTGGCTCGGGGTGAGGAGAATCAATTTCTCCAAGACTCTTTTTTGCTGGTTCTCCAACACTCGTCTTTGCTGCATAGCGGAATGCCTCCTGTAGCTTTTTTGTTCTTCGCTTCGAGCGGGAAAACCGGTTCCGGCGGGCGCGCTGGACGTGTCGAGGGGATCGCGCTACGATCCAAACACAAGGACGCGCTGACTTCACCGGTCTCGCTCCTCTTTGGGGGCTACGGATCTCAACCATCCGGGCCCCTTTTTCTTTGCCACGCATCCGCCCGCCTTTTGGTGGACACCTACGTGGACTATATGAGACGCAAAACACGGCACTGAGCCGAGCTTGCGGGTTTAATTTCCTACGAAAAACGTACTGAGATGAGCTTGGAAAAGGTCGGAGATGAGATTAGGAATCCTGTGCTCTATCCACCTGAGCTACGGGGGCACAGAACAGGTTGACGGGATAACATAGCTCCCCGCCGCCGCAAGCGCGGCAATGACTGAACGCATGGCAGAGTTGCGCGCGCTAGGCGTGCCAGTCCGCTGGAATGCCTTCAAGCTGCTGGACGACTTCGGGGCAGTGTGCCTTCGCTATCTGAACCAGCGCTTGCCATTCTTCGCGCGTGCAACTCACTTCAACCGAGTAAGCCGAAGTTTCGGGCTCGTTGCTCCTCGCCGCATCCGCGAGCACTTCGAGGGCGACCGAATCTCTCGGAACCGAGCGCAACAAGCACTCGAAAGCGTGCGGCGTAAGCGTAATGGTCTGTTTCATGACGCGTGGCCTTATTCAATCAAAAATCCACCGCCAAGAGAAGATGCAGAGACCGACATCCTGCCAAGCCTGCGATTAGGTTTATCGCTTTGGGATTTGCTGCTACCATAGCGCCTCGCTCGCCGGTTGTCTATGGTCAAACAGAGAAGCTCACGGTTCGCCGCTCAGGCGCTTCCTACTCTACTTTCGATGCTATGGGCGATACTTATCGTCGGCTGCCAGGCCGCCGCGCCAACATCGATTACGCTTTACCATCCTAAAACAAAAGTCTGGCAGACATGCGCGGCCAGGCAGACGATCCCCAAGTACACCGAAGCGATAGCCGCTGCGGTCGAGGCTTGCGCAAAGCAGCTCGAGGCCCGCGGCTTTGTCAGAGTCGATCGCATCCCGGACAACACGGAACCGGGCGCTGCGAAGGCCACCGTGCCGTAAGGGCGGCTCCCCAAGCGGGTTTGTGTTTGAATTTTACGGTTTGATTGACTTAGCGCACCATTCTCGTTATTAGACTAGAGTTTACCCTGCCAGCGAGCCGTTAGCTCAGGCGGTAGAGCATCTGCCTTTTAAGCAGAGGGTCGCTGGTTCGAATCCAGCACGGCTCACCACCACGTCCCCGTCGTCTAGCCTGGCCCAGGACACCGGCCTTTCACGCCGGCAACACGGGTTCAAATCCCGTCGGGGACGCCAAAGTCTTGGGCCGTACCGAGTCCTCTTGTACGGGAGCGTAAGTTGTACTCTACTGCGGCTTCCAGGCTATGAAGGGTGAGAACGAACGCGCCGCCGATGCGGGTGCCAACGAGGAACCGAAATTCGTCATCGCTGATCAGGCGATTGACAAGATTCTCCTCGTTCGGCCGTCTTTTCGCATGGGCAATTCGATCCTGGCAACGCCGTTCGTATTCCGTTTTCGCAACCAGTTTCCGAGCGCGCGGATCGACTTTGTCGGCGGCCCGATTTCGGCGATGCTTTTCGAGAATCTCCCGATCGATCACCACTACCAGATCACTCGCCGCTTTCCCGAGGCGTCCTGGGCGTACCTCAGTCTGATAAAACAGATTCGCTCTACAAAGTACGATCTCGCGGTCGAGCTCAGCGGTTCGCAATCCGCCATGGGGGCGTGGATCACCGGATGGTCCGGGGCGAGACATCGGATAGGGCTCGAAGGAAAGCGGGGCCGGTACTACGATCTCGCTCTTCCCAAACCGGCGACGAGAAACAAATACGAAATCGCCGCGGCGCTGGCGCGCTCGATGCAACTGGGCGGAACCCAGAACCTACCCAAGCTCGTGTTAACGACGAACGAAAAGGAAGAAGGCCTCAGAAGGCTCGAATCGCTGATAGGAAATGGCAAAGCCGCGGACGCGGGCGTATTTCTCGGCGCCCGGGCGAGGAAGGGAAAGCGCTGGCCGTTGGAGAGCTTTCTGGAAGTGATCAAAGAACTACGGGCGTCGCATGTGAACGTGGTTGCCTTCGCCGGACCGGAAGAAAAGGAACTCATCGATTATGTCCACTGGGCGTTGAACGGCAAAGTTCCGATCGTTTATGAAAAATCGGTGAGGCGATTCGCCGCGATGGTTTCAGCGTGCAGGGTGTTCGTAACGTGCGATAGCGGGCCGATGCATCTCGCCTGCGCATTGAGAGTGCGAACCGTCGCCATTTTCCAGAAGAACAACGTCGAACACTGGGCGCCGCCGCCGAGTTTAGCAAAAGTGGTTCTGAGCGACGTCTCTCCCAAAGGCGTGACCCGAACAACGCTACTGGAGGTCTGGAGAGCGGAAATGACCGAGGCCTCCCGGGGCGTTCAACAGTAATATCTATGCGCTCGGCTCGCTGCAGGCGGCCGCCAGCTTCGACCTATCACTTAATAACTCTATCCGCTCGAGCAAGCACATGAGCCGGTATGGCGACACCGATCTCGTGCGCGGTTTTGAGATTGATGACCAGCTCAAACTTCGTCGGTTGCTCGACGGGCAGATCGGCGGGCCTCGAACCTTTCAGAATCTTATCGACCATTGCCGCCAGTCGGCGGTAGGGTTCAACCGGGTCCGCGCCGTAGGACATCAAGCCCCCGCTAGCAGTCAATTCCCTCTCGGGGTAAATCGCGGGAAGCCGATTCTTTGCGGCGAGTTCCACAATTCGCTTTTGGTGTGAGAAGAAAAAAGCGCCCGGCATCAGGATGAGGGCGTCGCTCTTCGCCTTGATCGCATTTCGGAACGCGTCTTCGAACTGGTCGGCGCTGCTGACAGGTGCCGAATGAAGCTCGACGCCTAGCTCGCGGGCGGGGAACTGGCCTTCCTTCCACGTTTGCGCGGACGGTGCCTCCTTCGGATTCCACAATGCGGCGACGCGGGAGAGCTTGGGAATAGTTTCCTTGAGCAGCTCGATTTGCTTCCCAACGAGAATCGCCGCCACAGTGGTGAACCCGGTGAGGTTTCCGCCGGGCCGCGCAAGGCTTTCCACCAGGCCGGCCGCAACGGGGTCGTAGCCTGTGTAAAAAATGATCGGGGTCATCCTGGTCGCATTCTTGGCTGCCAGAGCCGCTGAAGTGGAGGGCGTGACAAGCACGTGCACGCCAAGCCGGACCAACTCATTGGCGAGCGCCGGGAGCCGTTCGAGCCTACCCTCGGCGTACCGATATTCGATCGCCACGTTCTTGCGCTCGGCATAACCAAGGGCTCGAAGTTCCCGAGTGAAAACATCGCGTGCGGGAGCCGAAGCGGAGCGAGCTCCAAGCCAGCCGATCTTCGCCGGTTTCGCGTCCTGCGCTTCGGCAGGAAAGCCAAGCAGCAACGTCGCGAATCCGAGAGCAAGCCCCGTCGCTTTTCGCCACATGGTTTCCCATCATTCATAAGACAGGGAAGGCTACATGTCAATTACCGCAGTCATAGCGCGCCGGGAATCATGGCTGTTCAAACACAACGAAGCCCGCGACAATGGTTCGCAGGCTTCGTTGTGTTTATCGGATTTGGCTTGGGAATTCCGGCTGATCAACTCACTTCAGAACCCGGATGTCCACAGTCCAGATCCGGGTTGTCGATACACCCGAGAATTTCGTCTTCATCCAGGATGCCATCCCCGTCGCTGTCAAACCCCGCCGAAGGAACGATTTTGAAGTTGTCGGTTTTGGATTCCCTATTCGGAAATTCGGGATTTCGAGAGATCCACACTTTGTATTCGCCGCCGTTGTTCGTCGTGTCGTCGTAACCCAATTGCCCGGTGGTTGGGGAGACGAGAATGCCGGCGAGTTGATAGCAACCTTGAAACTCGCCGTTAATAACCTGGACAAACGCGGTCGCGGTTTGCCCCAACACGGTCTTGCCGTCCGGGGTCGTAACTCTGACGTAATACGAGCCGTCCGGCAGGCCCGTGGCCGCGCCCTTTCTGGTGGGACCTCCGTCGATATAAACGGCATCCTTGCTCGAGTAAATGTTCAGGTCGACGCCGGCGCATTCAGAATCGGTCGTGAATAGCGCGCCGGTGACCTGAGCGCTCGCATTGCCGGCGCCAAAATGGATAAGTACAAAGACGCCTGCATACAACAAGGCAAAGTTCTTCCATCGTCGAAACATAAAGGTTCTTTTCTCCTTTTCTCTGGTCTCAGCCGGCAGTCGTGCCGGTCTGGCTCTGTGGCCGGTTAAGCAACACGCGGGCCGTCACCGCGACGGGCAGAGCCGTTCAAACACTTACACGGATGTAGACTCGAGTTCGCGAAAACGATCGCCAGCGGCGCCCAAACCTGCTCACGGCTCCCGCACCGGCGGTTATCAATATGTTGCCTTCAGTTCACAGAGACCAAACCCGGGATCTAAACGCGTCATTGGCCGGCCGGCACCCAACCAAGTTTGTCACTTGTCCCATCGGACACGATATTTCGGCTCCCATGACTCTTCGTGCCAAACACGCCAATCGCAGCCGAAAATCTCCTTGGATCCGCGATGAGCAGACCACAACCGATTGTCGTGACAAAATTTCACCGCGCCCTGTAAAAATTTGCGTCTCGCCCGGAGCGTTGTAGCGCGCAACTCGGCTTTTTATCAGTACTCTGGTCGTTGGCATGCTGGCTGCTTTAGCCTGACCACGATGTTGGTTGCTACAACCTGATTACTAAGGAGGAAAAAGATGCACACTTTTCTAAAAGGGATCACGCATGGTATAGCCGCGGTTTTGCTCACGGCAAGCGTTGCATCCGCAGCGACAGAAGACTTGTCGATAGAACAGGACGCCGATCTCTTGCCGGGCCGTACCGAAATCACAGTCACAGTTAACGTACAGTGCACGTTGAACGACAACGCTACACTGACGGTGTATGTCTTTCAGAATCACGGACGGCTTTTAAACATCGGAATCGGCAGCCACAGTTTTGTCTGCGGAGGCGGCTTGGAAACTTTCCCGGTTCAGGTGCTCGCAGTCCCGGGTTTGAACTTCCAGCCCGGACCGGCGACTGCTGTGGTCCGATCCGCCACGGGCGCAGGAGCTTCAATCGACGCAACCCGGGACGAGGGCAGCAGGATCAAATTGAAATAGCGCTAAACGGAAAATGATCTACGAAGGAGAAACAATGAAACGCGCGAAAGTAACTGCGTTCCTTGTTGCAGCGATCTTTTTCGCTACCGTCTCCCCCGCCTTCTCTGGCGAAAAAGGCAAAGCAAAAAACAAGGAAAATATGGCAAACCACGGAAAGCGTGGCCGTGAGGCCGGCGGCCTCCCCTACGGTTTGGTCCGTCACACCGAGAAGGAAGGCGAGCTGCCAAGCGGGATCCAGAAAAAGAAAGACGAAGGCGAGCTGCCGCGCGGGCTGGAAACGGGTGGCAAGCGCGTCAAAGGGGCGAGCAAAGTAAAGAACGGCCTGAAGTAGAGCGGCGCAGGAGCTTCAAAGGACGAAACGGCTCAGATAGAACCCGATCCAGATCACAGCGACGATCCAAATCATCAATATCAGGGCGCCGGCCCAGCGGTTCTGCGGCAGCTCGAGGCGAGCTGCCGCAGCCTTCTCACGGCACTGAGTCAAGATTTCTTCGGGAATCATCCTTATCGCCAGGTAGATTCCTAATGGCAGCAAAATCAAATCGTCGATATAACCCAGCACGGGAATCGGGTCGGGAATCAGATCGATTGGGCTCAGAGCGTACCCGACGACACAGACGATGATGAACTTCGTGTACCAGGGAACGCGCGGATCTCGATAAGCCAGATACAAGGCCGCAAGCTCGCCCTTGAGCCGCCGCGCCGTCGTTTTAAGTCTGCTCAGAGGCTTGGGTTCCCGCCGCATAGCCGGTTATACCATGCGTACTCTGCGCCCTGGGCAATAGTTCGCGGGAACCCAAAATCGAAGATCGAGAATCGAAAACCGCGATTCTCTATCCTCCATCCTCGATCTTCGGCTAAACTCTCCACTGTCCTCGCCTCTGCGATTTATGATCCTCTTTCAGTGGAAGTCGCGACTGGATACGGCGGCCGGGTTGACATTTAGCCGAGGATCCCAAAGTTTCTCGGCAACGATATGAACCACGTCGTCTTCGGCCTGCACCGTTCCCGTGACTCCGAGAAAATGCGCCGTCTTGGCCAGAACCGAATACCGTTGAAAAACACTCTCCCACACGACGAGATTCACAAATCCCGTTTCGTCTTCCAGCGTCATGAACACCACGCCTCCCGCAGTGCCGGGACGTTGCCGGCAAATCACCAAGCCGGCGTAGCGGGTTTTTTCACCGTTCTTTTTCTTCGCGACCGCCGCGGCATTCGGCAGCCCCTGAACTGAAAGCGTTTCTCGCAGCGGCGCGAGCGGATGACGGCGCGGGCTATGCGAGGTCGTCCGGTAATCCCACCCTACTTCTTCGAGCGGCGTCAGCGTCGCGAAAACGGGTGCGGTTTCATTTGCAGGAAGCGTCAAGGACTCGTCTCGTGACAGCGCAAGTTTGCCGATATCCCATAGCGCGGCGCGGCGCTCGATGCCGAAGCTGTCGAACGCCCCTGCTTGGGCCAAACGCGTGAGACTTCCCTCATCCAGGGTCGTGCGCCGGACAAAATCCGCCAGTGAGCTGAACGGCCTGGCATCTCGGGATCGTTTTATCTTCTCCCAATCCCTTGCTCCTAACCCTTTCACGTATCTTAGGCCCATGCGGACCGCAAAACCGCCGGCGCTGTCGTCACAAGGCTCGAGCGTGCAGTCCCATTGGCTGGAGAGAACATCCACAGGGCGGACCATCACATCGCGGCGTTTGGCGTCTTCGACGATTGTCGCCGGCATGTAAAACCCCATCGGCTGGGCGTTCAACAACGAACAGGCAAACTCCGCGGGATAGTGACACTTGAGCCAGGCCGTCGCGTAAGCGATCAGCGCGAAGCTGGCTGCATGGCTTTCGGGAAAACCGTACTCGCCGAAACCGCGGATCTGCTCGACTACCCGCTCGGCGAATTCCGGCGCGATCCCCTTCGCCTGCATGCGCGAGATCAAGCGCTCGCGATGGCGCTCCATTCGGCCGGTCCGGTGCCATGCCGCCATATCACGCCGGAGTTGATCCGCTTCCCCCGGAGTATAGTCCGCCGCGACGATCGCCAGCTGCATGACCTGCTCTTGAAAGAGCGGTACGCCGAGGGTTTTCTCAAGGATCGGTTGCAGGCTGGGATGCGCATAGTCGACGTTTTCTTTGCCGCTGCGCCGCCGCAGATACGGATGCACCATGCCGCCCGTGATCGGCCCGGGCCGAACGATGCTCACCTCGATCACCAGATCATAGAATTTCTCCGGCTTGAGCCGCGGCAGCATCGCCATCTGCGCGCGACTCTCAATTTGGAAGACACCGATCGTGTCGGCGCGCCGGAGCATCTCGAATGTCGCCGGGTCTTCGGCAGGGATGGTCGCCATCGAAAGCTCGACACCGCGGTGCTCGCGCAGAAGCTTGAAACAGAGATCGAGTTGCGTCAGACCACCGAGCCCGAGTAGATCGAGTTTGAACAACCCGAGATCCTCGAGATCGTTTTTGTCCCACTGAATGACGGTGCGATCCGGCATGGTTGCATTTTCGATCGGCACGATATCAGAAATCGGTTCGTGCCCGAGTAGAAACCCGCCGGGGTGGATCGACAGATGGCGCGGAAAGTCGAGAATCTCGTTCGCCAGTTGCACGAGCTTACGGTGGACCGCTGTCGCATCGTCCAATCCGAGCCGCCTCAGCGCCAACCGATCGACCGGCTCGTACGACGACAGAAACTTTGCCACCCGGTCGAGCGCGGTTTCCGAAATGCCCAGAGCCTTTCCGACATCCCGAACCGCGGAGCGCGCCCGATACCGAACCACATTGGCAACCATGGCGGCGCGATCGCGGCCATATTTTTCATAGACGTGTTGAATCACCTCTTCACGCCGATCGTGTTCGATATCCAAGTCGATATCCGGCGGCTCGGCGCGCTCTCTCGAAATAAACCGCTCAAAAAGGAGCCGGCTTCGGACCGGATCGACGGCGGTGACCCCGAGGCAATAGCAAACGACCGAGTTGGCCGCGGAACCCCGACCCTGGCAGAGGATGCCCTGCCGCCGGCAGAATTCGACGATTTCCCACATCGTCAGAAAGTACCCCGGATAATCCAGCTCCTCGATCAGCGCGAGCTCCTTTTCCAGTTGCAGAATCACGTCGGATGGAATCCCCTCGGGGTAGCGCTCCCGCGCCCCTTTGAACGACAGTTCTTTCAGCCACCGCGCGGAGGTCATCCCGCTCGGCAGCTCCTCAGACGGATACCGGTAACGAATCTCGTTCAGTGAGAAAGCGCACCGGTCCGCGACTTCCCGTGTTCGGCTGAAAGCCGCGGGATCGTCGGCGAAGAGTCGCGAAAAAGCGAAAGGCGGTTTGAGGGCGTGCTCGGCGTTAGGTTTCAATTTCCGGCCGCAGGCCGAAAGCGGGATGCCGTATCGGATCGCGGTCAGTACGTCCTGGACCGGCCGGCGGGAGCCGGTATGGTAGAGAACCTCCGTGGCGGCAACGAGCGGGATG
>DATMBL010000162.1:0-17856 GCA_035559295.1 Candidatus Eiseniibacteriota bacterium
CCGCCGTGAGCTCGTTGAAAGTTTTCTAAATCTCCGAAGCCGCACAATGCCATAAGTTCGCTGGGAGAGGGGGCCTTCTCTCGAGGATCACTGGTTGGTGTGGTATTCCATGGGCGGAAATACACGGAAACGGAGGACGCCGGCTCTGGGGTGGGACCGTGCCAACTCCTTGATTTCTCAAAAATAAGGTGGCGTAGGGCATCGTTTGAACTGCTTAGCACCCCGGGTTTTGCGCCAAAACGCGTCCTTTAGGAAAACTGATGCCCAGAGCCAGCCGTCACTTTCTTCTTGGATATGTCTGGCGTATGAAGATTCAGCAAGAACGTTCGTTGGTGTATTATGTGAGGCACCCGGAGGGACTATGGAGATCCTCATCTGGATTAACACGCTCGCGCTGCTGGCCATGGCAATTATCACCGTCATCAACATCCGGCAGATCCAGGCCGACCACAGGCTCATCGCCGAAGCGCTCAAGCAAAGCGGTGAAACACTCTCCCGGGTGGAGCGAATCAGCTTGGCCACCCTCGAACGAATTGCCGGCGACACGTCGCGTTCTTGATTGTTGCCAGCATGGACGAGTAGACCAATAACTTGACTGATACTTGACCAATCACGGGACGAAGAGGATTCTACCTCCTACGTCCTCCCCGGCTGATCGCTAAGCCCCGACCAAAGCGATGATTCCGATCGCGATGAGCGCGATGCCGCGAACGGTTATGAGAAAAGCCAGACCGGCACCGACGATGAGCAGGCCCAGGCCGGCGGTCACCGGCTTTGTCGGTTATGCGGTGCGCGCTGCGCAGCGGGTCAAAGCACTGGCGCGCTTACCTTGATTTGCGGCGGACGAACGGATTGCGGGCCCTAGCTTCACCGTACGTTTGCCCGTCGTCAAAATCCTCGGACCAGAGTGTAAGCGCCTGTTCTTTGTGGGCTGCAGCCAAGATAAGCCCGTCCCAAAAGCTAAGTCGATAACATTCAGCCGTTTCGCTTGCTGCGAGAATGTCAGAGACCTCGAGGACTGCAACTGTCCAGGTACTGAGGTCCGAAACGATCTGGCGGGCTTCGCGTGGCTTTAAGGGCTGAGGGATTTCAGTTACATAAAATTCCTCGAGCACCTGCGCGCTGATCACGCCTTCGCCGGAATTCCAAAGCTTTTCCATGAGGTCCCGCGACCGATCAAACTTACTGCCAGCGGTCCGATCGTAAGCATAGACGAGAATATTGGTGTCCACGAACTCAGCGGCCATGGAGGTCTTCTCGTCGCCATCGAACACGGCCGTTCGTACCCAGCGTTAGCCCGCGACGCATGAGGGCGCGTTGCCTTTCAGCGGCGCGCCTCATTTGTGAAAGCCGCTTGACGCGTTCTTCCAGAGCCTCTACAAGGAACCCCGACAAAGAGAGGCCTCGGTCGATAGCCAAGTGTTTAGCTTCGAGGAGAACGTCTTTAGGGACGGAGAGAGTGACGTTTTGTTTGTCCACGTAAATACGTGTAGCACGTGACGCGCGGCAACGTGAGGTTGATAAGCCCTGCTGACGGGCTTCTCAACGGCCGGGCAGCTCAAGCAAAGCGGTAAGACATTCGCCCCTACTTCCTCCACCAGCTGATCGGCAGGCCCCAGGGCCGCGGCGATGGCGCCGATCGGCGGTGAGCGCGGCAATGAGGAACACCGTGAACGCTAGGGAGCCGTACATAGCCACGCCTTTGACTATGTAGCTACTTTTCACGTATATTGTTGCCACATGCTTTGGGCAAAGGGAGCCGGTATGGAAACGGTGGCTGGGATCCGTGAGCTAAAGAACAGATTGAGCTACTACTTGAGAGAGGTAAAGAAAGGGCGCTCTATTAGCGTATCCGAAAGAGGAAAGATTGTGGCGATCATCGTGCCCGCGCAACAGCACCCAGATGTCGAAAAGCTCAAAAACTTGGCGCGCAGCGGGCTGGGAACCTGGAGGGGCGGTAAACCGAAGGGAGCTTCTCGATCCATTGTCGTTAAAGGTAAACCAGTTGGAGACATCGTGATCGAGGACCGCCGTTGATTCTCTATTTAGATACCAGCGCCCTCGTTAAGGTTTATGTCGAAGAACTCGGAAGTGCCCACGTTAGGAAGAACACCGACGAAGCTGCGAGTATAGCGACCTCGAGGATTGCCTATGCTGAAGCGAGGGCGGCGCTCGCCCGCAAGTTTAGGGAGCGCGGGTTAACACGCCGCGATTATCGTTCCGCGGTTGAATACCTGGATCAAGATTGGGACGATTATTTCATCGTTGATGTGTCCGATACCGTGGTGAAGTTTGCCGGAACCTTGGCAGAGAAGCACGCTTTGAGAGGCGGTGATTCGATTCACCTCGCTTCGGGCGTAATTTTGGCGAAACAAGCATCAGAGCGTCTAACATTTTCCTGTTTCGATGAAAGGCTGGCGTCAGCTGCTCGGAAGGAGGGACTCTCGATATCTCCTACTTTCTCCACCAGCTGATCGCCAGGCCCCACACCGAAGCGATAATGCCGATCGCGATGAGCGCGACGCCGAGGAACGGCATGAGAAACGCCAGACCCGCGCCGACGATGAGCAGGCCGAGGCCGGCAGCGAGCGGATTCATCGGCCGCTCCACGGCGGTGGCCGTCGGTGTTGTCTCCCGAGGCGCGCGCGATTCTTCTCGGATGATCGCCGACGCCGATTCGACTAGCTGCTCGCGTGTTTCGGGGTCAGCCTCGCGAATCAGGCGGCCCGTTTGCGTTGCGAGCCGTTCGATCTCTTCTTCGCGCCTCTTTTGCGCTGGGCCGGCCGGCGTCATGGTAACCTCCTCAGGGGGCCGAATCTGAATATCGGCATGCCCCGTTCGAGCTCACCCTATTCTCACGATGTCCCCTACTATGCTTGAGAATTTTCCCGCCTTGCACAAACTCGATTGCGCCCACAACGGCTAAAAAAAGACTTTCTCGCGCCGAGAGCGCCAAACGCGCAAAGACCCAATTTTTCTCTGAGAATTTGGCGTCCTTAGCGTTCTTTAAGCGATCATCCCGTCTTTTCTTGGTTGCGGCTCTGTTCAGCGACCCGACGTGTTCGGAACGCAAAACAACTCGCAAGCATCCGGCGGTGCTCCCCGTAACGGCTGGGTAACGTTTTTCTCGACGTAGTAAAGCTCGTAATCCCAAGCCTTCAAGCGCTCAACGATCGAACCGATCTGCTGGCCGAATTTCTCCCAGTGCTGTCTTTTGTATTCGCAGATAATCACCGGCCGATGACTGCTAATTAGGTCCGCAAGCTCCGACAGGACGATTCCCTCCGCTCCTTCAACGTCGATTTTTAGCAAACTGCACGAGTCAATCCGGCACTCAACCCGGAGCGTCGATCCGCGAATCGCGCGCACCTGGATTGGCACCCGGGCTCCGTCGCCTGGAACCAGACTCGAACCTCCGCGGTGAAATTCCGCCTCGTCAAAGCCGTAGAGATTAATCGGACCGTTTTTGTCAAACAGAGCGGCTTCCACGACGGTAACGTTGGTCAGATGGTTCAACGCCACGTTTTGCCGAAGCCGAGCGCACATATAGGGATGGGGCTCCACGGCGATGACCCGGCCTGCCGGGCCGGCAAACTTGGCCATGGTCAGCGCATGGGCGCCCACGTTGGCGCCGATGTCGAGACAGATATCACCGGGACGAACCGTATGTTTTATGAGGTTGGCGATTTCCGGCTCGTGGCAGCCGCGAAACAGGAGATCGTATTCGATCGAGGACGACAGATCGACGTTGACCAGCCCGCCGTCAAAAGGCACGACGAGCTGCGCTCCACCGTTCTTACGGGGCGGGCACAAGGCTTTGAGCGCCAGGCGAAGCGCCCGATGCAAAACCGGCGTTCGGTAGCGCATCACGGGGCGAGTGATCCGCGCCAAGCGAACAAGGTTTTCGGCCTTCATACAACCAGGCTTTCGCACATTTGCTCCCAACCGCAAATGTCGGAAAGAGACTTTCGCGCGCCAAGGACGCTCGGTGGCTGAGAGTCTAGTAAGCAATAAACGGTGAGGGGGTAAGGAGGGAAACAGCTCGCGGCTCACAGCCCACGACTACTTCTTGGCGCTCTTTGCGAAACTTTGCTTGAGGTCTCACCGTTATCTTTGTTGCGGCTTAGCCGCGCTACTCGAACCCGCGCAGAAGCCGATGGCAGGAAAACTGAAAGCCAACGGCCGGGATTTTCGAACCGGCTCGGCGCCGGCTCGCCGCCCCCCAAAATCAGGACGCGGCGCTAGAGACCTCCGTCTGAAGCCCCGTGGCGCTTGCCAGCCGGCGAGCAATAAAGCGCTTCACCACTTCGATCGCCCGGTCGGTTTCCGGTCCGGGTTGGGCGACCCAGCGATGCTCCGAGTTGGGAAACAGCTCGTACTCGATCTCGCCCCCCGCCTTACGATACGTCGCCACGAAGCGCTCCTGCACCTCGGGCAGGACGTTGTCGTCCAGGCCTCCCTGGAGAATCAACATCGGCGGCAACGCGACCCGCTCGCCCCGCTCGAGGATCTGCTGCGGATTCCCTTCGAAGATCGTTTCCCACGGGCGGAAATAAATCTCGCTGTTTTTGATCAGTGTCTCCCGCGCCATTTTCTTCGCCTGCTGATAACGCGCGAAGGGGTCGCTGATCGGCGATCGGGTAACGACGTAGAAGACCGAGGCATCGGTTTGCGGCGCTTCCGGCAGCGGGTGCCCCGCGTAGCGCGGATCGCGCGGGCGCATGCCGCAGAGCTGCGCGACGTGGCCGCCGCTCGAGCTGCCCAGCATTCCCACGGTTTCCGGGTCGCCGTTCCATTCGCGGGCTTTCGCCTTGAGCCAGCGGACGCCCAGATTGGCGTCCGCTACGGAAGCCGGATAGGGCGCGTCGGACGCGAGCCGGAGGTCGATTGCGACTACGAGGATGCCGCTGGCGGCCAGCCTTTCATCCATCGGCGCATTGGCCGTACGATCCTGATCGTTCCAAGCGCCGCCATGCAAATCCAAGAGCGCGGGGAACGGACCGTTGCCCTGAGGTTGATAGATGCGCGCCATGAGCGTGCGCGCGGGATCGCGGCGAAACTCGACATCCCAGACTTTCACATCGAAACGACTCGAGGAGTTATAGGCTAGTGTCATGGCCTCGCTCCCTTACGTGACTGTAGTTGAGAACCGTCCCGCTTACGCAAATTCTTGCTGTCGGCCGACAGCAGTTCCTCGCGCCAAGCGCGCCAAGGTCGCAAAGGCCCCGCAACCCAAGCCCAAATAAATTTAATCTTTCAACTTGGCGATCTTTGCGCTCTTTGCGCGAGATATCCGGCATCTTTCGGTTGCAGCGTAGCCGCGCTGCCTGGACGACGTTCGGCAAAGCGACTGTAGCGAACCCTAACCCACTCGTTTGCGCAATGTCAACGGGGAAGAAGGTTTGAGTGCTGAGCGTTGAGCTTTGAGATAACTCAACGCTTTTCTCTCGACGCTCAATGCTGTAGACGGCTCTAATACTCCTGCTGCCTGAGCCGCTGCGTCTCCTGGCGGTTTTTCTCGATCGTTTTCTGATTCTGCTGAATCTGCTGCTGGTTCTGTTGATACTGGGTTTGTTCTTGACCCTGGAGGTAGTCCCCGATCAGGGCGCCGGCGCCCAGCCCCAACCCTCCACCGATCGCCGCGCCCGCTCCGGGATGCCCGACGGCGGCTCCAATGAGTCCGCCTGCCGCGGCTCCACCAATCGCGCCGATGCCCGCGCTTTTCTCGCGCGTGCTGAGCGAGCCGCCGGCGCAACCCGCGTTCAAAATCGAGAGACCGAAGATAGCGAGCAAGAGGCACGCGGACGGCAAAAGAGATCGTTTTCGGTTCATAACCAGCCCCCGAAACGGTTTCCGTCGAAGAGAGCAACCCACATGCCATTTGAATCTCGAACTAAGTGCCTGATATCATTACAGCTCGGAATCACTCGACAACGCCACGCATGACAATGATGGCGCTATATGAGCGTCGGGTTGTCGAAATTGAGCCGCCGAAACCCTTGACGCGCCGGTGATTTACCGTTTCAATGCTTGAACCAAAACGAATTGAGGTGGAGATGCGTAGAATTCTCATCGTGCTCTTTTTTTTCGTTTTCCTTGGATCCATAGTCGCTCACGCCGTCCCCGCCGCATTTGCCGGCGAGCCGACGGAACAGATTCGGAGCGCGATCGATCAAGGCATCGAAATACTCCGGCAGGCGAAGCTCGACGACAAGCGCCAGAGGAGCGAAACGATCAACCGCTTGCGCGAGATCGTCTTCCCGCTATTCGATTTCAACGAAATGGCGAAGCGCTCGCTCGGAGCCCACTGGCGGCGGCTCAACCCGCAGCAGCAAAAGCAGTTCGTCAGCGCCTTTACGGAATTGCTGGAGACTACCTATGCGGATAAGATCGATCTATATGAGGGCCAAACAGTGGCCTACATCAACGAATCGGTCGATAAGGACTATGCTCAAGTCGCCACCCGAGTGATTGGAAAAAACAGCCAGGCTTACTCCGTCGATTACAAGCTCCACCGCGTGGATGGGAAATGGAAAATCTACGATGTTTCGGCCGAACAAATCAGCCTCGTGAACAATTACCGTTCGCAGTTTCACCGGGTCATCGTCAACCACTCGTTTGACGAGCTGCTCAAAAGGATTCAGGAGAAATCAACCTAGCCGAGGCGCGCGGGGAGGGCTTTTGGAGGTTCCCATGCGTAAGCGGATCGTTCCTCAAACGGCAGCGGTCGTGCCACCCGGTTCGTGGCTCCCTCTCGAACTCCTCGCGGAGGTCGAGTTGACTTCCGAGGATGCCGAGCACCCGATCGAAGCGGCGTTGACGAGCGGCGCCGGGGCGGGCTGGCAGGCGGCGCAACCCGGCCGACAAACCGTGCGGCTTCTGTTCGACAAACCTCGGCATCTCAAGCGCATCCGGCTCGTCTTTGAAGAGCACGAGGCGCCGCGGACGCAGGAATTCGTGCTGCGCTGGTCGCCGGACCGCGGGCGAACCTATCGGGAAATAGTGCGCCAACAATACAACTTCAGCCCGCCGGGCACCACCCGTGAGTGCGAAGAATACGGCGTTGCACTCGATCACGTGACGGCGCTCGAACTGAGCATCGTCCCGGATATCACCGGCGGCGGCGCGCGCGCGTCGCTCGCGGCGCTCCAAGTTGCCTGATGGAAAAATGCCGCGCCTGAAGATCGCCACGTGGAACGTCAACGGCATACGCGCCCGCGAAAGGCAAGTGCTGGAATGGGTCGAAAGCGAGCGACCCGACATCCTGTGCCTCCAGGAGCTGAAATCCACGACGGCGCAGGTGCCGGCTTCGTTGTGCGAGCTTCAGGGCTACCGCTGCTACTGGCACGGAGCGCGCGCGTACTCGGGCGTGGGACTCCATATCAAGCGCGACCTGTTTCGCGACGAGCCGCAATTCTCTCATCCCCCATTCGACGTTGAGACCCGTATCGTCAACGCCCGGCTCGGCGACTTGACCGTCGTCTCGGTTTACGTTCCCAACGGCGGCAAGGACTTTGCCGCCAAAATGGATTTCCTGCGCGCCCTCGAACGCTATGTGGCCGAAGTCCACGAAAGCGGCGGCAAGCTCGTGGTTTGCGGCGATATGAACATCGCGCGTACCGAGCGCGACGTTCACCCCAAAGAATGCAACCCGGCCCTGGTGGGGCAACGACCTGAAGAGCGACAGTTGTTTGAAAGTATCCTGAGGCAAGGCCTGATCGACGTTGGCCGGGCGCTCGACCCGGACAACGACAACCTGTTCACGTGGTGGGCGCCGTGGCGACGGATGCGCGAGCGCAACATCGGGTGGCGGCTCGATTACGTGCTCGCGAGCGAGCCATTGGCGAGGCGTGCTTCGAGCTGTCTGGTGTATCGGGAGGTCGGGACGAGCGATCACGCGCCCGTGGTCGCGGTTTTCGATCTCGATGGCGGCGCGCCGAGCCAGGACGACCGGACAGCGCCATGACGGGCCGGTCGGTAAAAAAAGCCGCATCCCAGCAACGTGCCCCGGCGCACGCCGACAGGTTGGCGGAATACAACAAGAAGCGTCGCTTCGGCGTCACACCGGAACCGGCGGGCAAAGTCGCGCGCCGCAATGCGAAGAAAGCGCGTCAGTTCGTCGTTCAGAAACACCGCGCAAGCCAGCTCCACTACGATTTTCGCCTCGAGCACGATGGCGTGATGCTTTCCTGGGCGGTACCGAAAGGGCCTTCGCTCGATCCGTCGCAGAAACGGTTCGCCATGCAAACCGAGGATCACCCGATTGAGTACAATCGGTTCGAGGGCGTGATTCCGGAGGGAGAGTACGGCGGCGGGACGGTTATGATCTGGGATCGGGGCACGTGGGAGCCCGAGGTTTCCGACGTGGAGCGCGCGCTCGAAAAGGGCGATCTCAAATTCAAGCTTTACGGCGAGAAGCTTCGGGGCTCGTGGGTGCTTGTGCGCATGCGGCCGCGGCAATGGCTGCTGATCAAGCACCGCGACGAAGCGGCCGCACCAACGATCGACATCACCGCTACCAAGCCGCGCTCTGTGGTCACGAACCGAACGCTTGCGGAAATCGCCCGCGATTGCGGGGCCAGCGCCCGCCAATTGACGCGGGCCCGAGAGGCTGACCTTCCTCGAGAGGGTCAATGATGCCGGATCAACTCCGCGCCTGCTTTTCGGCGCCCCCGGCTGCCGAATCTACACTCTTATCTGCCCCACTCTCCGCCGCACCCAGAGGAGACCAAGCGCGCTGACCACAACTAATGCAGCGAGCAACAGGTAGCTTCCCCACCCGGGGTTCCGGATGGCGCTCACTGTTTGGTGGGCGAATAAGTTGATCACGAGGATTCCCGGTGCCAATCCGAGCACGGAACCAACGAAGTAGTCCCTGATCGGCACTTGAAACGCGCCGGAGATCACGTTGACGATGGTAAATGGCGCGACTGGAATAAGACGCAGGGTTGCCACGGCAACGATCCCGGCCTGACCGATTTTCGCTTCCACGCGCTCCCACTTTGGTCCGGTGATCTGCCGAACAAAATCTCTTCCGAGAAAGTAGCCCACCGCATAGGTCGCCGCCGATCCTATGAGGCATCCGGCCAGGGAATAAGCGGACCCAAGCGTCGGACCGAAGACCAAAGCGGTTGCGACGATCAGCACCGTGATCGGAACCATAATCAGGCTCCCGACCAGGTAAGCGGCGAGGATAATCATCTCCCGAGCCGGGTTGTCGCGGAGCGAAAACGCCCAAGCGGCAATCTTCCGGATGTCAATCTGATCGGCGAGTGGAGTCCACTTCCACGCGGCTGCAAGGCCAAACAAGACGATCAGGATCGCAACGGCTATGACGATTTTCCGCCGGCGGGTTTTCCTCCCGATCCCCTGTTTCGCTTTGGGCATTGAAGCTCCGTTGGGAAATGAATGGCGAGTTTAAGCAAATTGAGTGCCTGGACGGCTGGAACGCTTGAAACGTCCCAAACGTTTGGAGCGGTTGGAGCAGTTAGAACGGTTGGAGCGGCTTGTTGAATCTAAATCGTCTTCCAGCGGCGCGAGACCATTATCTTGAGTTTTCTCAGTTCGTTTTCTCCGAGCTCCGCCGCGCGTGATTTCAGCTCCGTCTCGAACCGGCGCAAGCCCTCGGCCGAATCGACTTCTGCGAGCTGCTGCTTGAGCGCGTAGAACAAGCCGGCAAAATCACCGCAAAGCTCTCGGATGAACGGATAGGACATGCGATGAACCGGACACGGTCCCAAGCGCCGGATCGCGTCTTGGTGTTCCGGAGTGCTGTACCCTTTGTGTTGGGCAAAGCCGTAGCCCGGGTATCGGTCCTCGAGGTCGATCATCAGCCGGTCCCGGTGCGTCTTGGCGATAATCGACGCCGCGGCAATGGAAAAGTTGATACCGTCGCCCTTACAGAATGCGTTCTGCGGGATCGGCAGGTCCGGGATCATTCGCGCATCCACGAGCACATGCTGGGGAGGTCGCGGCAGCACGGCAACCGCGCGGCGCATGGCCAAAAGCCCGGCATGGTAGATGTTCAATCGGTCGATCTCGCCGACTTCCGCCGCGCCGATCCCAATCGCGGCGGCGCGCTCCCGGATGACGCGTTCGAGTCGGTCCCGCTCCGCTGGATCGAGACGTTTGGAATCATCGATCCCCGCGATCTCCGTTCCGGGACGGAAGACCACGGCTGCGGCGATAACCGGCCCCGCGAGCGGCCCAACGCCGACCTCATCGACGCCCGCAACGACCTCAATACCCGATTTCCATAACACGCGCTCGAAGTTGAGCATGTTCTGAAGCCGGATTTGCTCGGCGCGCTGGCGCTCGTATTGTTTTTTCGCGATCTGGTAGATCTTCTTGACGCCCTGCCGCGGGTCACGGGCGAGCTGCTTTACCATGTGCGCCGTCATGCGCTGGCTACCTTCAAATAGCTTGGCGCGGATTTCATCGACCGAGAGTTTCTCGAGCTTCATGCGCTAGGAACGTCGAAACAGGGCACTACCCTGCATTCCCCAAATCGGGACACTGTTTCAAGTCTGAAACATGGCTCAGACTCCGAAAGTTGCGAAACCTCGTGCCTGTGATGACGCTGCCGGCCGCTCTCGCCGTTCAGGTGCTCCTTCTTCAGGTGCACACGCCGCCGTTTCAGAGCGGGGCAGGTCCGGCGAGCGCTCCCTCAACGACGGTCTTCGAGCGGGCCGTTAACGACAAAAAACAAGCGAAGCCCGCGCCAAGCAGGCGTGTCATCAAAGCTTCGACCGATCCTCGAAAGCCCTCCGGTCCGATCGACCAAACAACCCGCGACGCGATAAAATCCTTTCAAACCGGGACTCACCTCGATAACGCCCGCCTGGACGCCGAAGCCAAAAAAGCGCTCGATGCCCGTTCTGATTCGCTCCCGCGATGAACTGCATTCGCTATCGCGCCTGCTCGCGCCCCGAGATCCCTCCGGCCCAAGTCTCACCCTGCGGCGAATGCTTCGTGTAGACTCGGACGAGGCTTGCCGGCGCGCGACGAGCATCGGCCATAGCCTCTAATTACGAGTTGGGCAAAATTCGGCTTGCCCGGATCATAGAGACGAACCGCAAAAAAAACAAGGCGCTTCATTGACTCCGTGCGCTGCATTGGATATCACCGGTGATCTAGAAGCGACGGAGAAGAGCGATGACCGAAAATTTCCCACCTGTTCCGATTGCCCTTACCGTAAACGGCAGAAAACAGGAAGCGCGCGTCGAGCCGCGCACGCTGCTCGTTTATTTTTTGCGCGACGAGCTCAGGCTCACAGGCACCCACGTCGGCTGCGATACCACGCAATGCGGCGCCTGCACGATTCTGATGAACGGGCGGGCGGTCAAGTCATGCACGGTCCTCGCCGCGCAGGCCAACGGCGCCGAAGTTACGACCATCGAAGGCCTCGCGCACGACGGGAAGCTTCACCCCGTGCAGCAGGGGTTCTATGAAAAACACGGGCTCCAGTGCGGTTACTGCACGCCGGGAATGGTCATGACCGCGGTGCATCTGCTCGACACGAACCCGCATCCGACGGAGGAAGAGATCCGCCACGCGCTCGAGGGCAATCTCTGCCGCTGCACGGGCTATGTGAATATCATCGAGTCGATTCGCTGGGCGGCTGAAAAGTTCGGGGAAAAAGATGTTTCCCGCTAGCTTCGGCTATTTTGCCCCACGCTCGCTCGACGAGGCGCTCGATCTCCTGGTCGCCCATGGCGAGAACGCCAAGCTCCTGGCCGGCGGTCACAGTTTACTGCCGGCGATGAAACTCAGGCTGGCCTCGCCGCGTTACCTGATCGATATCGGTCAACTGCCAGGGCTCCGCGGCATCAAACAGGATGACGCCACCGTCGTGATTGGCGCGCTCACTTTGCATGCCGAAATCGCGGCTTCGCCGCTCGTGCGCCGGCTCCTGCCGGGTTTAGCCGAGGCGGCAAGCGTGATCGGCGATTTGCAAGTGCGCAACCGCGGCACGATCGGCGGCAGCGTCGCGCACGCGGACCCCGGAGCCGATTTTCCGGTCATCTTGAGCGCGCTCGGAGCGTCGTTTGTCATCCAGGGGCGCGCGGGCGCGCGGATCGTCGGGGCCGGAGAGTTCTTTGTTGATTTTTTCACCACCGCGCTCGCTCACGACGAGATCGTCACCGAGATCCGCGTTCCGCTGCCCCCGACGGGCTCCGGGACCGCCTACGCCAAACTTCCGCATCCCGCATCCGGCTACGTGGTCGTGAGCGCCGGAGCGTTGGTCGTGCGGGAGTCATCGGGGCGCTGCCGTTCGGCAAGCGTGGCGCTCGGAGGGATCGACAACCGTCCGGTTCGGGCTGAAGCAACCGAAACGGCACTGGCCGGAGTTCCGCTGACGGCGGAATCGATCGAGCGCGCGGCCGCCTCTGCCGCGGAAGGAGCCCATCCCATGGACGACGAGTACGCAAGCGCCGAGTACAAGCGCCGGGTGGCGGTCGTTTATGCGCGCCGGGCGCTTGAAGAGGCGGCGCGGCGGGCCGCTGCGTAACCGAAAGAGACAATCGAGGATCGCAACTACCGGAGCGCCGCGGCGCCGCAACCAAAGGACAATGCCGGATATCTCGCGCAAAGAGCGCCACGTTCCGGATGACCATCGATGAAACGAGAGTTGTGAGATGACGACGGAACACAAACCCGCCGGGCTCATTGGACAATCGATACGCAGGGTGGAAGACCCGACGCTGCTCACCGGCAAGGGCTGCTACGTCGATGACGTTCAGCTGCCCGGAACCCTTCACATGGCGGTGCTTCGAAGCCCCTATGCCCACGCGCGAATCGTCTCGATGAACACCGACCGCGCGGCGCAGATGCCCGGCGTCGAGCGCGTGTTGACGGGAAACGAAACCGAACGGCTGACGATTCCCTCGCCGGTCATGGTGCCGGGGCAAAAGATCCCGCCGCATCCGGTTCTCGCCAGAGGAGCCGTTCACGCCGTGGGGGTACCGGTCGCGGCGGTTGTGGCGACAACCCGAGCGCTCGCCCAGGACGCTGCGAACGCCATCGACGTCGAATACGACCCGCTTCCCGCGGTGGTCGATGCCGAAAAGGCTCTCGAGCCGGGCGCGCCGCTCGCGCGCGAAGAGCTCGACAGCAATGTATGCTACATCGCCACGAAAAAGGGGGGCGATGTCGAGAAGGCTTTTGCAGAAGCCGATCATGTCGTGCGCATGCACATCAAAAGCCCGCGTCAAGTGGCGATGGCGATCGAGCCGCGCGGCGCAGTGGCCAACCCCGAGCCGCTCGGCCGGGGATTGACGGTTTGGCTTTCGACCCAAAGCCCGCACCGCGTCCGCGCCGATCTCGCGACTGCACTCGGCTTTCCCGAACATAAAATCCGCGTGATCGCGCCCGACGTGGGCGGCGGCTTTGGCAGCAAGGGGCCGCTTTACCGCGAGTACGTCCTCGCCTGTCATTTTGCGCTGCTTCTCGGCCGTCCGGTTAAATGGATCGCCACGCGCAGCGACGATTTCGTGACCATGATCCAAGGTCGCGACCAGGCGATGACCTCCGAATTGGCGCTGAAACGAGACGGCACGATGCTCGGCCTCAAGGTCCGGGTGGTGGCGAACCTCGGGGCGTATCTCTACTCCAACACCGCGGGCCCGCCGCAAAGGATGATGGCGATGGCGCCCGGCTGCTATCAAATCCGCAACGCCCACGTGGAGGTCGTCGCCGTCTTCACCAACACGGTGCCGACCGGGCCGTACCGCGGCGCCGGCCGGCCCGAGTCGGTGTTGAACATCGAGCGGCTCGTTGACAAGGCGGCGCGCGAACTCGGAATCGATCGCATCGAGCTTCGACGTAAAAATTTCATCCGGCCCGATCAGTTTCCGTATCGGACCGCGGTCGGCGTCGAATACGACTCCGGCGATTACGACAAGGCGCTATCCGAGGCGTTGCGCCTCTCGGGGTACGAGCAACTCATTCGTGAACGCGATCAGGCGCGCCGCCGGGGCGAGTTGGTCGGAGTCGGGATTTCTACGTTTGTGGAACCGAGCGGCGGAGCCGGGTTCGAAAGCGGCACGGTCCGGGTCGAACGCACGGGCGAAATCACGGTGCTCACCGGGTCGAGCTCTCATGGCCAGGGCCATGAAACGATCTTTGCGCAGATCGCCGCCGAAAAACTGCGCGTCTCGATGGAACACGTGGCGATTCGCCATGGTGACACGTTGGCCGTGCAGCAAGGGGTCGGCACATTCGGCAGCCGAAGCGCCGTCATGGGCGGCGGAGCGCTCGCGCAAGCTCTGGACCGCGTGGTTGAAAAGGCCCGGCGCATCGCCGCGCATCTCATGGAGGCCGCGCCCGAGGACGTGATCCAAGCCGACAGCGGCTTCGCCGTCGCCGGCGTGCCGAACCGGATCGTCACGTGGCGCCAGATCGCCGCCGCCGCCTATGGGCGGCTTCCTCCCGGCATGGAGCCGGGGCTGCAGGAGACCGTCTTCTTCGATCCCAGACGCGAGGCATGGGGATTCGGCACTCATCTCGCCGTCGTCAGGATCGATCGGGAGACCGGGCGACCCACGGTTGAAAAGCTCGTGCTCGTCGACGACTGCGGTGTCGTCATCAACCCGATGATCGTCGAAGGGCAGATTCACGGCGGCGTCGCGCAGGGACTCGGCGAAGCCTTCCGCGAGCAGATGCTTTTCGGGGACGGCGGCGAAGTCATTACCGGCTCGCTGGTGAATTACGCCGTGCCGCGGGCCGGCGACATCCCTCCTATGATCCTGGGCGAGACCGTCACGCCGAATCCGTTCAACCCGCTTGGCGTTAAAGGCGTCGGAGAGTGCGGCACAAATGGCGCGCCTCCCGCAATCGCCAATGCCGTCATGGATGCGCTCGCGCCTTTGGGCATCGACCACCTGGACATGCCTTACACGGCGCCCAAACTCTGGGCCGCAATTCGAGCGGCCGAAGCGCGCAACGCGAGAGGTTAGGGCTGAGATTGAGGTTAAGACCGAGGACGTTAGCTTTAGAGTTCACCTTAATCCGGGTTTTAATCGAGCACGGTTGAACATCCCAGAGCTGTGTGCTGGATTGAAGTAGGTGCCGCGATTGGGGGAGGCCGCTAGTCAAGCGAAGCGCCCGGAAACGGCTCCGAACCTCGGCCTCAAGTTAAACCTGCCTTGTTGGCTCATGCTCTCTTTCCGCAGCCGACGCAACAATCAAGTCTGGCGCGATCCCGCCGTCGTCGCCGAATATGCCCGAGCGGCCGACCTGCAGCCCGCCGAGCGAACGGTTTTGGCGTTGCTTGAACCCGCGCTAGCGTCCATGGACATGCTCGATATCGGGGTCGGCGGCGGCCGGACGGCGCTCCACTTTGCTCACAGAATGCGCCTTTACGTCGGCATCGACTACTCGCCGGAAATGATCGCCGCCTGCCGCGCGCGCTTGGCGCCGGCAAGGAATTATCGCCTTTGCGGTGTGCGACGCCAGGGAGCTCGATTGTTTTTCGGCCGCTAGCTTCGATTTTGTTTTGTTCAGCTACAACGGTATCGATTACATGTCCCATGTCCAGCGCCTCGCCTTCTTCGCTGCGATTGCGAGCATCGGCGTACGCGGCGGCTATTTCTGTTTTGCGACGCACAATCTCGAAAGCCTCGAAGCTGCGAATACGCCGATCCGGCCGACAACCGGCCCGAGATACGCGATCGTCGACGGCGGCGCTCATGGGGGGCGGCTGGAGACCTATTATGTTAGTCCGGACGAACAGCTAAATCAGCTGCGCCGTTGGTTCGAAGAGATCCGGGTTTATGATGTCGATGGAGAGCGCGTCGCCCCGGAAGCGCTGCGCTCGAACCGCGCTCCGTGGCTCACGTTTTTGTGCCCGTCTGCGCTGACCGGTCTTACGATACGTCTCACATGTTGCACAAAGCCGAATGCCATGTCCGAGGCGTAGGACAAGCGCGAGAACTAAGGAAAGCAGCGCGTTGCCAGAGCGCGATTTCCCTCGGTGGCATGACAGTTGCGTGGCACACCAGCATTGCATGCCTGTTTAAACTCTGAGCGCGAGACGCGGGAGGGCTTATGCAGTACGTCGTTTTGCTGTCGCTGTTCGCGGTTCTCGGATGCGCTGCGACGCCGAAGCCGGCCGACCGAGAACAGATCAACCGGGAGATGCCGCTGGTCGTCGATTACGAAAACAAGCGCAACGCCGTGAAGCAAGCGATTTACGTTCTGGCCGCAAAAGGCATCATCGACCAGGAAACCGGGCGGCAAGTAAAAGAATCGATGGATATCGAACACGTGTACTACGAGGCTTCCCTGATCAGCCTCGCGCGCGGCGAAATGGCCGAATATCGCGCCTATGTCGGGCTCGCCGAGCAGGAGTTGAACCGGACGAAGTCCGCGATCACCAATCGTGTGAAGGCACTCGACCCGCACTGAGGAGAGAGCTTACGCATCCGTGGCCGACCGCGATCGAGAACAGCAGGAGAGCCTGCGCCGAGCGGATCACCCCGCGCAGCGCAACGTTCGCACGATCTCGAAAATCGAACACGATGCATTGCGCACGCGTTCGGCCGGCGAACGGCTGAGCGATACCCTGGTCCGAGCCCTCGGTAGCGTTCCATCGATCGCGCTCCACCTTCTGTTGTTGCTTGCGTGGATAGTCGTCAATACCGGAGCGATTCCGGGGCTCGCGCGCTTCGACCCGTTCCCGTTCGGCGTTCTCACGCTGTTCGTTTCGGCCGAGGGCGTCTTGCTTGCACTGATCATTTTGATCAGTCAGAACCGGATGATTCGGCAAGCTGACCGCCGCGCTCATTTGGACTTGCAGATCAACCTCCTCGCCGAACAGGAGGCGACACTGACGTTGCACATGCTGCGGCGCATCGGCCGGCAGGTCGGCGTGGCGCCCGACGCCCTGGATGGGGAAGCGAAGAGCCTCATCGAACAAACCGACGTGTACAGCATGATGCGCCACCTCGAAAACCAACTGCCCAAAGAATGAGTGACGACGCTTTGATCGATAAGCTCGACCGAGCGGCTTGTGGCGCGCTGGCCCTCCCGGCCGGAGCGGTGCGCTGGCGCGTGTGGGCGCCGTTCGCGCGGCGCGTGCAACTCGTCTTCATCGACGGCGAGCGCCGGCGGTTCCAGCCGATGGAACCCGAAGAGCACGGCTACTTTACCTGCACGGCGGCGGATGTTTCCGAGGGCCAGCGCTATGCGTATCGGCTCGATGACGGGCCCGAGCGACCGGATCCCGCGTCGCGTTGGCAGCCCGAGGGCGTCCATCGCCCGTCGGCGGTGCTCAAGCCTGAAAGCTTCGTCTGGTCCGATCAATCGTGGGGCAACATCCCGCGACAAGAACTCGTCTTCTACGAGATCCACGTGGGTACTTTCACGCAACACGGCACCTTCGATGCGATCACGGCCCGTCTGCCGGAGCTTCGCGAGTTGGGTGTCACCGCCCTCGAGATCATGCCGGTCAGCCAGTTTCCCGGAACGCGCAACTGGGGTTATGACGGCGTCTATCCCTACGCACCGCAGAATAGCTATGGCGGGCCGCATGGGTTGCAGCGTTTAGTCGATGCCTGTCACCGTGCCGGCATGGCGATCTTTCTCGACGTCGTCTACAACCACATGGGCCCCGAAGGATGCTACGCGGGCGAGTTTGGGCCGTATTACACCGATCGCTACAAGACCCCGTGGGGGAACGCGATCAACTTCGACGACCGCGGCTGCGACGGCGTCCGCGCCTACGTGCTGAACAACGTCCGCATGTGGATCGAGGACTATCATTTCGACGGCCTCAGGTTGGATGCGGTGCACGCGATCTACGACTTTGGCGCGCGGCACATTTTGCGCGACATCAAGGAAACAGCCGACGCCGCC
>DATMBL010000163.1:0-2317 GCA_035559295.1 Candidatus Eiseniibacteriota bacterium
GGGTTGATGCAGCTGAAACCCGACCTCGTTGCGATCGCGGGCGATCTCGTGACCGGCCATTCCAGCGAGGTGCACCCTTTCGTCGATGCGCTGGCGCCGCTCGCGCGCGCGCCTCTCGGCGCGTGGTTTTGTTACGGCAACCACGACTACTTCGGCGGCGATCCCGAAGAGATCCGGAGCGCTTTACGCGCCGCAGGCATTGTCACACTGAAAAATCAAACCACAGCGATACGGCACGGCGGCGGAGCGTTTGTCCTGGGGGGCCTCGATGATCGCATCCTCGGCCGGCCGGATTGGCTGGCGCTGCGTTCCCGGCACGGCATGCCGCATCTGTTGCTGGCCCATAACCCGGATGTGTTTTACGAAGCGGTCGCGAGCGGCATCCCGCTGGTTCTGTCGGGGCACACGCACGGCGGTCAAATTCGCCTCCCCGCCGGGCCGCCGATCATCCGGCAAAGCAAGTTTTGTCTGGACGAGGGCGTCTACGCCTACGCAGGGTCGCTGCTGGTCGTCTCTCGCGGTCTGGGCAGTGTGTTGCTTCCGTGGCGTTGGGGCGCCGATCCGGAAGCGGTGCTGATCGAGATCACACCGCATTCATAGTTCGAGGTTCGAAGTTCGAACCCGAAGTTCGAGGTGCGAAGATAGCGAGACCTCACCACGACGAGAATATCTCGCGCAAAGAACGTAAAGGACGCCAAGTTTTCAGAGAAAAAAATATACTCCTTTGCACGCTTGGCGCTCTTGGCGCGAGAAAGTCTTATCGTCCCGACAGTTAGGGTCGCTAGCAAAACTTCGAGGCCACATCTATTACTCGCGCCTTTGCGAGGCGCGCGAGCCGTTCACGAGTTCGAATAACGCCTGGCGTACCTCGGGCGCGACGATGTTCGGAGACGCGCCGATTTTCTTCGCGACCGACTCCTGATCGAACACGAAATTTCTCCAGACTTCGGGCGGGTACGATGCCAAAGGCAAAGCGAACCCTCCGTGCGGCTTGCCATTCGCCGCCGTCACGTGATGGCTGCGCGAGCCGATGCCGCGAAAATCGTGGCAGTAGACGCAGCCGTTGCGAAAGCTCATCGTCTCGCGTAAATCCCGGCTCAAATCCGCGAGACCGGCCAGGGGATCGCGCTCGACGAGACGAAAACTGTCGATCGTCAGCGCGTACTGCGCCGCTTGCACGCCCAGTTCGGCCGGCGGTTCTTCGAGAAAGTGAATGAAAGCGCCGAGCGGACGGGCCATCATCGGCGGCTGCGGCCCGGCTTTCCATGAGTACTCCCGGTTCGCCCTGTAGAACACGCCCAGGCGGAAGAGATTTCTTTCATCGTCCAACCCGATCACGACCACCGGCTTGTAGGGCTCGAGCTGCCCGCGCTTCCAGAATTGCCTCTCGCCGCGGATGTTGGTCGTAACCACGTATTCCCCTTTACCGACTTTTTCCGCTGGCAGCTTGTCGAGCAGCGCGAACAGGTCGATCGCGTGATACGTCTCGAGGGGCCACTCCTGGAGCTCGTAACGCACGGTGCTGTACACCGCGGCCATCCGAAGGACGAAGCGGCGGTCGACCGGACGACTGCGAACGAGTTCGGCATGATCCCAAAACGGCAGCGTCGAGAAAGGCGGCGAACGCCAGCGGCGTTTGGCAGCGACCAGTATCGCGAACTCGGGCGGTAGTGGCGCGACCTTCAGGAACTCCAAGAGCAATAAACGCGCTTCGTTGTCTCTGTCGCCGAGATCCATCACGGTGAAGTGATCCCGCTCCGGAACGATCCATCGCTCCACGGCCCTGTGCCCCGTCCGCGACAGCGCATCGGAGAACCTTTTCGCGTCGAGCAAAAAGCCGGTAAAGTCGCTTTGCGCGTTGAGGATCAGAAACGGCGGCGCGTCGCGCCGGGCGTGTGTCACCGGCGAGGCTCGCTTGAGGATGTCGCTGTTCGTGCCGAACGCTTTCTCCGTCGCCGCCTTCTGCTGCTCGGAAACCACCGTGGTCGGAGCCAGATCATAGAGCCCGCTTATCGGAATCACGCCCGCCAAAACCTTCGAAGTGAGCTTGTATTTAGCGAGATACGTTGGGTCGAGCGCTACGAGCGCCGCCAGGTGCCCGCCGGCCGAATGGCCGGAAAGAAAAACACGGCCTTCATCGTAACCGTATCGCCTCCCCTCCCGGACCAAAAAACCGATAGCGGCGGCGACGTCGTCCGCCTGGGAGCGGTAGGAAACACCGGGCGCAAGGCGGTAGCGTACCAGCGCCACCCCGACACCGTCCAAAACCAAGGACTCTGCCAGCCGCGGGCCGATTCGATACTCATCGTCACTGAGC
>DATMBL010000164.1:0-3654 GCA_035559295.1 Candidatus Eiseniibacteriota bacterium
CCGCCTCGGCTCCCGCCTCCTTTAGAAAACGACCGGCGTTCTCCAGCGCTCGGTCTCGGCTGACTTGAAACGAGAGGAAGGGCATATCTCCGACCAGCAAGGCGCGCTTGCGACCGCGCGCGACCATCTTCGTATGATAGATCATTTCGTCCAGGGTCACGGGCAGTGTCGTGGGATGGCCTTGAATGACAGTGCCAAGCGAATCCCCGACGAGCAGGATATCGACACCGGCGCTATCGAGCAGGCGCGCAAAGGAATAATCATAGGCAGTGAGGCAAGCGATCTTTTGCCCGCGCTCTTTCATCTTGATGATTTCCGGCACCGTAACCTTGTCCGTCATCGAAGCGATCCCCCTAAAAAAACAAAGCCTCCCGGACAAAGCCGGGAGGCCAAAGGCGGCCAGGAAGGCCCGATCGGGCATTCCTGGTACTGAATCAACGTTGGCTCCGTCTCAGTCCAGGTTACCTGGATCCAAGCGGTATGTAGTGCTGCGTCCCCGAACCCATGTTGTTGATTTCTTTGATCAAGTCAGCCAGATCCTTGCTGCTCGTCACGAAATCGATCTCGGATGTGTTAACCACGAGGAGAGGCGTCTCATCGTAATAAAAGAAGAACTGGTTGTACGCCTCGGCCACCTCCTTCAGGTATTCGAAGGTAACGCTACGCTCGTATTTTTTATCTCTCTTTTTGATCCGCTTGTAAAGCACCTCCGGTCGCGCCTGGAGGTAGACCACCAGGTCCGGCTTGGGCACGCGCGCGTTCAGCAACGCGTAGATTTGCTGGTACAAATTCAGTTCCTCGGGGCTGAGCGTCAGGGTCGCGAAGATCTTGTCCTTGGCGAAAAGGTAGTCGGCGACGAGATTCTGCTGGAACAGGTCCTGCTGTCCCAGCTCCATCTGCTGCTTGTAACGGGTGAGCAAGAAAAACGTTTGATTCTGGAACGCGTAGGCGGCACGCGCCTGGTAAAATTTGGGCAAGAACGGATTTTCCTCGACCTGCTCGAACAGCGTCCGCGCGCCGAATTCATGCGCGAGGATGCGGGCGAGACTGGTCTTTCCCACTCCGATGGGACCTTCGACAACGATGTACTTCGTCTGCGCCACCAAGCTTGCGAATGTACAGAAAGAGCCCGGAATTGTCCACCTTGTGCTATAGTTCCCTCGATGAGACGCCTCCGGGAAAAAACCGGGCAAATGATCCTCACCGGGCTTCCGCGACCGGAGCTGGCGTCAGACGAACGCGCGCTCCTGCGCGAGTACCCTCTGGGCGGTTTCCTGCTGTATCAGCACAACTGCTGCGACGCGCTTCAAATGACTTCGCTCTGCCGGGCCCTCTGGGAGACCGCGCTCGACCAGCCGCCGTTCATCGCGATCGACCACGAGGGCGGCAGGGTGCACCGGTTGCCGGAACCGTTTACCCGTTTTCCACCCGCCGCGATCCTCGGCAAAGCCGCGGACCCGGAGCTCGCGTATCAAGCCGGACATGCCTGCGCTATTGAACTGTCCCTTGCCGGGATCAACGTCAACTTCGCCCCGGTGCTGGACGTCCACTCGAACCCGGAGAACCCGGTCATCGGTGATCGCGCGTTCGGCGCGAGCGCTCAAAGCGTGATTCGCATCGCGGGAGCGTGGACGCGCGGCTTGAGGGCGGGAGGAATCATCCCGTGCGGCAAGCACTTTCCCGGGCACGGCGACACGGATCGCGACTCGCATGAGACCCTACCGGTGGTCGATCGACCCGCCGAGGCGCTGCGGGAACGAGAGGTGGCGCCCTTTGCGCAAGCGTGCCGCGACGGGATCGAATCGCTCATGACCGCGCACGTGCTGTTCCGCAGGCTCGACGCCACCTTTCCGGCGACCCTCTCCACCGAAATCCTTACTCGAATCCTGCGCCAGGAACTCGGCTATGATGGAGTCGTTTTCAGCGACGACATGGAAATGAAAGCGGTCGCGGCAAACTATGCGCGCGACGAAGCCGCAGTGCTCGCGGTCGCGGCCGGGATTGACGTTTTGATCTATGGCCATCATCCGGCCGCCGCGGCGGCCGCATTCGATACTCTCTTAAGCGAAGCGGAAAAAAGCCCGTCGCTGCGCGCGCGCATCGAGGCGAGCTATCGTCGGATCGGGCGCCTGAAGGCGACGCGTCTCAAGCGCTTTACGGCTCACCCGGGACGCGATCTCGCCGGCTACCTTACGCGGTTGGGGCACAAGCGACTCGTTGCCGCAATTTACGGGAGCTTGTAGGCGCTGTACGCGATCAGGCGCTTGATATCCTGCTGCAGCTCGCCTTGCCATTTTTCGACCAGAACGTCGGCCGGGCATTTCCCTTGAAAGAGCAGATCCTTCAGCGGGATCAAATAGATCGTTTCGTCGTCGCCGTTTTGATTGAGCGCCCGTTGGCGGCGCAAGCCCTCCCACGCGATCTGAAACAGCTCCTTGGCGTATTCGGAGAGCGGATGGCGGCGCACCCGCGCAGCCAGCGCGCTTCGATGAGAATCGAGGTATGCCTCCATTCTTTCTTCCCAGCTCCAATCTTTGACGAGGTCCCACGCGGCCTGCAGGCAATCCGAGTCATAGAAAGCGCCTTTGATCAGCGCGGGCAGCGCGGGCATCAATTCCGGCGGCTGGCTGTCGGCGGAGCGAATCTCGATATAGCGCTTGATCCGGGTTTCGGGAAAAAGCGTCGTCAGATGATGGCCCCAATCCTCGATGGTCGCATGATGGCCTTTGTGGCCGCGCGCCATGAATTGGCGGAACGTGACCTCCGTCATATCGACGTAATCACCGTTTCGAATGATGAAGTACATCGGCACGTCGAGGGCATATTCGACGTAGTGCGCAAAGGAAACTTCGGGCAAGAAGGCGAACCGCAGCAGCCCGCTGCGCGCCCTGTCCGTGTCGGTCCAGATATGCTCGCGCATGCTGCGGTACTCGGTGAGCTCGCCGTCGCAGATCGGCGAGTTGGCGAACATCGCAATGATCAACGGGCTGAGGCCCATGCCGGCACGGAACTTCGCCATCGCATCGCGCTCGTCGCCGAAATCGATGTTCGCCTGAACCGTGGCGGTTTGCTTCATCATGCGATGGCCGAGGCTTCCGACCTTCGCCATGTAGGGCGCCATGATCCGGTAGCGCTTCTTGGGCACCCATTCGATCTCGGCCGGCGTGCTGACGGGTTGCATGCCGAGACCCAGGAAGACGACCTCCAGGGGTTCGGTAACTTCGATCAGCTCGCGGATGTGCTGGGTGAACTCGGCCGATGTGCAGTGGATAGTCTCGCATGGCTCGCCGCTCAGCTCGATTTGACCGCCCGGTTCGAGATGAATTTCGATCGTGCCGCGCTTGAGCGCGATGATGTGGCCGTCTTGCTCCTCGGGTTCCCAGCCGTACCTCTCGATCAGCTCGCGCAGGATCGCTTCGACGCCGCGGCGGCCCGAGTACGGAATCGCCTTGCCGGTCGAGCGGTCGATGCCGACCTTTTCGTATTCGGTCCCGATGCGCCAGCCGGCCCGCGGTTTCCCACTTTCATGGAAAAACGCTTCCAGCTCGTCTTTTTTACGAATGGGCAACATGCGCGCGAATGTTTTGTTGAAAAGGCGGCGTGATGACTCCCTTTTCCGTGATGATCGCAGTGACGAGATCCTGGGAGGTAATG
>DATMBL010000165.1:0-8890 GCA_035559295.1 Candidatus Eiseniibacteriota bacterium
AAGGGGGAAGAGTATGACAAGGGGTTTTACCTGCAGCCGACTTTGGTGACCAACGTCGATCCCGCTTCGCGTCTCCTCCAGGAAGAGTGTTTCGGCCCGGCGCTGCCGATCGTGCGCGTGAAAAACCTCGATCATGCCATCGAACAGGCGAACAACTCGATTTTTGGGCTGGGGTCTTCGATTTGGACCCGTGACATCAACCGCGCGATGGCCGGCGCCGAAAGAATCGAGGCGGGTTACACCTGGATTAACTCGGCGCAGATCATTTACGATGAGCTGCCGTTCGGCGGGGTCAAGCAGAGCGGCCTCGGTAAGGAACACGGCGAGGAGGCGATCGAGCACTATACCGATTCAAAATCCGTGGTGATCGCTACCGAGACGCAGTCCGAGATGATTGCGGGCGAATAACGAATCGCGGATAGAAGATAGCGCTGTTCGGTCAGTCGTCAATCCTCCAGCCTCGATCCTCAGCTTCCATGCGCGTCGAATTGCCCGAGACATACAACGCGGCCACGACCTTTATCGACGAAAACATCGCTCGCGGGCGCGGCCTGCGAACAGCGATCTACTACCAAGACCGCGCCATCACCTACCAGGAGCTATTCGAACGAGTCAACCGTACCGGTAACGCCCTGCGCGAGCTCGGGGTCGAGATCGAGCAGCGGGTTTTACTGGTGCTGCCGGACTGCCCGGAGTTCGCCTATGGCTTTTTCGGGGCGATCAAAATTGGCGCGGTACCGATACCGACGAACCCGTGGATGTCGGCGCGCGACTACGCCTACTTGCTGCAGGACAGCAGGGCGCGGGTGGTGATCGCGCACGAATCGATCCTTCCCGAAATCGAAAAAGTCGCTGGCGATGCTCGCTACCTCAAGCACTGCATCGGCGTCGGCGAACGAACCGGCCGGGCGGCTCCCTTCGAGACGCTCCTCGACCGAGCTTCAGACCAACTCGCCCCCGAACCGACGAGTCGCGACGATGTCTGCTTCTGGGGGTATACCTCCGGCAGCACCGGACCGCCGAAGGGCGCCGTGCACCTGCAGCATGACATGATCACGATCACCGACCTGTTCGTCAAGCCGGTGCTGGGCATGAACGAGAACGATATCTGTTTTTCCGCGTCCAAGTTGTTTTTCGCCTACGGGCTCGGTAACTCGCTCTACTTCCCCTTCCGCTTCGGCGCGGCCAGCGTCCTCTGGCCCGAACGTCCGGAGCCGGAAAAAACGCTGCAGGTGATCGAGCGGTATCGGCCGACGTTCTTTTTTTCCGTCCCGACGCTTTACGCCCGCCTCTTGCGGGTGGAAAAGCACTATGACTTGAGCTCGCTCCGGATCTGTCTCTCCTCGGGAGAGCCACTGCCGCCGGCCCTGTTCCATCAGTGGAGGGACCGCTTCGGCGTGGAGCTGCTCGACGTCGTTGGCTCGACCGAAGCGACGCACGATTTCCTGGCGAATCGCCCGGGACGGGCCAAACCCGGCAGTAGCGGCGAGGTCACGCCTGCGTTCGAGGCGAAGATCGTCGATGATCAGGGACTTGAAGTGGCGGCCGGGGAGGTCGGCAATTTGCTAGTCAAAGGAGACGCTACCGCCCCCTATTATTGGAACAAGCACGAGCAAACCAAGAAGACCATGCTCGGCGAGTGGCTCAAGACGGGCGATACCTACTATCGAGACGCCGAAGGATACTACTGGTACTGTGGCCGTTCGGATGACATGCTCAAGGTCGGCGGGCTGTGGGTGTCGCCGATCGAGATCGAAAACACCCTGCTCGAGCACCCCGCAGTCCTGGAGGCCGCGGTCGTCGGCGACCTCGATGCGGACGGTTTGGCCAAGCCCAAAGCCTACGTCTTGCTGAAGAGCGAATTCCGACCGAGCGACGCACTCAAAATCGAACTCCAGTCGCTGGTCAAGAGCAAGCTCGCGCCGTACAAATACCCTCGCTGGGTCGAGTTCGTCGACGATCTCCCCAAGACGGTCACGGGTAAGATCCAGCGATTCCGTTTGCGCGCCCCGAGCTAGCCGGCAGGGCCGCAGATCTACCGGAGCGATCATGGAAATCAAAGACCTCAAAGAGAGACTCGCCTATGCCTGCAACATCCTGGCTTACGAGGGGCACTGGGATAACATTCTCGGGCACGTTTCGGTGCGCATCCCCGGAAAAGACCGCATCCTCATGAAGCCCCATAGCTTTGGCTTCGAGGAAATCCGCCCGCAGCATATCATCGAAGTCGATCTCGACGGCAACAAGGTCGCCGGCAAGCACGAACGTCACTCGGAAGTTTTCATTCATACCGAAATATACAAAGCCCGTCCCGACGTGAATTGCGTCGTTCACTCCCATCCGCCGTACGCCGTCGCGCTTGGCGCGCTCAACCAGAGGCTGCGGCCGATCAGCCACGAAGGCAATATCTTTTATGACGGCTTGCCGCTCTTCGACTCGACGACCGCGCTCATTAGAACCCCGGAACTGGGGCGCGAAGTCGCCAAGTGCCTTGGCCCGTACCGGGGCGTTTTGATGAAGAATCACGGTTCCACCGTGGTTGGCCCGAGCATCGAAGTCGCTACTCTCTACGCGGTTTTTCTCGAGAAAGCCGCGCGCATCCAGCTGCTCGCCACCGCCTCGGGCGAGCCGTCGTGGACGAGCGACGAGGAGGCGGCGATCAAATACGAGCAAATTTACACGCCCCAGCGCTTGGACTCGATGTGGCGGTACTTCGTCCGGCGCGCCGAAAAGATGCGCAAGACAAACGCCTCGTAAACCGCACGCGTTGCGCGATTAACGAGTTGGCAAACCCCGTCAACCGTGTTACATACGCCGCATGGGTGTCAAGCTTCGTCTGACGCTGGCTTGTGGAGATTACGAAATCATTCGCGCGCTCAAGGAAGGCGTCGTTACACCGGACGGCATCGAGTTGACGGTCTTGACCGATATGACCTCCGATGTGCGCCACTGGCGCATGTTGCGAAACCGCGAGTTCGATGTCGCCGAGTTGTCGATGTCGAACTACATGATCGCCCGAACCAAGGGCTTGCCGTTTACCGCGATCCCGGTTTTCCTCCATCGTCGTTTCCGCCACGGTTTCGTGTTTTTGAACGCCGCGAGCGGGATCGCGCGACCGGCGGATCTCATCGGCCGAAAGGTTGGTCTGAGAAACTTCTCGGCAACCGCCAACCTGTGGATCCGCGGCATTCTCGAGCACGAATATCAGGTGCCGCACCGGGAGATTCGCTGGTACAAGCAAGACGAAGAAGAAGTCGAGTTCACGCCTCCGGCCGATCTCGCGCTCGAGCGCATCCCGCCCGGTCAAAGCGTCGAGCGCATGCTGCTCGATGGCGAACTCCAGGCCGTCATCCACCCGGAGATCATTCAGCCCGTGCTCGACAAGGACCCGCGCGTCACGCGCTTGTTCCCCAACTACAAAGACCTGGAAATCGACTACTACCGGCGAACGGGAATCTTTCCGATCATGCACACCACCGCGATCCGCCAGGAGATCGTGGACCGTCATCCATGGGTTCCAATCAACCTTTTCGAAGCCTTTGAACGCTCGAAGCTCATCGCTTACCAGCGTATGCAGAACCCGCGCATCGTTCCGCTGGCATGGTTCCGCCATGCGCTGGAGGAACAGGAAGAGCTGCTCGGAACCGATCCGTGGCGCTACGGTCTCGGCAACGAAAACCGTCGCAACCTCGAGACCCTCATGGGGTATTCGCTCAAGCAAGGGTTGATTCCGAGGACCCTGTCAATCGATGAGCTCTTTGCCCCGACTGAAGTCAAGTAGCGCGGCCGCTCGTTGCACTTCCGAAGGCGATGGCGTAGATTTCTTGCGGCCTGACCGCCTACGTTCCCGCCGTCCTTTCCAGTCACGCGCTACCTAGGAGCCTCAGGCCATGACTCCGGAGACCGAGGGGAGGAAACACGCGTGTTTGGCAAAGGGCTCTACCAAGAAGAGGAGCGGTTGCTGCGTGAAATCATTCGCAGCATCGATAAGAGAATCGACTATAGCGCTCGCGAAGGCGAGGGCTCCCGTTTCCACCTGCGTATGACGGCGCGCGGCCTGCACGCGGACGTATCGCTCGATATGGAACACCTGACGGCCGCACGAACCGATGCCGCGGTCCGCCATCAAATTCGTCAGAAAATCAAGGCGCGCTATGACCATCTGGACAAATCCCGTTACGGCAGCGACGTGCTGGGAATAAAACCCGCCAAGCTGTTGCGCGCCGCGCCCAAACCGGAAGCGCATCCGCAGGGTCGGGGCTTCGGTCGAGGCCCGCGGCGCTGAGTGTTTTGGGCTTCTGGGCCGCTGGGCCCATGGTCGCCCGCAATGGCTCGCTCTACAACGCTCGGAAGGAAACGCTATGGAAAAAGCCGAAAGGATCCGCCGCCATCTTGAGGAACAGCGCCGCATCCTCATGCCCGGTGTTTTCGACGCGCTCAGCGCGAAGATCGCAAGCCGGGCCGGGTTCGAAGTGATCTTCATCACCGGCTACAGCCTGTCGGCGACCCTCCTGGGCGAGCCCGATTTCGGTCTGCTCACGCAGACCGAAATGCTCTCCGCCGCTCGACGCGTCTGCGCGGTCACCGATATCCCGGTCATCGTCGATGCCGATACCGGCTACGGCAACGCGATCAACGTCATCCGCACCGTCGAGGAACTGACGCGCGCGGGCGCTGCAGGCATGTTCCTCGAAGACCAGGTTTGGCCAAAGCGCTGCGGTCACATGAAGGGCAAGCAGGTGATCCCGCTCGACGAATACTTAAAGAAACTTCGGGCCGCTTTGGCGACGAGGGCAAAAAGGGACTTCTACATCGTTGCGCGCACCGACGCGCGCCAGTCGCTCGGCCTCGAGGAAGCCATCAGGCGTGGACAGGCTTTTAAACAGGCGGGCGCGGACGCCGTCTTTATCGAGGCGCCCGAGAGCCGCGAGGAGATGAAAGAAATCGCGCGCAACGTACCCGGCCCGCTGGTCGCCAATATGCTCGAGCGCGGCGTGACGCCGCTCATGACACCCGAGGAACTCCATGAACTTGGATTCGATCTCGTAGTTTGGCCGCTCGCGCCGCTCTACGCCGTCGCGCAGTGTTTGACCGAAGTCTACGGTACGCTTCGCAACCAGGGATCCACCCACGCGATTTTGCACAAGCTCATGCCGTTCGAAGAATTCAACGCGATCGTCGGACTCGAGAAAAAATACGCGCTCGATCAACAATACGGGAGTTAGCCTGAGGAAAAACACCGGCGTCGCGCGGCCAAGGCCGGACTAGAGCCGCATCGGCATCAGCACGTAGAGATAACCCTCGTTTCCCGGTTGCCGGATAACGCTCGGGCTAAGCTCGTCCTTGAGCTCGAGATCGACTTCGCCTTCGCTTCGAAGCACGCTTAAAGCATCAATAATGTAGCGGGCGTTAAACCCTATCGTGAGCGGGTGACCATGGTACTCGATTTCAACTTCTTCAGCAGCCTCGCCGAGGTCCGGGTTGTTCGCGGAAACCGACACTTTCCCGGTGCCGAACTCCATCTTCACTCCCTTATAGCGCTCGCTCGAAAGGATCGATACGCGTCTGAGCGCCTGGAGAAAATCTGCATGGCCGACCTTCGCAATGTTGGGATTCCCCTTCGGCACCACCTTCGTGTAATCGGGAAAATCGCCGTCGATGAGCCGCATGAACAGTTCGACGCGGTCCTTGACCACCAGTCCCATGTTCTCTCTGAAGCCGATCCCCACCACCTCGTCGTCGGCGTTTTCGAGCATTTTTTTCAGTTCCGCCAAACCTTTGCGCGGCAAAATCACGCCTTTGCTCAACCCGAGAGAGCCCAGTGACCTTTCGTCGTACGCGAGGCGGTGGCCGTCGGTTGCAACCATTCTGACGTTGCCGTCATTTCCTTGCTCGAGAAAAACCCCGTTCAGGCTGTAACGCGTCTCGTCCGTCGAAACCGCAAAGATCGTCCGTTCGATCATCCCCCGAATGGCCGAACCCGGCAGCGAAGCCAAATGCCGCGTCTCGATCTTCGGAAACTGCGGAAACTCCCGAGCATCGAGACCGACGATTTTGAAAACCGATTTGCCGCTCCGCACCTCGACCCAGTCGTTTTCGAGCCGCTTCAAATGGACGCGCTCGTCCGGCACCTCGCGGATGATCTCGTAGAGTTTTTTCGCATTGACCGTAACGCTGCCCTCACTTATAACCTCGCTCTCCGCGCTGGCGCGAACGCCCACCTCGAGATCGGTTGCCGTCACTTTGAGCTTTGCCTTCTGCGCTTCGAGCAGAACGTTCGCGAGAATCGGCATCGTGTTCCGGCGTTCGACAATGCTCTGTGTCCAGTACAGCGCGGCTAAGAGATCGCCGCGCTGCGCCTCAATTTCCATAGCTCCTCCGCACTACTCTCCCTTCCCTATATATAAATCGGAATAGGAGTAGCAATAGAGGCTGTGAATAAGCCGCATAACCAAAAAACCTTCCCGAGACCGGCCGCTTACCTTGTGGGTTCAGGACGGATGCAGTTACCGCTCTTCCGTTCTGGACGCAAACGTCGGGCGTGGTCCCCTCGTTATGCACAGCTGATCCAGGGTCGCAGCACAGGTTGTCCACAGCTATTTTTTGACGTTGAGGTTTTTTTCCAACTTTTCGATCGTGGTCTGCATGAGCGGGTCTTCACGCAACTTCTTTTCGATCGCCTTGGCGGCGTGGATCACGGTAGAGTGATCGCGGCCGCCGAATTTATCGCCGATCGCCGGAAAAGACGTTTCCGTATACTTGCGGCAAAGGTACATCGCCACCTGCCGGGGAATGGCGACATTTTTCGTTCGCCTCTTGGCTTTGAGGTCGTTGAGTTTGATGTTGTAATAGTCGCAGATCGTTTTCTGAATGCTTTCCACGGTAATTTCCTTGTGCGAGGTCTTCAACGTGTTGCGCAAGACATCGTTCGCGAGTTCGATGGTGATCGGAGCTTTCGTGAGAGAGGAGAAGGCGCCGAGCCGGGTGAGGGAACCTTCGAGCTCCCTCACGTTGGAGTCGATGTTCGAAGCGAGAAACATGGCCACTTCGTGCGGCAATTTAAGGCCCTCGGCTTCGGCCTTTTTCTCGAGGATGGCCACCCGGGTTTCCATGTCCGGCGGCTGGATGTCCGCGATCAGACCCCACTCGAACCGATTGCGCAGCCGATCCTCCAAGCCGGGAATTTCCTTTGGGAACTTGTCCGAGGTGATGACGATCTGCTTGTGCGATTCGTAGAGCGAATTGAACGTGTGGAAGAATTCCTCTTGCGTGCGTTCCTTGCCCGCGATGAATTGCACGTCATCCAGGATGAGAATATCGATGTTGCGGAATTTCGTCTTGAACTCGTCCATTTTGTCTCTTCGCAAGGACGCGATCAGCTCGTTCATGAACGATTCGGAGCTCAGGTAAAACACTTTAAGGCCGGGGCTTTTCGCGACGGCGCGATGACCGATGGCGTTGGCTAAATGCGTTTTTCCCAAACCGACGCCGCCGTAGATGAACAGCGGATTGTAGTGCTCGCCGGGCTGGCTCGCCACCGCAATGGAAGCCGCGTGGGCGAATTGGTTGCTCGTGCCCACCACAAAGTTTTCAAACGTGTACTTGGCGACCAGGTTGTTCGGCCGCTGCGTTGCCTTGAGCTCTCTATCGGCGCGCGTCTCGTTCTTGGTCGCCGGGTTCTTGCCTTGCAGCTGCGGATTGATCGCGAGCGAGATTTTTAGCGGCCGGTCCGCGAGCGATTCAAGGGCTGCGCCGATCTCCGCAAGGTAATGTTCGCTGATCCAGTCGCGGAAGAACTTATTCGGCACTTCGAGCCGGACATCGTTGTCGTTGAGCGCGCGCAGCCGCATCGGCTTGATCCACGTGTCGAAGTTTTGCTTGCCGACGCGCTCGAGTAACACACCGAGAGCCGTTTCCCACAAACCAGCCATACGCTATGCACCTAAATCGGCGAATACGTGAAAGGAGATACCGTTGAGTTACGAACAGCTTTATCCACAGCTGTGGATAAGTCCAAAAGTCGAGCCTTCGAAGCGTTGAAGCGGGTCGTTTGACGCCACGCCCGCCGTGCGCAGCAACCTCACGGCAATGCCCCGGGCGCCATCACCGTCGAAAACCTACAACGAGAATCGTGCAACGCAAATTCGGCTGCGGCTGTAATCCGAAGCGCATGTCATAATCCTTTTCATTTTTGTTTTCAAGAAAAATTTTTCACGAAAAATTTTTCGCTGTCGCGACGCTTTCTTGACACGTCGGCACGCCGATGTTACGAGACAGCACCCGATGAAAGTCGGACGATCAAAGCGGCTTTATCGCGCAGCGGCACGAAAAATTCCCGGTGGCGTGAACAGTCCGGTGCGCGCTTGGAAAGCCGTCGGCGGGCAACCGCTTTTCATCGATCGCGGCGCCGGTGCGAAAATCATCGATGTCGACGGTCGCAGTTACATCGACTTTGTCGGCTCATGGGGGCCTCTGATTCTCGGCCACGCGCATCCGCGCGTGGTTCAGGCGGTACAGAAGGCGGCTGCCCGCGGTACGACGTTCGGTGCTCCGACAGCGGCGGAGGTCGAGCTGGCGGCGTTGGTTTCCAAGCTGATGCCCTCGATTGAAAAGCTCCGTCTGGTCGTGTCGGGGACCGAAGCGGCGATGAGCGCGTTGCGCCTCGCGCGTGCGGTTACCGGGAGAACCCGAATCGTCAAGTTCGACGGCTGTTATCACGGGCACGCCGACGGTTTGCTGGCGCGCGCCGGATCCGGCGTGGCGACGCTGGGACTGCCCGAGAGCCCCGGCGTGCCGCCGAGCTTTGCAGCGGAAACGCTCGTGAGCGACTACAATGACGCGCCGGCGCTCGAGCGGCTGTTTAAACGTTACGGACAAAGCGTTGCGGCGG
>DATMBL010000166.1:0-5593 GCA_035559295.1 Candidatus Eiseniibacteriota bacterium
GGCCGAGCGGATCGTCGGCGGTTTTCTCGCCGACGCGCGGGCGCGCGACGAAGCTTTTACTCCGCCGCCTTCGCTTGCGGCCCTTCGCGAGGCCGGCTTTTTGGCGCTCTATCGCCTGCTTTTTATCCTTTACGCCGAGGCGCGCGACGAAAGGCTGATCCGCCATCAGTTCTATCAAAAAAACTATTCGCTCGATGGCATCGTCACGCGGCTTCTGCGCGCGCCGGTTGAAAATCTTCCGGCAAATCGCTACGGCCTCTGGGCGCATCTGCTGGCGCTTTTTCGCATCTTCAACGAAGGCATCGCGCCCCATTTGCCGGAGCTGGAGAATATCCCGCCGCGCGGCGGGCGGCTCTTTAGCGAGGAGACGCCGGAAGGCCGGTTGCTGAGCCGGCTCAAGCTCGACGACCGCGCGACCGCGGCGGTGCTTCTTGCGCTGGCGACGGCGCGCCCCAGGCGCGGCGTCGGGCGCGAGCGGGTATCGTTCCGCGAGCTCGACATCGAACACCTGGGCAACGTCTATCAGGGCCTCCTCGAATACGAGCCCGAAGAAGCGCGAGAGACGCTCATCGGCTGCCGGGTTGCCGGACGCGATTTCGTTCTCGCCCCCTCTGAGCTCGTGCGCCTGGTCGAGAGCAAATCGCTGGGAGTTGCGGGCGATGCCGCCATCGTCGAAGGGACGGAAGCTGCGGCCGTTCATCCTGATGCGGCGCCGGAGGATGAAGAGGAAAGCGAAGACGATGAAGTAGAGGTATCAGAAGAGGAGAGCGGCGAAGAGGAGGAAGAGACCGAAAAGGGAGTAAAGAAAGGAGCCATGCTCAAGCTCACCCGCCGCCTGGAAGCGGGCGAGTTTTTCTTCAAGCCCGGGTCGGCCCGCAAGGCCAGTGGTTCCTATTACACGCCAAGCGAGATCGTCGATTATCTCGTCCGCGAAGCTCTAGCCCCGCTGGTCGAAGGAAAGTCGAGCGCCGAGATCGAGCGCTTGCGCGTAATCGATCTTGCCTGCGGCTCCGCCCACTTCCTGGTCGGCGCTGCGCGCTTCCTCGGCCAACGGCTCTTCGAAGCCTACTGGCGCGAAGGTAACGGCGATCCGCCTACGGCTTTTTATCCTGATCGAAAACTTTCTCCGGAGATCCGTGCGCGGTGGGAAGAAGAAGGTCCCGCCTGGTGCAAGCGGCGCATCGTCGAGCACTGCCTCTATGGCGTAGATCTCAACCCCGCGGCAGTGCAGCTCGCGCAAGTCGCGCTCTGGATCGAATCGCTCGCCGGCGACCGCCCGCTTTCGTTCTTCGCCCATCACATCCGCTGCGGCAATTCGCTTCTTGGCAGCTCGCTTTCCAACTACGACCGCCCGCCGCACCCGAAGTTCGGCAAGTCTTCCGATCGCCAAACGCGCGGCCTCTTCGAAGCGGAGCTACATAAACGCCTAGAAGCCGCGTTGGAAGAGCGCAAGCTCATCGACGCGCCTCTGCCGCCCGAGATACGCGCCGACACCCCCGACGAATACGCCTACAAGGAGGACCGATTGCGGCGCGCGGAACAGGCAACCGAGACCGCCCGCCTGCTGCTCGACCTGCGCTCTGCGGCGGCTTTTGTGCCGGCGATCTGGGGCGCATTTCCGAGGCTCATGTCGTCAACCGATCTCGAAGCCGACGCGCGCTCACAACCCTGGTGGGAAGAGTTCGAGCGGATACGCGACCGCGAGCGCTTCTTTCACCGGGAGCTGGAATATCCCGAAGTCTTCGCTGACCTGCCTGGCGGGCAGACAGGCGGTGGCTTCGATTGCGTTCTCGGCAACCCTCCCTGGGAGAAGATCAAACCCGACCGCAAGGAATTCTATGGACGGGCCGACGTCTTGATCCGCGCCTACGCAGGCGGCGAACTCGACGCCCGAATCCGCGAGCTGCATACTCTGCATCCTGAATTGTCCGCTGAATTCGATCGATACTCGGACCGGCTCAGGACGCTGGCAACATGCTTAAAAGGCGGCGGCGATTACCGCTATGTGGATTGGGAGATCGACGGCAGGAGCACCGGCGGCGACCCCGATCTGTTCAAGTTTTTTGTCGAGCGCGCCCATCATGTGCTCAGGCCGGGCGGACGACTCGGGATGCTCGTGCCGAGTGCCCTCTACAACAACGAGGGCTGCACGGGCCTCAGGCATCTCCTGCTGGACGAGATGAAAATCGAGCGGTTCTACGGCTTCGAAAACCGGCAGAAGATTTTCGCCATCGACTCGCGCTACAAATTTGTCTGCCTCGTGGCCGAGAAGTCGGCAGCGCCCGAAGCCGACAATGAATTCCGCGCCGCCTTCATGCGCCACGATCTTGCCGAGCTCGAGTCCGAACCACCCGCGGGCGTGGAGGTGCTCGTCCGCCGCTCCGAGATCGAGCGGCTCTCGCCCGGCACCCTCGCGTTTCTCGAATACCGCTCCGAGCGCGACCGCGAGCTGGTGCTCAAGATGTACGGCCTGCTCCCCGGACAAACGCCGCGACCTCTACTCGGCGCGCAGGGTCCCGATACCTGGAACGCGAAGTTCTACACCGAGTTCCACATGACCAACGACCGCGACCTCTGGACCGATCCGCGCACAAACAAGCTCTACAACCCTCGCCAGATTCTCGGTCCTGTTCCCGGCACCACGAATGAGCCGCCCTACTACGACCCCGCCGCCTGGCCCGACATCCGCGCCGCGATGGCCGAAAAAGGGTTTTGGCCGCTGTACGAGGGCAAGAAGGTCCACCAGTTCCTCGTTGACGTAGAACCGATAGAGCGCTGGCTATCACTGGAGAAATGCGAGAAGAAGTACAGATCATATCCAGAACGGGAACCAAAACTTGCCTTCCGAAACGTGGCAAACGTTGGTAATGAGCGAACCATGATTGCGGCTGTGATTCCCGCCCAGTCAGTGTGCGGACATAAGTTGACCCTGGTTAGCCTTCAGAAAACCCTTGCTCCTGACCTTGCATGCACGATCCTGAACACATTTTTATTCGACTACTTGGTGCGTATCCGTGGAGGTGGAGCGGGTGGAGCAAACTTAGACAACCATGTAGTTTCCCGCGTCGCTGTCCCGCCGGTGGCCGACTGCCGAGCGATCCCCGCCGTCGAGACCATGTCGGCAGGCGGTGCCGAGCCGGCCGACCGGGACGAGCGCTATTTCGAAGCCGTCTGGCGCGCCAACCAAGCCGTCGCCCAGGCCTACGGCCTCACCGCCGACGATGTCGAATACATCCTCTCCACCTTCCCCGTCTTCGCCCGCAAGCATCCGAAGTTCATGGCCTTTCTCATGGGCAACCTTTGGGGCTAGTACCAGTATAGACTATAAACAAGATTATCTTGCATTTATATCTTTGCAATGATATGCGAATTTAGTCGAGCCTTTGGCGTTAGCCTGGGACCGTCGGATTCCTCGGTTGACCCGCAAACAGGGGCTTTCTCGTCGGTGGAGGTAAAAGATGGACCAATTGAGCTTCTCCGAACTACAAATTCAGGGTCTCTTTGGCCATGAAGCCGCCGAGGATGAGGATCCGCAACGGCTTCGCGAGTACTACTTTAAAACTTCTACGTATGATCAAGTTGTTACAGACTTACCACTTCGAATCCTTGTTGGGCATAAAGGAATAGGCAAGTCAGCTCTCTTTCAGGTTGCCATGCGGGAAGAAACCGACGCGCATCGTCTCACTATTCTCGTGAAGCCCGACGACATCGCCGGACTTGCAACCGACACGAGCGACTTTTTAGCCACGATCCGAAATTGGAAAGATGGTCTTTTGGAAATTCTAGCGAAGAAAATTCTCAATTCTTTTGGCATGGAATCAACCGACGTTCCGGCACGACTCAAGCGATTGGGTGGGAATCTTGTAGATATTCTCCGTGAAACCTTTTCGAAGGCTGTTCAGGTAGAACAGACGCCGGCGAAGAAGCTTCTTGTGGACCACTTTTTGAAAACCGGGAAAATAACCGTTTATATTGATGACCTCGACCGTGGCTGGCAAGGCCGCCGGACGGACGTTCAACGCATCTCGGCGCTACTCAATGCTGTCAGGGACATGGCAAGAGAAGATCGTGGGCTACACTTTCGGATAAGTCTCCGCTCAGACGTTTATTATCTGGTTCGTACCTCGGATGAGTCCACTGATAAGATTGAGGGCTCAGTCGTGTGGCAAGCCTGGACAAATCATGAAATCTTTGTCGTACTCGTCAAGCGTCTGGAGACCTTCTTTGGACGTTCGGTTGACGAACGACTCCTTCTTCGAACGCCGCAGTCGCAGCTTGCCCGGTATCTCAATCTGGTATTTGAGAAGCGCTTCAGCGGCCTCGGGCACTGGGCCAAAGCTCCCATGTATCGGGTACTCATGTCCTTGATTCGGCGTCGGCCGCGCGACCTGATCAAGTTATGCACCTTAGCGGCGCGGAATGCGCAGCAGGAGCGATCGACCCAGATCACTACGCAGAACCTGACGGCGATATTTGAGGAGTACTCGCAAGGTCGGGTTCAAGATACCATCAACGAATTCCGGTCAGAGCTGCCTGACATAGAAAGATTGCTGACGAACATGAAGCCAAGCCGAAGGGAGCGGACTGCAAAGGAGGGTTATGTCTACACTACGGCGGGCCTGCTATCGAAGATCTCGAATGCCATGCAGACTGGTGAGTTCCGCTTCGCAACCGGAAGGGTTGCCTCAACAAAGGATTTGGCGGCCTTCATGTACAAGATTAATTTCCTAACAGCTCGAAAGGAAACACCGAACGGTATCGTTCGAAAGTACTTCGAGGAGAACCGGTATTTGTCGAGCGATTTCGCAGATTTCGGATTTGACTGGGAGATTCATCCGGCTTATCGCTGGGCATTGCAGCCCGACGACCCGCGGGCAATTTACCAGTCGCTCCAGCTTTCGGCAGATGAAAGTTGATGCGGACCACGAACAGCGGGACGGGATTAACGACTCAGCCAGGCCTTAGACATCAAGATAGAATCTCCCATGGCAACAGATGAAAACGCGATAATTCGAGTATACGGCAACACTGAAGTCCTAGTTGAAGACGTAGGTGCTTTACTTGCTGCTATCGAAAATGCCTACAGCGGGGTGCAACTGTTCTGCAATTTCGCTGATGAACTGAGCACGGCTCACAGACCTTTCCTGCCAGATTTTTATTTTATTGCGGCTCGGCTCTTTGGCTACGGCTTCCCCGGGCTACCCCTTTCCCTTGCGTACTCAGCTACGCCTCGGCGCAGGTCACCGTACGCACGTCCGGTAGGTACCGACACGTATTGGCTAGGAAATCTTCTAAGAACCCAAGATCGACTCTCCCTCAAGGCAGCTAGGTTCGAATCTCCTGGCTGGTGGGAGTTCCTTGGAAAGCGGAATCCACTCGAAGTGTTGCGCCAGTATCTCAATGACCGCCACAAACAGAAAGAGGATCGCCAGATCAACTGGCCGGCTGCTAACCGCCCGTGGTGAAAGTCACGCAAGGGGTGGGTGAGAGAGGGTGGCAAGAGATCGACAGGGAAAATGATTCGTACTAAAGTGTTTTTCATGGCGATGGGAAAGCGCAGACGCGAAGAGCAAAGAGCGATGTGGGTGGCGGT